>JANOBO010000065.1:0-30558 GCA_031411695.1 Verrucomicrobiaceae bacterium
GGCCATCGGCTTGCTCGAGAAAGTCAGCGGCAAGCCGCGTCATGCATGGAAACTCAGCGACGGCACTGCGGCCAAGGCTGTGATCACGATGAAGCCCGCCGCTTATTGGCGGCTCAATGAATTCACCGGCCCCATCGCCGCAGACGCGAGCGCTCACGCGCACGACGCCGTTTACGAGCGCGACGTCGCCTACTACCTCGAAGGCCCGCAGTCCGCCGCCTTCTGCGCCAGCGGCGAAAAGAACCGCGCGCCGCATCTCGTCGGCAGCCGCATCCGCGCGCGCTTCGCGGGTCTCGGAGATCATTACTCAGTCTCGATGTGGTTTTGGAACGGCATGCCGAACGACGGGCGCGACACCGCAGGCTGGCTCTTCTCCCGCGATCACGACCACGGCCTCGGCGCGCACGGCGATCATCTCGGCATCGGCGGCAAGAGCGGCAACACCGGCAGGCTCATCCTTCTCAACGGCGCCGACGATAAAGCCGTCGTCGCCGGCAAGACCGAGATTCCCCGCTGGCAATGGCAGCACGTCACCCTCGTCCGCGATGGCAATGCCGTGCGTGTTTATCTGAATGGCAATCTCGAACTCGAAGCGACCAGCGTCATAGCGCCGTTCACCCCGCTCGGTGAATGCTTCTTCGGAGGCCGCAGCGACAGCGCCGCCAACTGGGAAGGCCGCCTCGATGAGATCGCCGTGTTTGATCGCGCGCTAGGTGCGGAGGAAGCAAAGATGCTTCACGAGTGAGATTAGCTGCATGCGCGCCCGCCATGTAGCTGCCTGCGCAAGCAGGTGGCAGTCCGCGTTCGACAGTGCGCTCCCCTTTCACGATGCGCGCGACACGGTTCGGCGGAAGTCATGCCGGGTTTAATTTTGCAGCCTCACACTCGCGCAGAAGCGCGGTCAGTGGCGCAGAGGCGAATTTAACCAGTCACCAGGCCGCATGACCTTCAGGGTCTGCGGACAGCGCTCGAGAATCTCATCATCGTTGGTAATGAAGGGGCACTTGAGCTCGCGAGCGAGAGCGACGTAATGCGAGTCGGCACCACGCAACAGGTAACGCGAGGCGGTGCGCGCTGCTGCTTCGGCAAAATCGAGGTCGATCTGACGCAACGACAGTTTGGGAAACTGGCCAAGCCTTTTCACAGCCACATCGCCAAGGCCAGAATCACGGGTGATCCGAGCGACCGCTCCAGCAACCTCAGCGAGCACGATGACGGGCGCGTAGAGCTTGACGCCTGTCCTGACGCAAAGATCGAAGAAACGGTCCGCCGTCTGAAACTCGGACTGACCTTCGATCTGCTCGGCCACGAAGATGCAGGCGTCGATCACCAGCTTCATCGCCTGGTCGCACTGACCATCTGGCTGGCTGGACGATTGTCACGCGCTTTGCCGCGCATCAGCCGACGAAACTTCGTGGTGTCCTCCCGCCATGCCGCGTAATCCGCTTCGTCCAGCAGCGCACGGATGGCGTCGCGCTCGGCGGGCCGAAGCTTGGGAAGGAGAGATGAAATTTTGACAGCGACAGTGCTCATGGGCACAAGGTTGATCCTGGCCCGACCACTTGCAACCGCTGGCTGCTGCGCTCTCATTGAAACACCAACGGCGCAAACTCGGCGAGATACCGGCGCCACACCGGCCAGGCATGAGAGCCGGCGGACTCGATGAAGGTGTGCCTCACTTTCTTTGCGGTGAGCATCGCGTCGAGCGTCTTGTTGTCATTGATCAGAAAGTCATCCTTGCCGCAGGCGATCCAGAGCAGGCGCAGCTTGTCGTTGGCGGTCGATACATCTTTGAAGAAGGGCGCGAGCTGTGTGTCGGGCTCACGCACGGCGCTGCTCATGCCGCCGACCCACGCGAAGAGGTCGAGGTGATTCAGGCCGACGATGAGGCTTTGATTACCTCCCATCGAAAGGCCGATGATGGCGCGCGCATCGCGGTCGGCGCGCGTGCGATACTGCTGGTCGATCATCGGGATCACTTCGGACAAGAGGTCGCCTTCAAAATGGCTCGCGTTCTTGTTTCGCGCCTCGCCCGCCTTTGGCGAATCCCTCGGCACGGGCGGCAGGGTATGACCGTCGGGCATCACGATGAGCATCGGCTTCGCTTTGCCTGCGGCGATGAGGTTGTCGAGAATGACATGCGCGCGGCCGAAGTCGGTCCACGTCGCCTCATTGTCGCCCGAGCCGTGGAAAAGATAGAGCACCGGATAGCGCTGCTCTTTGCCGCTATCGTAACCGGGCGGTGTATAGACGCGCAAGCGCCGCATGGTGCCGACGGACTTTGAGTCATACTCATGCAAATGCACCACGCCATGCGGCACCGCTTGGCGATCCCACGCCGACGGCGTCTCGCCGCGAATCTCGAACACGTTTGAGATGCCCGAGCGCTGCGGCTTGGAGCGGTTGTTAAGCGGATCGGCGATCTGCCTGCCGTCCACGTTGAAGTTGTAGCTGTGAATGTTCGGCTCCAGCGGACCCACCGTGACACTCCACTTGCCGCCTTCGCCCTTGGTCATCGCAGCCGCCTTGCCAAAATCCCCAGACACTGAAACCTCCCGGGCACTCGGCGCGGAGTAAGTGAAGGTGACCGTGCGGTCAGGTTGCACTTCCAGCGCGGTGAGCGGGAGCGCGAGGGAGGCAAGGGCGAGAATGAGCCGGGGTTTCATGTGTCACCAACACGAACGAAGAGGGCCATTTCCGTCAGTGAAGTCGGCAGACCTATGACATCATCCTGCAATGCGCGGTCGTCAAAGACGGCAAGGGAGAACTGCCTGCCATGATGACGGTGATGCCCAATGGCGTGGTGGCCCACCATGCCGTCGCGTTCCACCACCCGTCGCAGGAGTGGAGTTTCTCGCTTCAGGATCACCACACGGCAGTGCGGTATCGGAACATCTGGGTCCGGCCGCTGCATGGGCGCGATGAGAGCCTGAAGAAATAGGAGTCGCCTTTTTTTGAACACACGCGTGGCTCCCGGTTTCGTAACAACGCAATGTTGGAATCACAAAGAGAGAGGGCACGCCGCGCCAGCCGTTTGGTCGCACAGGGCATGAGCAAGGATGAGGCGCGGCGCGAGGCGAGAAATCATCAGGCACCGTTCCGGCCTGCGTTTGTTTCCGGGAGGCGTGGGTGTGCTGCTGGAGAACAGGAAGTGATTTTCTGGGCCGCGACACCTGCGGCAGGCGCACCCGTGCATTGCGGAAACTGAGCCTGTCCCGGCGAGGGTGCGGCGGCGGCGGTGAAGCCCGCCACGAATTCAGTTTGGTCAGGTGCGGAACTGAAGCGCAAGGTGCCCTTGCTCTCATGGACGATCCATTGCGCAATGCTCAGCCCGAGGCCGCTGCCCTCAATGCGCCGTGAACCCACGCCGCTGCCCCGATAGAAGCGCTCAAACACCCGGCCCTGCTCCTCCGCCGGAATGCCTGCGCCCGTGTTGGAGATCCTCAGGATTGCGCCGCTGTCCTCGCACGTCAGGCTGATGTGGATCGTGCCACCGGGGCGGTTGTACTTCACCGCGTTGTCGCAGAGGATGACGAGCAATTGCCTCAGCCGGTGGCGGTCCGCCTGGATCATCGCCTCATCGCAGCGCCCGAGCGTGACCTCGACGTGATGCTCGGCCGCCAAGGCCGATGTGTCCTCCACGGAGCTTATGACCAGCGGCCTCAGCGCCACCGTCTCGGATGACAGCGGAATGAGATTGGCATCTGCCTTGGTGAGGAACGTGAGTCCATCCACAATGTGCGTGAGCCGGTCGATCTCATCAAGCTGCCTGCTGACGGACGCCTGGTCCGCCGTGCGGCGTCGCGGGTCGTCCATCATCCGTTCAAGCTCGGCGCGCAGGATGGCGAGCGGCGTCTTCAACTCATGCGAGGCATAGAGCGTGAACTGCCGCACGCGCTGGAACGACGCGTCGAGCCGCGCCGTCATCGCATTGAAGACGCTCGCCAGCCTTTCAAACTCCGCGCCGCTCCCGGACATCACGATGACCTCATGAAGATTGCCCTCGTGAATGCGGTCCGCCGCATCGGCCAGCACCTCCGCCGGGCGCAAGGCGCGGCGCGCCAGCCACCAGCCACCGAGTGAGAGCAGCGCCACGGAGATCGTGGCCTCGACTGCGACTTCGATCACGCCTTGCATCACTGATTCGCGTTTCTCGTTCTTGTATCGCGGCTCGATCACAAGCTCAAAGTACGCGAACGCGGCGATGAGCAACATGCCTCCGAAGAACACGGCGGCAAAGCTCCAAGCCAGCCGTGAGGCCACACTCCGGATTCTCACGGCGCGCCCTCCATGAGCACATAGCCCGCGCCGCGCACCGTGTGGAGCAGCTTCACCTCGTGGCCTTCATCGAGCCGCAGACGCAGCCTGCGGATGCACACGTCGACTAGGTTCGAGCCCTGGTCGAAGTGGTGCTCCCACACTTCCTCGAGCAGCAGCCGGCGTCCGCAGATCATGCCCGCGTGGCGCATCAGCACCTCGAGCAGCAGCGTCTCGCGCACCGACAAATCGAGCCGCGCTCCGCCGCGCCGCGCCTCACGGCGGATGAGATCAAGCGTGAGATCGGCGAGCGTGAGCACATTTGCATCGGCCTGCACCGGCATCTTCATCGCGCGGCGGCCGAGGGCCTTCACGCGCGCGGCCACTTCCTTCACGGCAAATGGCTTGGCCATGTAATCATCCGCGCCAGCGTTGATGCCGGCGATGCGCTCATCGACGGAGCCGAGCGCCGAAAGCATCAGGATGGGCAGCGTGCTGCCGCGCTCACGCAGCCTGCGCGTGATGGTGATTCCGTCCATGCGCGGCAGCATCACATCGAGCACCGCCGCGTCGTAGCCGCCGCCGCGCAGTTTCTCCAGCGCTTCATCACCACGGCCGCACACCTCCGCCGCGAGGCCGTGGTGCTGCAGCCCCTCCAGCAGCAGCGCGGCCATTTTCATTTCGTCCTCGACAATGAGCACCCGCATCGTGGCGCGCATTTTAGGCCAAGTTGTTCCGCTTGCCAGCACTGGCTCAAACTGCCGCGACCGGCTGCGCCGAAATAATAACAGCATTTTCATCCCGCATCGGGGCCCGACCCCGGAGTAAACCCTCTTTCAGGGACCCATTGGATGACAGCCCTTTCATCATCTGGCGCATGCGCCAGCTCTCATCCAGGGGAGAATAGGCCTGCCAATGAAACCCACGGCCACAAACACCACGTCGTCGTGGGGGGGTGCAAGCGCAGCGCTCATCCTCCTCCCGGCTTTCCGGCAACCCGCCGGCGCTGACAACCACATGACCGACATCCATTCAGCGCGAAATCACAGCGGGACGCCGGCGAGGCGCGGATGGCCAAAGCCGGCTCCGGCAGCCCCATCACCTGCGCTCAGCGCGGATGTGGGACGAGCCCCCACCTTCAGCCCATTCAGGGACGTGCTCGCCGATATCCACTCCGCGCCCGGTGACCTCGAAGCCGCGACTCAAACACCTCTCGCGCGATGAACCTTTTCAAAAAGCTCCTCCATTTTCTCATCACCCTCGGCGTGCTCGCCGGACTGGGCTTCGTCCTATGGACGGGCGTGCGCAATCAGCGGGATAAACCTGCCGTCGCGGAAGAAGCCGCCGCTGCATCGGCCGATGCAGCGCCTGCTGAAGAAGAAACGCGGGAGGAATTCATCGTCATGCTCGACCAGGAGAAGGCCACGGCTCTCGCCATCGAGAAGGTGCAGCCGCGGAAGATGGACCTGCAGGCGCGGCGCATGGCGTTCGGCACCGTGATGAATCCTGCGCCGCTCATCGCGCTCGATGGCGACGTCGCCGCTGCGGAGGCCGCGCTGAAGGCATCGAAGGCCGCGAACGACCGCACGCTCACGCTCGCCGCCACGAACGACACCACGAAGAAGGCGCTCGACGCGAGCGAGGCGCAGTATGAGGCCGACAAGATCAAGGTTGATGGCCTGATCCGCGGCGCGCAGCTCGAATGGGGCGGCATCTTCACGAGCGACGACGCCAAGCGGCGCGCGTTCATGGACGAACTGATCAGCGGCACGGTTGCGCTCCTCCGCGTCGATGTGATGCCGGGCGAAGCTCTCGCCGCCGTGCCCAAGGCCGCGCGCATCCTGGTCATCGGCCGAGAGAACGAACCCATCACCACCACCGACATCATACCCGCCACGAGCGCCAATCCGAAGACGCAGGCGCAAGGATTTATCCTGCGCGTGAAGCCACCCTTCACGCTACGCCCCGGCATGGCGCTCACCGCGTGGATGGAGCTGCCCGAGAAACCACGCCCCGGCTTCGCCATTCCGCGCGGCGCCATTCTGCGACACGACGGCCGCACCTGGGTCTATGCGCAGGAGGAGGCCGAGAAATACGTGCGCAAGCCCCTCACGCTCGACACACCGCTCGAAGCCGACCAAGGCTGGTTCATCACCGAGGGCGCGGGTCTGACAGAAGACGATGTGATCGTCGTGGTCGGCGCATCGTCATTGCTCAGCGAGGAACTCAAAGCCCAGGGCGGAGGCGAGTTGGAGTAGCCATGCTCTCACGCATCGTTGAAATCTCCCTGCGACATCGCGGCATCGTCATGGCGCTCGCGCTCGGGCTGCTTGGCTGGGGCGGTTATATCGCGTCGAAGGCTTCGCTCGATGTGTTCCCGGAGTTTGTCGCGCCGCAGGTGACGATTCAGGCGGAGGCGCCAGGTCTGTCGGCGGAGCAGGTCGAGGTGCTCGTCACGCGGCCGATTGAAAGCGCGGTGAATGGTGCGGCTGCGCTGGAGTCCGTGCGCTCAGAGAGCATTCAGGGATTGAGCGTCGTCACCGTCGTCTTCAAGGAACGCACCGACATTTACATCGGTCGGCAATCGCTCGCGGAGAAGCTGGGCACGCTCGCGCTGCAATTGCCAGCCGGTGTCCGCGCGCCCACGCTGTCGCCGCTTACGTCATCGACGATGGATCTGCTGAAGGTTGGATTCGTCTGCGACAAAATGTCGGGGCGCGATCTGCGCACGCTTGTCGATTGGACCATCAAGCCCCGCCTCCTCGCCGTGCAGGGCGTGGCGGCGGCAAGTGTGTTCGGCGGTGAGGTTGAGCAATTGCAGGTGCAGGTGATGCCGGAGAAGCTCGCCGCGTTCGATCTCACGCTCACCGACATCCTCGAATGCGCGAAGGCATCGACCGGCGTGCTCGGCGCGGGCTTCATCGACACACCGGGCCAGCGCGTGGTCATTCAAACGAGCGGACAGATGTTCACGCCCGAGGACCTGGGCGAAGTCGTCGTGCGCAAAGGCTCGCCTGTCGTGCGTTTGCGCGATGTCGCGAAAGTCGTGCTCGGCGCGGAGCCAAAGTTTGGCGACACCATCATCATGGGAAAGCCCGGCGTGCTCATCACGCTGAAAAGCCAGTATCTCGCGAACACGATGACCGTGACGGAGGGCCTGGAGAAAGCGCTCGAAGAACTGCGCCCCGTGCTGAAAGCGAAAGACATCACGCTCTACGACCGGCTGCATCGGCCCGCCACCTTCATCGAGACGGCGCTCGGTCATGTGCAGGATTCGCTCCTCATCGGGGGCGCGCTCGTGGGCATCGTGCTGCTGCTCTTCCTCCTGGATCTGCGCATCGCGTTCATCTCCTTCATCTCCATCCCGCTCTCGCTGCTGACCGCCGTGCTCATCCTCGACTGCCGCGGCGTGTCGCTGAACACGATGACGCTCGGCGGCTTCGCGGTCGCCATCGGTGTTGTCGTGGATGACGCGATCATCGATGTGGAGAACATCTTGCGACGACTCCGCGAAAACGCCGGGCTGCCAAAACCGCGCGCACTGCTGCAAGTCGTGCTCGACGCCTCCATCGAAGTCCGCAGCGCCGTGGTGTATGCCACCTTCATCGTCGCCGTCGTGTTCACGCCCGTGCTCACGATGACCGGCTTGCAAGGCCGCTTCTTTGGGCCGCTCGGCGTGGCATTCATCCTCAGCATCATGGCCTCGCTCGCCGTCGCACTCACCGTCACACCGGCGATGTGTTTGATTTTTCTAAGCCGCGCCAAAGCGCACGACGAACCGTTCTGGATTCGCGGATTAAAAGTGCTGCATCGCGACTGGCTGCTCTTCTTCGCACGCTGGCCCAGCCTCACCATCTTTGGCGCGCTCACGCTCGTTGGCGGCGCGTGCTCCCTGGTGCCTTACTTTGGCGGCGAGCTGCTGCCGGAGTTTCGCGAAGGACACTTCGTGGTCGGCGTCTCAGGCCGGCCTGGCATGTCCATTGAGGAATCGCTGCGCACCGGTAAACAACTCTCCGACATGATGCTCGCCAACGAGCACATCGCCACTGTCGAGCAACAAGTCGGCCGCGCAGAAGCCGGCGAGGACACCTGGGGGCCGAACCAGAGCGAGTTTCACATCGAGCTGAAGCGCGGCACCACGCCCGCCGAAGAAGTCGAGACGCAGGCATTCTTGCGCGATATGCTCGAAGAATTCCCCGGCATTCAGAGCGAGGTGATGACCTTCCTCGGTGACCGGATCAGCGAGAGCATCTCCGGCGAGACGGCGATGGTCGTCGTAAACGTCTTCGGCGAAGACCTCGACCAGCTCGACCTCGTCGCGAAAGAAATCTCCGCCGAATTGTCAGCCACGCCGGGTAATGCCGACGTGCAAGTGCAGGCTCCGCCCGGCGCGCCCGTGCTCGCCGTGCATCTGCGGCCCGAGCGGCTCACGCAGTTTGGATTCCGTCCGCTCGAAGTTCTCGAAGCCGTGCAGACCGCGTTTCAAGGAGCCGATGTCGCGCAAATGGTGCGCGGCAATCGCATTCACGAACTCGCCGTCATCCTCGACGAAAGCGCGCGCCGCGATCCCGAAACGGTTGGCGATCTCATGCTCATGAACGGTGACGGCGTGCGAATGCCGCTGCGGCAGCTCGCCGATGTCGAGCTGACCAATGGCCGCCCGAGCATCAACCATGAAGGCGCGCGCCGCAGACAAACCGTGACCTGCAACGTCGAGAAGCGCGACGTCACCAGCTTCGTCAAAGAAGCCCGTGCCAAAGTGAAGGCTAACGTCAAGCTTCCCGGCGCTGTGTATCTCGAATGGAGCGGCGCTGCCGAGGAGCAAGCCAAGGCACAGCGCGAACTGCTCATCCACTCGCTTGTCGCCGGGCTCGCCGTCATCCTGCTGCTCTGCCTTGTTTTCCACCGCGCCAGCCACGTCGCACTCGTGCTCGCCAATCTTCCCTTTGCCCTCGTCGGCGGCGTGCTCGCCGTCTTTGCCGAAGGCGGGAACACCAGCATCGGCTCGCTCGTGGGCTTCGTCACGCTGTTCGGCATCAGCACGCGCAACAGCATCATGCTCATCTCGCACTACCAGCATCTCGTCGAACACGAAGGCGCGGCGTGGAATCTCGAAACCGTCGCACGCGGTGCCAGTGAGCGATTGCTCCCCATCCTCATGACCGCCCTCGTCACCGCACTCGGCGTGCTTCCACTCGCGCTCGGCAGTGGCGAAGCCGGCCGCGAGATCGAAGGGCCCATGGCCATCGTCATCCTCGGTGGGCTCGTTTCATCGACGCTGCTGAATCTGCTCGTGCTGCCATCGTTCGCGTGGAAGTTCGGACGCTTCGGTGCGCTTGATGTGTCACCCGCTGCCATAAGTTAGAACATGGACTCGTCATCAACCGCATCGGCATCGCGCCAGCGCATGCGGCTGCCCGCCACGGTGTGGGCGCTGGGCTGGGTGAGCTTCTTCACGGATGTTTCCTCGGAGATCATCTATCCGCTGCTGCCGTTGTTTCTCACCACCACGCTCGGTGCGAGCATGGCCTTCGTCGGACTCATCGAAGGCATCGCGGAATCGACGGCGAGCTTGTTGAAGATCGCCAGTGGGTGGTGGTCGGATCGTGTGCGAAAGCGCAAGCCGCTGATGATCGCCGGCTACGGCCTGAGCGCGCTGACGCGGCCGCTGATCGCGCTGGCGGCGAGTGGAGGGCAGGTCCTCGCCGCCCGGTTCATCGACCGCATCGGCAAAGGCATCCGCAGTGCGCCGCGCGATGCGTTGCTGGCGGCATCCGTGCCGCCTGCGCAGCGCGGCGCGGCTTTCGGTGTGCAGCGCATGATGGACAACGCGGGTGCCGTGGTCGGTCCGCTCATCGCGTGGATCATGCTGCACTGGTTCACGAGCGACTACCGGCTGCTCTTCTGGATCGCGACCGTGCCGATGGTGGCCGCGATGGGCGCGTTAATCTTTGGAGCGAAAGAGCCCGTCGTGGCGGAACCGAAGCAGGCGAATGACGGCGTCATCCCATTCACAGCGTCCGCCGCGTTCAAGAGCTACCTCGGCGCCGTGCTGCTGTTCACGCTCGGCAATTCGAGCGATGCCTTTCTGCTGTTGCGCGCACAGGCGCTCGGCGTGCCGGCGAGCAGCCTGCCGCTGCTGTGGCTGGCGCTGAATCTCGTGAAGTCAGCGGGCAGTTATCCCGCTGGACTGTTGAGCGACCGCGTCGGACGGCGCCCGCTCATCATCGGCGGATGGTGCGTTTACGCGCTGGTCTATCTCGGCTTCGGTTCTGCAAGCCAGCCGTGGCATGTGTGGGCGTTGTTCCTCGCGTATGGCGTATTCCACGGATTGACGGAGTCAGCGGAGCGTGCGCTCGTGGCGGACTTCTATCCCGACGCCCAACGGGGTCGTGCCTTCGGCGCGTTCAACTTCGTCACCGGCATCGGCGCGCTGCCCGCCAGCCTGCTCATGGGTTGGCTTTGGCACACCTACGGGCCCCTTTCCGCGTTCTCGACGGGAGCTGCATTCGCCATGGCTGGCGCGGTGTGGTTTGCCGTCGGCGTGAAGGCGGCACCTCCTGCCGGCGTCCGACGGGAGCGGTGACGCAGGTCGCGCATCACGACTACACAGAGGGTTGCGGACGGGCAATCCCATCGTTAGACATGAGGCTACCATGATGTTCCCGCGCTCCGTCCTTCTGCTCGTGCTCGTGTGCGCGTCCTGCATTCACTATCAGCCGCGCCCGATGTCCGCATCCGCAAGCGCCTCCTCATTCTCCGGTCGCTCGTTGCAGGACGCCGGTTTGAAAACCTTCCTCGCTGAACAGGGTGCAAGATCATCTTCAAAGACCTGGACGCCCGACCGCCTCTCGCTGGCCGCCGCGTATTTTCATCCCGGCGTCGCCGTCGCGCGCGCCGAGGCGGAGGAGGCGGAGGCTGGCATCATCACGGCGGCGCAGCGGCCCAATCCCGTGCTGAGTTTTTCCCCTGAATACAACAGTTCCAGCAGCGGCATCTCCCCATGGATCATCTCGCCCGCGTTCGATGTGCCCATCGAGACGGCCGGGAAGCGCAACCTCCGCATCGAGCAATCACGCGCCACGGCGGAGGCCGCACGGCTCCGCGTCGCCGCGAAAGCGTGGGAGGCGCGCAGCGCAGTTCACTCCGCGATGCTCGACCTTCATGCGGCGCGTGAGAGCGAGGCCCTGCTGCGCGAGGAGCAGACGCTGCACGAGGAGGAGCTTACACGCCTCGACGCGCAGGTGAAGGCCGGTGAGACTCCAGCCTTCGAGCTGACGCAGGCACGCCTCTCCCTGAACCGCGCACGGCTCGCGCTACATGACGTGGAAAAAAGATCCGCCACCGCGCGGCCCGCGCTCGCAGCCGCAGTAGGCGTGGCCACAGCCGCCATCGACGCCGCGTCGCTCGATCTCTCCGTCTTCAACACACTGCCAGCCGCACCAGGCAGCCGCGCCCGCAAACGCGCGCTCACGCACCGCGCGGACCTGCTTGCAGCGCTGGCCGACTACGCCGCTACAGAGGCCGCGCTGCGATTGGAGATCGCGAAACAATACCCTGATGTGCATCTCAATCCCGGCTACCAGCTCGATCAGAACGAAAACAAATGGGCGCTCGGCATCACCGTCGAGCTGCCCATCCTCAATCAGAATCGCGGCCCCATCGCGCAGGCGGAGGCGAAGAGAAAGACCGCGCAGGCAAAGTTTGAGGCCATACAGGCCGCCGTCTTCGGCCAGATCGAGCAGGCGCTCGCGGCGTACCGCGCCGCGCAAGCCAAGGCGGCCACTGCGGCGAAGCTCACCGACGATGCTGCAACGCAGGCCGATTCCGCCAAGAAGATGGTGGATGCGGGAGAGATCTCTCCCCTCGAGCACACCCGCCGCCGCATCGAAGTCACCGCCGCCAAACTCGCCCGGCAAGAAGCCATCCAAGACGCGCGCGTCGCGCTAGCCGCCCTCGAAGCCGCCATCCAGGTGCCCGCTCGGAAGTGGTGATGGCCGAAAGAAACGAAAAAACAAAAGAAGGAGCTGATTGCACTTTCTCATCCAACCAATCTCAGCCTCTCAGCCTCTCAGCCTCTCTCCTCTCTGCGGCAGAGAGGCTGAGGTCGCGGAGGCTTTCCAGGCAGTTCGAAATTCTTTTCTCGCTCTCTTTCGTTTTTTTCTGCCATTCAAACTCAACTCTGTCATGAAACCTTGTCTCCTCCTTTTCCTCCTCTCGGCCTCCGTCGCCCAAGCCGTCGAGACAGCCGCGAAAGTCGAGAACCCCGTCCCTGAGTCCGCGCTCACCACGCTCACGCTCACACCGAAAGCCACCGAGCGGCTCGGCATCACCACCGTCGCCGTCGCAAAAAAATCCATGCCTCGCGTCCGCATCTATCCCGGGGAGATCATCTTCCCGATGGTTGCGCCGGGAGCGAAGGTGCCGCCGCTCGCGCCGCCGCCCACCACATCCTCCGCCGATCTACTCAAGCTCGCGGAAGCGCAAGCCCTCGCTGACGGCGACATTCAGAAGGCCAAGGTGCAGATGGATGCCGCGAAGATCGCCGTTGATCGCGCGCAAAAACTCGTCGCCGCGCAATCCGGCAGCGAGCGCTCCGTCGATGAAGCCAAAGCGCTCTTCGACACCGCCAAAGCCGCGCTCGACAACGCCGAGACACGTCGCGCGCTCTTCGGCGCGCCCATCGGCGGCAGCTCCTCGCTGGATCGCGTGTGGGTGCGTGTGCCGGTTTACAGTGGCGATCTCGCCTTGATCGCCAAAGACAAGGAAGCACTCATCACCGACCTAGCCGCGCGTGCCGGCGCCGCGACCAAAACCGCAAAGCCTGTTGCAGCACCGCCCTCCGCCAACGCGCTCGCATCTACCATCGATCTATTCTTCGAGATCGAAAACAAAAGCCAATCCCTCCGTCCTGGACAGCGCGTCGGCGTCACGCTCGCGCTCACCGGCGAAGCCGAAACCCTCGTCATCCCCTGGGCCGCCGTGCTCCACGACATCAACGGCAATCAATGGGTGTATGAGAACACCGCCCCCGACAAATTCATCCGCCGCCGCGTCGAAGTCACCCGCGTCACCGGCGCCGAAGCGTCTCTCGCCAGCGGTCCGCCTGTCGGCGCCAAGATCGTGACCAACGGCGCCGCCGAGCTTTTCGGCACGGAGTTCGGAGCCAAGTAGCGCATCCATCCAATGCTCTCCTCCCTCGTCTCCTCCGCCCTGCGTTTCCGTGTGCTCGTGCTCGCGCTGGCGGGGGCGTTGATCTTCTTCGGCGCGCGCGCGGTGCAGCATGCGCCGCTCGATGTGTTCCCGGAGTTTGCTCCACCGCAGGCGGAGATTCAGACCGAAGCGCCGGGGCTCTCGACCGAGGAAGTCGATGCGCTCGTCACCGTGCCGCTCGAGAACTCGCTCAACGGCCTGCCGTGGCTTAAAACCATCCGCTCCAAATCCGTGCTCGGGCTTTCGTCCGTCGTCATGATCTTCCAAGACGGCACCGACCTGATGGCCGCGCGTCAGCTTGTGCAGGAACGCCTCGCGCTCGCGCAAGGCCGGTTGCCGCAGGTGGTGAAGCCGCCGGTGCTCATGGCTCCGCATTCATCGTTGAGCCGCGCGATGAAGATCGGACTCTCCTCGAAGACGCTCACGCAGATGGATCTCAGCGAGCTGTCGCTCTGGAAAATCCGCCCGCGCCTCATGGCAATCCCCGGCGTGGCAAACGTCGCCATCTGGGGCCAGCGCGACAAACAATATCAAGTGCTCGTCGATCCCGAGCGACTTCGCGCCCACGGCGTCACGCTCGATGCCGTGATGAAAGCCGCGAGCGATGCCACCACGCTCACGCCCGGCGGATTTCTCGACACACCGAACCAACGCCTCGCCGTTCGCCAGCTCACCGCCATCACCGGCGCGGACGACATCGCGCGCAGTGTCGTCGCCTTCCGCGATGGCACGCCGCTGCGCCTCGGCGATGTGGCGGAGGTCGTGGTCGGACATCCGCCGCCCATTGGCGATGCAGTCATCAACGACGGCCCTGGCATTTTGCTCATCGTCGAGAAACAGCCGTGGGGAAACACGCTCGATGTCAGCCGCGAGGTCGAGCGCGTGATGGCCGCATTGGAACCCGCGCTGCCCGGCGTGGAAATCGACACCACCATCTTCCGTCCCGCCACCTTCATCGAGCAATCCATCGCCAATCTCACCGACGCGCTCTGGCTCGGCTGCGGTCTCGTCGTCGCCATCTTGCTGCTGTTTCTCTTTAGCTGGCGCAGCGCGCTCATCAGCATCACGGCCATTCCGCTCTCGTTGCTCGCCGCCGTGCTCGTGCTCGCCGCTTACGGACAGACGCTGAACACGATGGTCATCGCCGGACTCGTCATCGCGCTCGGCGAGGTCGTCGATGACGCGATCATTGATGTGGAAAACATCGTGCGCCGACTCCGCCTCAACGTCGCGCTCGCCAATCCGCTTCCGAAATACCAAGTCGTGCTCAACGCCTCGCTCGAAGTGCGCAGCGCCGTCGTCTATGCCACGTTCATCGTCGGCCTCGTCTGCCTGCCGGTGTTTTTCCTCGACGGACTCGCCGGATCATTCTTCCGCCCGCTCGCGCTCGCCTACCTGCTCTCCATCCTCGCCTCGCTCGTCGTCGCGCTCACCGTCACGCCCGCCATGTGCCTCATGGTGCTGCGTGGAAAACCAGGCCGCCATTTTGAGTCGCCAGTCTCGCGATTGTTCAAGGCCATCTACCGCGCCGTGCTGCCGTTTTTTGTTTCGTGGCCAAAAGTCGCCGTGCTCTTCCTCATCGCATCGTTCGCAGGCACTTGGATGGTTTGGAAAAAACTCGGCGAGGAATTCCTGCCAAACTTCCAGGAGCGCGACTTCCTCATGCACTGGGTCGAGAAACCCGCCATCGGCATCGACGCCATGACGCGCATCACCATTCTCGCCAGCAAAGAGCTGCGCACGATCCCCGGCGTGCGGAACTTTGGCTCGCACATCGGACGTGCGGAGGTCGCCGATGAAGTCGTCGGACCAAACTTCACCGAGCTATGGGTGAGCGTCGATCCATCCGTGCCTTATAAAGAGACCGTCGCGAAAATTCAGGAGGCCGTCGATGGCTACCCCGGCCTGTATCGCGACCTGCAAACGTACCTGCGCGAGCGCGTGAAGGAAGTGCTCACCGGCGCGAGCGGCTCCATCGTCGTGCGCATCTTCGGCCCCGACCTCGCTGTGCTGCGCGAGCGCGCCGAGGCCGCTGGGAAAGCCATGAGCGGCATCGAAGGCGTCACGGCGCTCAAGGTCGAGCCGCAATCGCTCGTGCCGCATGTCCAGATCAAACTGCTGCCCGAAGCCGTCGCCAACTTTGGCCTCACGCCGGGAGCCGTGCGCGCCGCTGTGATGACGCTCGTGAAGGGCGCAAAAGTCGGCGAGGTTTTCGAGGACCAAAAAATCCACGAGGTCACCGTCTGGGGCGCGCAACACGTCCGCTCCGACATCCAATCCCTGCGCGAGCTGATAATCGAGACACCCGCAGGCGCACACGTCCCGCTCGGCGATGTCGCGCGCATCGAGATCATCCCCACGCCGAATGAGATCAAACGCGAAGGCGCGTCCCGTCGCATCGACGTGACCTGCAACGTCGCCGACGGACGCGATCTCGGCAGCGTCGCACGCGAGATCGAGGACAAAGTCCGCGCGCTGCCATTCCCCACTGGTTATCACCCCGAGTTTCTTGGCGAGTTCGCCGCTCGCGCCGCAGCGCAGGAGCGACTGCTTTATCTCTCCATCGCCGCGCTCATCGGCATCCTCGCCTTGTTGCAGGCCGATTTTCAAAGCGCGCGACTCACCCTCCTCGTCGGCCTCACCTTGCCCTTCGCGCTCATCGGCGGCGTCCTCGGCGTGTGGCTGTCCGGCGGCACACTCTCGCTCGGCTCGCTCATCGGCTTCGTCACCGTCCTCGGCATCGCCGCGCGCAATGGCATCATGCTCGTGAGCCACTACCGCCATCTCGAACAAGAAGAAGGCATGACCCACGGCCTCGACCTTGTGCTGCGCGGTGCTGAGGAACGCCTCATCCCCATCCTCATGACCGCTCTCTGCGCCGCGCTCGCACTCCTGCCACTCGTGCTGCGCGGAAATCTCCCTGGCCACGAGATCGAGTACCCCATGGCCGTCGTCATCGTCGGCGGCCTCACCACATCGACTCTGCTGAACCTGCTTTTGCTCCCTGCGCTGTATGCCTGGCTGGGTCGGTCACGCGCGGCTGGTGAATGACGACCCCGCTCTGTCTGCCACGCGATCAGCCTTTCAACCGGCGAAACCAAAGCGCGAAAAGCGTGCGCACGGCCTCGAGGATGATCCTACGGTTCATCTTGCTCTTGCCGTGCTGACGCTCGAAGAAAATGATGGGCACCTCGCCAAAGCGCGCACCTGCGCGGTGACACAGCTCCAGCGTCACAAACAGAAATGCGTAGCCTTCGATCCTCTGATCCAGCACGCCCGCGCGCCGGATCAGGTCCGCGTGCCAGCAGCGGAAGCCGCCGGTGCAGTCTCGCACCGGGAGACGCAGCAGGGTGCGAGCCAGCCAGTTCGCGGTGCCGGAGAGGATTTTGCGATCAAGGCCCCAGTTCTTCGTGCCACCGCCGGCGATGTAGCGTGAGCCCATCACCAGATCGCAGTCAGCGCTCTTCGCCAGCAGCGCAGGCAGGTAGCCCGGATCGTGCGAGAAGTCGGCGTCCATCTGCAAAATCAGCGGACATTTTTTCTCCAAGGCATAGCGCATCCCGTCCTGCACGGCGGATGCGTAGCCCATTTTCCGACCGCGCTCGATCAGATGGATGCGCGAAGATTGCCCGTCGCCCGCGTCCATGCGCGCCTGCACCGTCACGTCCGTGCCATCTGTCGAGCCGTCATCCACAATGATCGCGTGCAGCCTCGGATCGGCGCCCATGATGCCGTCGAGCAATGAGCCGATGTTTCCATTCTCATTCAACGTCGGTACGATGACTGCGGCTTCCATGTGCGTGTTTTTTCGGTGCCGGGGATTCGGCGGCCTCTCCTTAGCGCGCCGCGCCTGCGGTGACAAGGCGGAGATCGTCCCGCGCGGCGCGGCGTCTCACGACCGCAGGGGCTCCATGAAAAGCCAGTCTTGCAGACCCCGGCGATCCTCACCGACGAGAGCCTCGATCTCGGGAAACAACAAATCCCGCAGCACGGGATAGCGCGCGTATTCCAGGCCCGCGTTCGTGATCTGATCGATCCGGTGTGTGTGTTTGAAACGGCCGCGGATCAGCTCCGTCAGCCCGGCTTCGAGGCAATCATGCAGTTCCACGAGGATGTCCACGCCCGTGAGCCACGGCACCTTTGCCGGATCCAGCACCGGCCGCTCGCCCGTGTCGATGTCCATCACGACGAGGACCGGCCCTTCAAGCTCCAGCCCGGCCAGCGCCTCCGCCGTGCAGAAGCCGCGAAAATCGACGCGGTCCTCCACGCCATTCAACTGCGCCAGCGTCCTGCAAAAAGCGACGTGAGGCTCCTTCGCCTCGAACGAGATCATCCGCGCGGCGGGACACAGCCTTGCCAAGCCGACGGAATAGAAGCCCTCCGCCGCGCCGATATTCACAAGGGACTTGTAGCGCTTCGTGGCGGCCAGCCGCCCGATCAGCGGGTGCAGCTCGTGCTCGTAGGTGCCGATGATTTTTTCAAAGCGGCAAGAGGCCCACTGCTCGAGCGGAGGGTACTTCATCCCCCGGAACGGACCGTCGATCACCTCATCGCCATACACGCCGGCGGCCCGCAGCCGCGCCTCCAGCCGGCGTCGCGTCACGCGGCGTTGCTGGTAGCTGAGAAACGACACCACCCGCGCCGCGATGTTCCACCGCAGCAGGGCGAGCGTCGCGCGATCCAGAATCCCACGGGCAAATTTTTTCATTGCGCGGTTGATGCAATCAAGGCAACTGAAAAGCAAGGGCGAACATGGGACCTGGAACCAGGCATGTCGCGCTCCCTCCCTCAGCGCCCAAGCCCATGTCCACGACGAACGAACAGCGGTTGGAAAACGAGGTGGCCTTCCACGCCACCATCGCCAGACGCGAGCGCGCGAACCTCGCCGTCACACCGCAAGAGCTGGTGGACCGCTACCGCACCTGCGCGCGCTGGCGCACGCGCTACCCGGAGTGCGTGATCCGCTTTCTCACGATGCACAAGCCGCGGCACATCTGCGACTTTGGCTGCGGCAGCGGGGAGATGGCCTGCCGCCTCGGACGCCTCGGCTTCCGCGTCACCGGCCTCGACGTGTCGCCTGACTTGATCGATGTCGCACGCGAGCGCGCCGTGCTCGAGGGCGTGTCCGACAACGTGAAGTTCATCGTGGCCGATGGCGCGAGCACGAATCTCACTGACGGCGCCTTCGATGCCGTCCTCGCGATGTCGGTGGTGCATCACATGCCGGTCGATGACGCGCTGGACGCGCTCGAGCGGCTGCTATGCCCCGGGGGTCGCGTTGCTTTTCTGGAGCCGGTCGCCTATTCAAAAACGCTGCAGTGGCTGCGGGATCGCTCATCGGTGGAGAAGGACGTGAGCCCTGACGAAAGACAGTTGAGCGCCGCCGAAGTGCGGCACATCGGGGAGCGGTTCGTGATCGAGGAGCAGCGCCACTTTTACCTGCTCGCACGGCTATGGCGGATGCTGCCCGAGTCTTGGTTTGATCTGGGCGAGACGCCGCTCGGCTGGCTGGACCAGATGCTCCTCGGCGTGCCGGGCATCAAGCGCTTTGCCGGCGTGATCGCCATTCTCGCCCGGTCACGAAAGTGAACGCAGCCTTCACCTGCCTCACACCGGTCCGCCGGTCACGGGCAAGTTCACGCCATTGATGAACGAGGCCGCGTCGGAAGCGAGCCACGCGGCTGCTGCGGCGGAGTCGGCCGGCGTCGCGAGGCGGCGGCAGGGATTTTTCATCGCCTCCACTTCCTTGATCCGCTGCGGAACATGTGCGCTCAGGTCGGTGATTGTCATCGACGGCGACACCATGTTCACCGTGATGCCCTGCGGCGCGAGGTCCAGTGATGCGGCGCGCGCCACGCCCCAGAGCGCCTGCTTGGCGGAAATGTACGCGGCCATGCCGGCCGGCGGCGCTCCGAAGAGGTAGGACGTGCCCATGAAAATGATGCGCCCGAACTTCTCAGTCATCATCAAAGGCGTGGCGGCTTGGATCAGCTCGAGCGCAGCGGCGACATTGATCTGCCAAAACGCGGTGAACTGCGCGCTCGTTGATTGCGCCAGCGTCGCTGTGGTGATGGGCGTCGTCGCCGCGTGGACCACGATGTCGATGCGTCCGAGCTTTGCAGCGACATCGCGCACGAGCGCAGTGCCGGCCCCGGCTTGTGAGAGGTCGGCGGTGAAAATTTCCGCCGTCCCTCCGGCTGCGCGGATCTCGTCGGCCACAGTCTTCGCGGCGGCGGAGTTCGTGTGATAGTGCAGCGCCACGGGTCCCCGGCTCGCGAGGTTCCGCGCGATCTCAGCGCCGATTCCGCGTGAGGCTCCGGTGACGAGAGACACGCGGGTTTGTCCGGCATCAATCTGCCGCACCGCCGCGAGTTTCTGTCCCACTTTCACTTCTGCTTCTCCATTCATGACGAGTTCTCCTTTCACATTCTGCGCGCTGAAACCCAATTGCAGCAGGCTCGCGCCCGCGGACCACGATTTGATCTCGACCCGAAGTTCAATCTCATCGCCGACGAAAACGGGACGCAGCCACTCGATGCGGTGTCCTGTCCACAGCGCGCCCGGTCCTGGCACGACCATGCCGATCAGCTTCGAGAGATAGGCGACCTGAATCGCGCCATGAGCGACGGCGTGCGGAAAGCCGTACTCGCGCGCCTCGCCCGCATCGACATGCAGCGGGTTCGTGTCGCCGGAGAATTCCGCAAAGCGCCGCACCACCCCGGCATCGAGCGTGAAGCGCTCGGTGAAGATCTGTCCGGCGTGGAAGGTCGCGCTCATTCGCTAAGCAGCGGACTGCTCCTCGATCATCAGCCGCGCGATCTTGAACGAAATCATGTCCATGATCTGCTCGGCGGGAATGGTGATGCCGAACTCGCCTTCGACCGCCATCACGAGGCGCAGGTGGGCGAGAGAGTCCCACTGCGCGGTGTTGTCCGGCGCGGTGGCGTCGTTCACGGATTCTTCAGTCAGAGCGAGCACCTGCGAGAAAACGCGGCGCAATCTGGGTTCGATGGAGTCATTCGGCATAAGCGAGATGCAGGTAGCTGGGAATCGCGAAACTGTCGAGCGGCAACAACTCCCTGCGCCACAGACGTCCATCCGCGCTCTCCGCAGTGAAGCCGTGACGCGGGTAGAAATCACGCACCAGCTCATTCTTCGCCGTCGGAATGAACTCGCCGATCAAAACCTGCGCGCCGCGACTGGCGATTTCGCGCGCGAGCAAGCCCAGCAAGCCGGTCTCGATGTTGCGGCCGATGATGCGGCAGCTCAGCAGCAGCGTGTCGATGCGCCACAGGCCAGCCTCTTTCTCCGGCACAGCGATGATCACGCCGGTGAGGCCGTTGTCGCCGAAGCGATCCGTCACCCGCATCCACAGCGCGACCGCGCCCGCCTGGATCATCGCGGCGAGTTCCGCCTGCGTGTGGCGGCGCGTCGTGAGGTTGAACTGGTTCGTCTTCGCGATCAACTGCGCCACCCGCTCCAACGTGTCGCCATTCACCGGGCCGACCTGGACCTTCATGTCGAGGCTCATCAGGAAGTCCTCAACGCTGCCGCTCGTCTGCTGCAACGCGCGCCGTTGCTCCTGCTGCTGATACATCTCGGCACGGCGCAAATCATCGGCCGTGACCAGCGGCGCGTCGAACATCTCGCTCGCTTCAAGCGCCGCCGCGTAATCCGCAGGCGAGGCAGGCACCTCGATCACGCCGACCTCGGGCATCTGCGCGCGCACCCACTCGCGCTCGGTCGCATTGTCATCGAAGAACGCGAGCGCATCGATGCCGATGTTCAGTTTGCCAGCGATGCGACGCAGGCTCGTCGCTTTGTCTTCCCAGTGAATCTCCATCGCCGCGAAATCGCTGGGCCGCAGAATGCTGTCGGGATGCGCAAGGGCTTCGAGCGCCTCGGCTTCGTTGTTCTTGCTCGCGATGGCGAGCAGCACGCCGCGATTCCGCAAGGCGAGCGCCGCCTTTTGCAGCGCGAGATAGGCGTTGCCGGGAAAACTATCGCCCATCTTGATGCCCGCGACGCCGACCTCGCCGACCACTCCGCCCCAAAGCGTGTTGTCGAGATCGAGCACGAGACATTTGCGCGGCGGCATTCGCAGCGCGCGCAAGACACGGGCCAGTGATCGTGATAGCGCGACGAGCGCCTCGCCGGAAAAGGGAATGCGCGCGAGCAGCGTCATGCGTGAGTCCGTCCAACGGCTGGCTCCGCATTGCGAGATCGTGTGAGCCAGATCAAAGATCCAAGCTCCGCTCAAATTCGCGAGCGCACGGCCCATGTCTTCGTTGAGCGCGTTGCAGAACGCATTGAGCGAGCGCGCATCGGACAAGCCTGGGGCGCTGACCACGCCAGGCAGTCGCGGCGTGGCGAAGTTGCTCCACAGCAGGCTCGCATTTGTCCGGCTTCGCGCGGCCGCTGTGATGGAGGTGATGCGTTTGACGATGGCGTCGCGAAGTTCGGATAGATTGATCGCGGCGAATTGCAGCAGCTCGCGCTCGGCCCAGTCTTCGAGGCGCGCGAAGATCCAGACGACATCTGGCTTGAAGGCGAAGAGCGGGCTTTGCGCATCGAGCACCTGCTGCTCGATCTGTCCGAAGGGACCGAACCACAGGTTGAGGCGGAGGCCGCGACGGGCGGCTTCGACAATGAGAAAGGGTTGCAACACTTCAGTCGTGCAAGTGGAGAGCACGGCGACGCGCAGCTCGGGCCACTCCGATGTCGCCCCATCGAGCGAGCGCGCGAGCGATTGATAGGCGGCGGAGCTGCCATCGAAGCTGGCGAACAATTTCGCAACGTCTGGAGGTGGAACTGGCATGAGTGCTCAAAGATGCGTTGGACCTTCTCCATCGCCACGCATGAATTGCGCGTGCTCGATGCGCTCGGCATACGGCGCAAGCAGCGTGCTAAGTTTGGGAGATGCGGCCAAGGCAAAATTGCTTGGGCCTTTGAAGAAGCCGGCACGCAGCATGGCATCGCGCCAAGTTTGATGCTGGAGGTTGCAGACGATGATGTCGGAGCCGCGCTCATCAAGAAACTGCCGCGCGGCCCAGGTGACGTGTGTCTCAAAGCCGGGTCGTGCGAGCGCGTCGATGAGCGAGCCGACGCGCATGTTTCCAAAGTATTTGTGGCCGCTCATCGCGCGGCTGCGTGCCACAAACCATCCGACGGGCTTTCCATTGCCGCGCACCAGCACACGCATGTTTTCTCCGCCGCTGCTCCGGTAGATGCGATTCTGGTTAGCGCGCGATCGGTCAGCGCAGAGCGAGTAGCTGGCTCTCGCTTCAGTCCACGAGTCATCGGCCCACTCGCCGAAGGACTCGACCTCTTCCATCGTCGTCGCGCGGCGCACCTGGCGCGGAGCGCGACGCCACCCTTTCACGAATGCAAGCCCTGCGGCTCCAGCACCGGTGAGTGCCGCGACGCAAGCGGCGGTGCGTTTCCACCACGAGCTTTGGAGCGGTTGCAGATGGGTCAGAAAACTTCCGGCGCGCAGCGGCATGAAGAAGAACGGCACATCGTGAACCTGCCAGCCGAGCATCTTCAGCGTCTGCGGCAAAGGCCGCGCCGCGCCGCCCATGCCGAGGCAGAACGCGAGCGGATTCCGCGTGAGTGCATCACGGATTAGGGTGAGGCCGAGGAGCTTGTATCGTTGATCAATGATGCCTTCCGAAAGCGGGAGGTAAAGCGTGCAGACCATCTCCGCGCGGCCCTCGATCAAGAATGGCTGCCATTTCAAGATGTAGCCGCCGCGCACTTCATCACCTTCTTCGGCCACGAAATAGTGCTCCACGATTTCATTGCCGGGTGTGTCAGGGAGCCAGTTGCTCTGCGTGCGCTCGGGGAAACGCCAAGTCTCTCCGGCGGTGGCGAGGCGCGCGTTCATGCGCTTCACAGCCTCAATGTGACGGTCTTCGTAGGAGACGATCTTCAGCTTCATCGCAGTGCGGGGTCAGCTCTCGCCGCGGGTGAATTTGTGGATCAGCCAGCGGCGCTCAAGCCGGCGGCGCTCGGCATCCGTCAGCGTGTGATGACCGCGCTGGGCGACGATGTGGTCGAGCAGGGTGGACACCGGCACGAACCAGCCGCCTTTTGCGGCAAGCCGCGTCATCAGGTCGCGAAAGCGCGCGCTGACGACGCCGTCGGTGCGGAAGAATTTTCCAAGATGCGCATACATCACGCACGCACCGCCTTCGGCTTCGAGGCGGTCCTGATTTTCCTCCGACAGCGTGTCGAGAAACGAAGAGAGCACGCCGCCTTCGGAGGAGGCATACCATTCGTTCACCCAAGGGCGCAGCGGATCGTGATACGGCATCAGCGGACAGGCGCGGAGGGTGTTGATGTCGGGGAAGACAAAGTTGCGCGCGTAGGCGATGCGCTCTTTGCAAAGGTCACCCCAGAAGTATTCGTCGCCTTCGACGTGTCCTTTGAATCCGCTTTTGCGTCCGAGCGTGGCGAGTTGATAAATCGCGCGGTGAAATCCGGTGACGCGATCCGCGCCCCAGTACAAATTTTCGCGGCAGCCGGTGTGGTTCGCCATCGAGCGCGGCGGTTGGCCGAAGATTTCCTCGAAGCGTCGCAGGCCGGCCAGCGTGCGCTCGCGCTTTGAGTGATGGCAGCATGCGTTGTGAAAACCGATCTCGAACCCCTCGCTCTGCAATTGCAGGCACCACGCGCGGTAGTCATCCTCCGCGCACGTCGCGCCGCCGACGACGACTGGCGGCTCGGTGGCCTCCAGCGCCCACACCGATTTCGTGGTGCGGAAACCGAGATCGCGCAGCAGCGCATAGACTGGCGCACAGTTCGCCACCGTGGAGGCGTCGGTGTCATCGAAGATGGTGAAGGCAAATTTTTTGCCGTCGGGCCATTGGATCACGGGGCTGCGCATGGAAGTCAGGGGGAACGGTCGAATGCGCTTTGCGCGAGCACGGCAGAAAACCGACGCGCGGCGGCAGCGGAGAGATGGTAGCCATCGTCAAAGGCAGATGCATCCACCCACGACTGCGCGCTGAGATCGTGGAGGAGTGCGCCGCGATCCTTGATGACGCCCAGCGCCGGCGCAGGCAGCGCGTAGCTCGTTGGCACCGGGAGCGTGACCACATGCGCGCGGATTTGGCGGGACTGGAGCAAGGCGAGAAGCGAGTCAAGGTGACGGAAGGCGGGGGCCGTCGGCTCACGATCGTGCTGTGCCGCATGCCGCAGCTTGTTGGCCGTTTGCTCCATGTCGAAGAAGTGCGGGATCAATCGCCAGAACAGCAGTGGCTTCACTCGATAGCGATTTGCGTGAAGGGCCGAGCACCGTGCCGCGAGGAATTGCATCTTTTCCTCCCATGAGGGGAGATCGTCCCGTAGCGCGCGGGAAACGTCGGCGTGGGCGACGTAAAAGGCGCCGAGCCTGCCGGCATCACCGTGAGAATCCTCGAGATGTCCCGCGCCGGTGCCGATGAAGACCTCGTCGGGCGAGCTGTGGGCGAAGTAGCGCCGGAAGGCGTAGTCCCAGTTTGTGATGTTCGTGGCGTCAGGCGTGAGAAAAAACACCGCCGGGTTCGCGCGCCCGGCTTTCGCTGCGGCGTCGATGAGGGTCTGCGCGTCGATCGCGCGGCGGGTGAGCGAATTGCCAATGAACAGAACCTTCGCGCCCGCATGGCGCGCCATGGCGGCGGCGACGCCGGGCAGCGAGCGGATGTTTTTCACGTCGAGCGAGAGCCGGGTTTCAAACCGGCGCATCGTCAACTCAAGCGCGAGGAGACCTGCGAGGACGCAAAGCACGACGCGCCCCTCGCCACGAAGCACGGCCTTGAAGATGGAGGGAGGAGGATTCACGGAGACGTGCGGCCGCAGGAGAGGTGAGAGCGCTGACTTTGCCCAGACTCCCCATCCAGCCAAGCGGAAAGCAACGCGGGCGCAGATCATCTCTCCCGCAAAACAACCGCGCTGGCAAACTGGCGCGCGTCATGCGATGCTGGCAATCGTGTTCACCTTTTCAAAGCCCCGTGCTTGGTGTCTGCGACTGCTCGCGGCGACGGTCGTCGTGGGCGGCGGCTTTGCGCAGGATAAGGCGGCTCTGAAATGGGACGCCCGCGAGACGAAGCTGGCCAATGAATACCTCTCGCTCCTCGTCGAGCAGCCCGAGTATGGCCGCGTGGTCTCACTGCTTTGGGATCTGTATTTGAAGCACGACTCGACGCCGCTACTGTTGGAGAACATCCGCGCTCAGGCCGCGAGCTCCAAGCATCCTTCGGTGCGTCTGGTCGAGGCGCACCTGCTGCGCAAGAGCGGTGACTTGACTGCGGCCGCTTTGATCTGTGATGAGGTGCTGCGTCTCGTGCCGGAGAACCGGTTGGCCCTGCGCGCTCGTGCGGAGCTGGCGGATGAGCTGAAGGATTCCAGCACGGCTCTTGGCTTGCGCAAGAAGCTCGCGGAGTCGTTGCCGGACGAGGACTCCGGCAAGACCGACGCTTTGCTCGACTACGGGAACGCGGCGTTCGCGAGCGGCAAGAAAGAAGAGGCCGCGCTGGCGTGGGAGGCGGCGGCGAGGCTCAAGCCCGGCGATCTGGACCGTGCGCGTGAGGTGGCCCAATATCTTCTTCAGGCGGGCTTCCCGGAGCGCGCGGCGGCGTTCTTCGAGAGCCTGACGAAACAAGCCGATCCGCAGAAGCGGCTCGATGCGCTCTTCGATCTTGCCCGCATCCGAAGCCATGCCGACCAGTTTGAAAAGGCTGACGCGGCGATTCAAGAGGCGCTGGCGCTGCTGCATTTTCGCGACGGTCGTTATGCGGATTTTTTTCGCCAGCGAGTCCGCCTGCATGAGCGGTTCGGAGCGCTGGATGATCTGAAGAACAAACTGCTGGCCGAGGCGCGCAAACAGCAGCCGGGGGAGCAGGCGCTGTCGGATCTCGTCACGTTCTACGGCATCACGGTCGATGCCGAGGAGCGCATCCGATGGTTGCGCGAGGTGAGGAAGATCGCGCCGGGCACGGATGAGTATCGATGGCTGCTCGTGCGCGCCTTGCTGGATCACGACGACGCGGCGGAGGCGGCGAAGCTGATCGATGAGCGTCTCGAAGGCGTGGGGAAAACGATGCCTGCGGTGGTGCTGCTGCGTTGTGAGGCTGATCTGCGCCTGGGCAGGAACGACGCGGCGATCGAGAGGATCAAGACGCTGTTCTTGTTCAACGGCTGGGACATCGGCGCAGAGCGGGAGACGGAGAAGCAGGTGCTGGCATTCGCGCAGGAAAAGGCGCTGGACGAGATCATCGAGACGATCTTGAAGGCGCGCGTGAAGCGCGAGCCCGACAAGCCCGAGGCCGTGTTCGAACTCGCGACGTTTTATCGCAGCCGTCGAAACCTCGATGCGATGAACAGCCTGCTACAGGCCTACATCGGTAGAGCCGTCGACAAAAGCCCGCCGAGCACCACGGAGCTGCGCCGCCTGGATGATGTGGCGGCCTTTCTCTCGTCGGGAAGCGACCTGGATGCGGCCATCATGACGGCGCGCAGAGCTGCCGACAGCAAGGTGGCGGGGCGGGAGCAATGGCTGCGGCTGGCGGACTTGCTCGCTGAGCAAGGCGAAACCGAGGAGGCATCGAAGCTCCTCGATCAAGCGTGGACTGGAAGCACGACGGCGGACGAACGCACAGACGTCGATGAGCGGCTGCTCTCGATCCTAATCGGCGAGAAAAAGCAGGACGATGTCGCGGGCCGCAAAAAGGCGGCGGAGTTCCAACTGCCGATGATCCTCTCCGGCAAAGGGTTTGCCAGCAACGCGGATGACGAGCAGAAAAAGGAAACGCCGCCCGAGGCCGTGACGCAATACGCGCGGAAGCTGGTGCAAGACGCGGCGGAGGCGGGAGCGGAGGAAAGCCGCGTGATGCGCGCGGCGTGGTGGGCGTACCGCGCGGACTTGATCGACGATGCGTACCGCATGATCCGCCGGCTGGTGTTTGACGCGGAGGGCCGCTTGAAAAAGGACCGCCCCGTCGAGGTGGAGCAATTGATCCTCGACATCGCCGTGGCCGCGCAAGACACCGCGTTGATCCAACGCCAGTTGAAGATGCTGGCCGACCGGGATCCGGCGAATCGAGTGCGCCATTTGCTGCGGCTGAGCGAGGTGATGATGGAGGGCGCGCAACGCTCGGAAGCGATCATCCAGAAGTCAGGGTGGCTGGAGTCGAGCTCGCGAAAGTCCCCGCTCCTTCCAGCGGCAGCGATGCTCGAGCAGGCGCTGCGGGAGAATCCGGACTCAGAGCCATTGCTGTCGGCGCTGACCCAGAGCTACTCCATCATGCGCGAGCCGGAGAAGGCGCTGAAGCTGTGGGAGGACGCGGCGAAGAAGGCGGAGGGCGCGCGCGCGGTGCCGATGCTCACGCAGCAGGCGGAGCTGCTGCTGCGGCTGCAGCGCGTGCAGGATTTCATCGGCGTGCAGGTCAGCATCATCGAGCTGGAGACGGAGGTGAAACGTCGCCGCGACCTGTTCCAGCGTTTCGTGGACCGGCTGCTTTTCACGGACACGAGCGGCGGCGAGCTGGCGCCGACGGTGCTGCAGGACCGGCTGAAGATGGTGGAGCAGGCCGTGCAGGAGCGTGCGCGGCGGCATCCATTCGACGGGTTTTACCACGAGGCTCTCGCGCAGATTCATGAGCGGCGCGGCGATGCGGCAAAGGCGTTCGCCGAGATGAAGCAGGCGTACTACACCGCGCCGGAAACGCCGTTCTCGCTGGACCAGCTCCGCGCGGCGGCGCTCCGGGTCGGTGATCTGAAATCGGCGATCTATTTTCAAAAGCAGATCACGGCGGCCGCGCCGGCCAAGGATGAGGCGGCGGAGTCGCGGCAGCTCGTGCAGCTCCTCGAGCAGACGTTTGAGATCAACGAGGCGGACCGCGTGCGCCGCCGCATGGAGAGCCGGTTTGCGCAGGACGCAAAGGCGCTGGGGGATCTGGCCACGCACTACCGCACTACCGGGCAGGACGAGGCCGAGCGCCGCGTTTACCAGCAGATCGTGCGCGTGCGGCCGTGGGATGCGCGCGCAAAACTCCGGCTCGCCCTCAAGGACCTGAGCATGGCCGATGATGTGAACGCGGTGCGGCAATTGCGCGCGCTGCTGGTGGAGACACAACCCGCCAAGCCATCGCAGCCGGTGGAGCGCTGGCCGCTGCCGCTTTCAAACCAACGCCGCGCCGCGGATGCGGGACCGGTGGTTGAGATCAATGACCTGCTGAGCACGGCGGCGGCCATCGAGCCGGATGAAACGGAGCGTCTGCGCGGATGGCTGAGTTTTCCACGGCCAGAATTTCAGGAGCTGCCGGAAGATGTGGCGCTCGTGCGTCTGCGCACCATTGAGGAGCTGGCCACGCTGCTGCGGGAGCAGGGGGGCGCGGACCTCGCAGCGTGGATCGCTGAATGGAGCGCGAAGGACGCGCGGCCGCCGCTCGAGAAAATGTGGGCTCTTTATTATGCGGGCGAAGGCCGCGAGTTCCGCGCCGTGCTCGCCGATGCCCTGCGAAACGAGGAGTCGCTCGACATGCAGTTCGCCCACGTGTGGCTGATGGTGCGCTCACACGGAATGGCGGATGCGCTGGCGTGGGCCACGCAGAAGGAGCGCTCGGCCGAGGTGCTGAATCGTCGCAAGCGGCTGCTGCTCGGCACGGTGTCGATGCTGGCCGGCATGAGCGATGCCTCGCCGATGACGGCCGGCACGCCGGTGAAGGACCGCCTCATCGCGGCCGGGCTGCGCAGCAACGCGGGGTTCCGGTTCCAGCCTGCGGACTTGGCGTTGTTTGGCGGATCACGCATCGCGAGGAACGCCGTCATCCTGGACATCACGAGACGGCTCGAGGACAAGCAGCGCTACGACGAGGCGCTGGCGCTCGGAGATTGCCTGCGCACAGCGCCCGGCGGTCTGGAGGGGGAGTTTGCGTTCTATCTCTCGCGCGTGGCGGAGTCCGCTGAGCGCTGGGATTTGCAGCGGGAGTACCTCGCGAAGGTCGCGGCGGCTCCCGGCACTCCGGGAAGCTATGGCGGCACGTTTGATCCGTACGTTCTCGGCCTCGGCGCGCTCCAGCGCGTGGCGGGATCAGCCCAGGAGAAAAGCGCCTTGCTGCGCGAGGCGTGGCAACACCTGCGGCAGGCGCCCGCCTCGGGGCTGACCGCGCTGAGACGCACCACAGTGGCCGGCCTCGCAGGGGTGACCGACAAGGCAGCAGGCGTGCTGGAGAATTACGTCAAGGGAGATTTTCTCTCCACGCGGCAGATCAGCGATCGCACGGCGATGCTGATGCCGCAGCCAGCATCGGGCCGTGACGAAGAGGCTCTGCATCTGCGCACGCTGTGGGAGGAGACAAAGGAGATCGGCGCAGGCCTGGCCCAGCAGGGATTGGGCGATGTCACGGCCGCGCTGGATGAAAAGCTCGATGAAAAATGGGGCGGCACACAACTGGGTCCGCGCTCGGGTTTTGAGTTCAACGAGTGGCGCGCGAACCTGCTGCTCCGCCGGCTGCGCGAGGCGAATCATCCGAACCGCATCCGCCTGCTGCGCGAGCATCTCGCGCCGGTGGACCTGCGGGCAGAGGCATCGGTGGACATCCTCGCCGAGCTGGGCGCAAAGCTCGAGGCCAGCGCCATGCCGCGCGAGGCCATCGAGGTGTACCGCCGCCTGCCGGACCGCGCGCCGACGAACTCGGACTACGCGCTGTGGGTGCTGCGCGCGTGCGAGAACTCGCTGGAGATCGAGCCGGGGAAGAGTTTCGCCATCGAGAAGATCGAGGCCGTGCCGCCCTTCAAGCCGGTGTCCATCGGGGACGAGACGCTGCGTGAGAAGCACGCCCGCTTCCTCGCGCTGGATTTCAACGCTGACGAGCTGCAACGGCGCGGCTTCATGGAGGAGCCCACAAAAATGCTGCAAGGCCGCATTCCGCCCGAGGCGCCGTATCTGCGGGAGTTCGCGCTGCTCATGGAGCGGAATGGCGAGGACGCGCGGGCGCTCGCCGCATGGGAGAGGATGCACACCGCATTCGTCATCAATGCGGACAGCGGACTGGAGCCGGATGAGGAGAATTGCCTGCACCGCGCGCAGATCCTCGCGCGTCAAGG
>JANOBO010000066.1:0-2559 GCA_031411695.1 Verrucomicrobiaceae bacterium
CCGGGGCAAGCGCATCCTTTTCGTCGGTTGCAAACGTCAGGCACAGGAAGCTGTGAAGGAAGCGGCCGAAGCCTGCGGTCAGTTTTACGTCAATCACCGCTGGCTCGGTGGCACGCTCACGAACAACGAGACCATCAAGAAGAGCATCGCCCGCTGGGCCTATCTGGACGACATCGAGAAGAAGCCCGAGTTCAAGATGATGAGCAAAAAGGAGCTGGCCGCGCTGAACCGCGAGAAGGCCAAGCTCGAGCGGAACCTCAAGGGCATCCGCGCCATGGACAAGCTGCCGGACGCCGTCGTCATCGTGGACTCCGCGCGCGAGCACATCGCCGTGCATGAGTCACAGCGCCTGCGCATCCCCATCGTGGCCCTTGTGGACACGAACGCCAATCCTGATCTCGTGGACTACCCGATCGCCTCAAACGACGACGCCATCCGCTCGATCCGCATCATCCTGCAGAAACTGATCGACCCCATCATCACCGGGATGGCCGAGGCCAAGCGCTAAGGCTCAGCGGCGTTCCAGGATTCTATTTTTTCCATCTTTCCATTCTTCCCCAGCCCATGGCCCAGATCACCGCTGAACTCGTTAAGACCCTCCGTGAGAAAACCAACGTCGGCATGATGGAGTGCAAGAGCGCCCTCACCGAAGCCGAAGGCGACCTCGAAAAAGCCGAGACGATCCTCCGCAAGAAAGGCATTGCCAAGGCCGACAAGAAAGCCGACCGCCAAACCAAGGAAGGCATCGTCGCGTCCTACATCCATCTCGCCGGCCGCGTTGGCGTGCTCATCGAGGTGAACTGCGAGACGGACTTCGTCGCCAAAAACGACAGCTTCCGTGATTTCGTCAAAGACGTCACGCTGCACATCGCCGCGTCGAATCCCCGCTTCCTCCAGCGCGAGGACATCCCGGCCGACTTCATCGCCAAGGAGCGCGAGATCGCCGCTGAACAGGTGAAGGGCAAGCCGGCGAACATCGTGGATAAGATCGTCGATGGCAAAGTGGACAAGATCTTCGCCGACAACTGCCTCCTCGAGCAGGCCTTCATTAAGAACCCCGACCTCACGATCCGCGACCTCCTCAAGTCGAAGATCACCGAGTTGGGCGAGAATCTCGTCATCCGCCGCTTCGTGCGTTACGCGGTCGGCGAGGAGATCTAATCTCAGCCGCACCTTTCTTCGACGCGCGTGCCGCACCGTGAAAAACGGGCGGCGTGCGCGTCGAGCTGCGGATCAGTGCAACCGCACGGTCCGCTTCTTGTCCAACTTCAACACATCGCCCTCCTGCCAGGCAGGCTCGGCTTTGGGGTCGGTGAGTTTTTCGCCGTTGAGTTGGATGGAGCCTTGCTGGATCAGGCGGCGCGCATCACCCCCGCTGATGGGAGATTCGAGCGTGGTGAAGGCGTGAAGCACCACACCGAGCACATCTTTGCGCTCTGGGATGGTGACTTCGGGAAGCTCGGCGCTGGTGAGATCGCGCTTGCTGAAGCGGAGGTCCCAGTCGTCGCGGCATTCCTTCGCGGCGGCTTCGCCGTGATAGACGGCCACGCACTTCGCAGCGAGTTGTTTCTTCGCCTCCATCGGATGCATGGTGGCGTCCATTGTCTCGCCGAGAACGAGCAGGTAGTACTTCGCCATCATCTCGTCGGCGATGCTCATCAGCTTGCCGAACATCTCCTTTGGCTCGTCGGTCAGGCCGACGTAGTTGCCGAGCGACTTCGACATTTTCTTCACGCCATCAAGGCCCTCTAGGAGAGGAAGGGTCATGCAGACCTGCGGCTCCATGCCTTCTTCTTTTTGCAGGTCGCGACCGACGAGGATGTTGAAAAGCTGGTCGCTGCCGCCGATCTCGACATCGGCGCGCACGACGACGGAGTCCCAGCCCTGCATGATCGGGTATTGAATCTCGTGCAGCCGAATCTCGTGGCCCTGGCCGAAGCGATTCTTGAAATCCTCGCGTTGCATCATCTGGTTCAGCGTGACGCGGGAGTTGAGCTTGATGACGTCGAGGAAAGTCATCTCCTTGAACCAGGAGCCGTTGAAGACGACCTCGGTCTTGGATTTGTCGAGCACAAGAAAAGCCTGCTCGGTGTAGGTGTCGGCGTTGGCCATCACCTGGTCGTATGTGAGCGCCGGGCGCGTGGACGAGCGGCCGCTGGGATCGCCAATCAGCGCGGTGAAATCGCCGATGATGAGCACGATGTGATGTCCCAGTTCCTGAAACTGCCGCAGCTTCCGCAAACCGACCGCGTGTCCGAGATGGATGTCCGGCGACGTGGGATCGACGCCGAGCTTGATGCGGAGCGGCTTGCCGCGCGCGAGCTTGTCGGCGAGTTCCTTCTCGCTGTGGATCGTGACGGTGCCGCGCTTGAGGATTTCGAGCTGTTCAGGGACGGAGAGCATTGGGCGCTGAGCATGGCGCATGCGGCCGGGAGTGGCAAGGGCGCGGGAGCTTGGAAAGTGACGAATGATGAAATCCGAATAAGGAATGGTTTACCACGCGAAATTGGAACCAACGATGCTGTTCCGAGATGAAAACGATATGGATAAATTCGCGCT
>JANOBO010000067.1:0-4090 GCA_031411695.1 Verrucomicrobiaceae bacterium
TCACCGACGGCTCCACCAGCCAGGTGCTGGTGCCGTGATGCATCACATGCAGCTCTGATGAGACGCACGAGAGCATTGCCTCACGCCGTTTGAATAGGGCGTGAGGAGGGGCTGGGTTACGGATTTGGCATCGGCCATGGAATCGCTCTGGACACGGCCGGACATCATCGCACACACGGAACTCCTGGCGCGAAGTCTGAGGCATTGCACGCGACGGGAATTGATCGCGGGTGTCACGGATGGGGAGGAACTGACGAGGCGCGTGTTTGATGCGCCGTTCGTGTTGGTTTCGCATGGGACGGAGGAGGATCCCGTCTTGAACTACGGCAATCAGTCCGCCCTCACGCTGTGGGACATCTCGTGGGAGGATCTCACGCGGATGCCGTCGCGCCTCACTGCCGAGGCGCCGAATCGCGAGGAGCGCGCGAGGCTGCTGGACCGCGTGACGCGCGCGGGTTTCATCGACGACTACTCCGGCGTGCGGATCACCAAGACAGGCCGGCGTTTTCGCATCGCGCGGGCGACCGTGTGGAATGTGATCGACAGCACCGGCGCGCCGCGCGGTCAGGCGGCGATGTTCAGTGAGTGGACATTCATCGACTGATGTCGCGTCACGTTTCTGATGGCAGCCGGCAGAGATCGGGGCTGCGATGGGACCGGCTGGCTAGCTCCACAGCGGACTCGGATACTCGCCTGCATCGATGAGCGCCTGGATCGAGGCGACCACTTCCGCCTTGTCCTCCGGGTACGTCACGCCGAACCATTTCCCGTTTGTGTCGATCACACGAACGTCGGCTTTGCCGTCCCGGATGAGCACATCGACGACCTTCGGCACATAGCACTCGGACTTCAGGTCGGTGCCGCTCTCGCGGAGGAAATCCACGAAGGCCTCGCGCAGATGGCCGAAGAAGTCGGGAGTGAAGCCAAAGAAGTTCATCGAAACCGGCTCGTCACCGGTGAGCTTTACCGGCGCGGCGGGATCCTCGCGGTTCTCAGCGCCTTCGGGTGTCTTGAATATCTTCGTCATCTCGGTGAGCGAGGCCAGCATCCCGGCCGCATCCCGCGTACACACGCCACGTGCGACGCTGCCGTGCTCGGAGAGCGTGTTCTTCAAATGGAAGCCCGCCATGGAGTAGTGCGACTTGCCATCGTCCGCGCGGGGCTTTGTCAAATCGTCGGCGAGGATCTTGAAGGCATCCTGACCGTAGAAGTCATCGGCATTGATCATGAGGCACGGCTCATGCACCACGCCCGCCGCAGCGAGCATCGCGTGCGCGGTGCCCCACGGTTTCGTGCGGCCTTCCGGCACGGAGAATCCCGGCGGCAGGTCGTGCAGATCCTGGAATGCATACTCGACCTGGATGTGCGAGCCGAAGCGATCCCCGAGCTGGGTGCGGAACTGCTCCTCGAAATCGCGGCGGATGACGAAGACCACTTTGCCGAATCCCGCGCGGATGGCGTCGAACACGGAGTAGTCCATCACCACCTCGCCATGCGGGCCCATGGCATCGAGTTGTTTGAGGCCGCCGTAACGGCTGCCCATGCCTGCCGCGAGAATGAGAAGAGTGGGTTTCATTTGGGAAATCGGACGCGACAGGTGCTGGATTTTGGCGGTTGCGTCAACTCGAAAGCCACGGCAACACTCGATCATGCGCGCCCTCTCTAAATGCCGCCTGTATGGCATCGTCGATCTCGGTTACGTCGCGCCGCGCGATGTGGCTGGCGTCACGCGCCAGCTCATCGCCGGTGGTGTGGACATCGTGCAGCTCCGCGCGAAGAAGCTGGGCGGGCGCGAGATCAAAAGCCTCGCGCGCGAGATGCTGCCCATCACCCGCAAGGCCGGCGTGCCGCTGGTGATCAATGACCACCTCGACATCGCCGCGGAGGTGGGCAGCGAGGGCGTACACATCGGTCAGGATGACGGTGCAGTCGCCGCTGCGCGCGCAGTGGTTGGCGCGACGTGTTTCATCGGCAAATCCACGCACACTCTGGATCAAGCCTCCGCCGCACAGGCGGAAGGCGCGGACTACATCGGCTTCGGCCCGCTCTACGCCACGGGGACAAAGCCCGACTACACGCCGATCGGTCTGGGTGACATCGCCGAAGCGCATCGCAGGGTGACCGTGCCGGTCTTCTGCATCGGCGGCGTGAATGCGGAGAGACTTCCCGATGTGCTGGCCGCAGGTGCGCGCCGAGTCGTTGTCGTGTCAGCCTTCTTACAGGCGAAGGATGTGACTGCGAGTGTCCGCGCCCTGAAGCGACTGCAATGTGGAGACGCGCTCTGAAGTGGGTGAGCCTCACCCCTCCCGCTCAATAGCCATCGCAATGCCCATGCCGCCGCCGACGCAGAGGCTGGCGATGCCGCGATGGAGATTCAGGTCTTCCATGAGGTGAAGAAGTGTGACCAGCACACGCGCACCACTGGCACCGATGGGATGACCGAGGGCGATGGCACCGCCGCGTTGATTCAGCTTGTTCGGATCAAGGCCGAGCTGCTGCGCGCAGGCGAGCGCTTGGGCGGCGAAGGCTTCGTTGATCTCGATGGCGTCCACTTCGTCGAGTGTCCAGCCGGTTTCCTCACACAGACGACGGATGGCGTGAACGGGACCGAGGCCCATGGTGGCCGGATCGCAACCGACGGCAGTGCTGGCGATGATGCGGGCGCGCGAATGCAGTCCGTGCTCAGTGATGGCGGAGGAGGAAGCCAGCACGAGCAGTGCGGCACCGTCGTTGACGCCGGAGGCATTGCCGGCGGTCACGGTGCCGTCTTTACGGAAAGCGGGCTTGAGCTTGGCGAGCTTCTCCAGCGTAGTGTCGGCACGCGGATGTTCGTCGTGTTGCACGAGTCCATCGCGAGTGTCGATGGGCACGATCTCGCGCTGAAAGGCATCGCGACTGGCTGCTGCGCGTTGCTGGCTGAGGAGGGCAAAGGCATCCTGCTCGGCGCGGGTGATGCCACAGGTTTCAGCGATGCGTTCCGCCGTCTCGCCCATGCCGAGTTTGAGCACGGGATCGGTCAGGCCATCGGCCAGGATGGCATCGACAAGCGTGCTGTCACCGAGCTTGCAGCCGCTGCGCAGATCGGTGGCGTAATGCGGGGCGCGGCTCATGGATTCAACACCACCGGTCAGCACGAGCGTGGCTTCGCCGGAAGCGATGGCATCCGCCGCGAGCGCCACGGCCTTCATGCCTGAGCCGCAGACCATGCTCGCGACAAACGCAGGCACGCTCTGCGGCAAACCGAGACGCAGGCCGAGCTGACGCGCCACATTCATGCCGGAACCAGCGGTGAGCACCTGACCGAGGATGACCTGGCTGATGGCAGGCTTCAGCGCCTCCGGCACGATGGCCTGCGCCACGGGAAGCGCGAGATCAGCGGCAGAAAGCGTGCGCAGTCCGCCGCCGAGTCGGCCAATGGGCGAACGTCGTGCAGCGGCGATATAAACAGGTGTGGAGTAGATCATGAGTGCGTGGCGAAACAGTCTGGAGGCATCGTTATCGTGGAGGTGATGACAGGCGTGAATTCCATCTGGTCGAGCACATGCGTTTGCAAGTCCACACCCGGAGCCAACTCGGTGAGTTGCAGTCCTTGCGGAGTGAGAGCAAAGACGGCGCGCTCCGTGACATAGAAGACCTCCTGCCCGCGCCGCAGCGCCGTTGGGCCATGGAAGCAGACGTGCTGGATGCTGCGCACGAACTTGGGATGACGTCCCTCTTTAACAATCTTGAGCCGACCGGCTTCGACAGCGACATCGAGATCACCAGCACGCAAAGTGAGGCAAAACACGAGTCGTCGTGCGCTTTGGGCGATGTTCACGAAGCCGCCGACACCGGCGAAACGCCCGGCGAAGCTGGTGACGTTCACGCTGCCTTCCGCATCCACCTCCACCGCGCCGAGCACGGCGATGTCGATGCCGCCGCCGTCGTAGAAATCGAATTGTGAGGGCTGATCAATGATCGCCTCAGGGAAGTGGCTGCATCCAAAGCTCAAGCCCGAGGCAGGCACGCCACCGGTGGGGCCGCTCTCGACGGTGAGCGTGAACTCCTTCAAACGCCCGGTCTCCGCGGCGACCATGGCCACACTTTCAGG
>JANOBO010000068.1:0-16092 GCA_031411695.1 Verrucomicrobiaceae bacterium
CCCGGCGCGACTTTGTGCGGCGGCACTATCCGCATGTGATTCTCTTGAGCCATCCACCGCCCGACTGCATCGCGCAGGTCGTCTTCGATGCGACGGGCAGCCCGGCCTCGATGAGCCAGACTCTGCGGCACGCAAAGTTCACCGGTCGCATCGTCTTCGTTGGCATCACCAAAGAGCCGGTCACCATTGACGATCCGCTCCTGCACCGTCGCGAGCTGACGCTGCTCGCCAGCCGCAATGCGCTGGCTGCGGACTTCACGCGCATCATCGATCTCATCGAAACCGGCCGCATAGACACACGGCCGTGGATCTCTCACCGATCAAGTTTCGCCGCCGTGCCCGAGGCGTTCAAAGCATGGGTCCAGCCATCAAGCGGCGTGATCAAGGCGATGGTGGAAATGTGACCGCGCGCATGTACGGTGGGCGCTCTTCCCATTGAACACCGAGACTCTCAACGTACCCGACTCACCCTTCGACCTGGCGCTTCGGCCTGGAGACTTCGCGGATTTCCACGGGCAGACGAAGGTCAAGGAGCAGCTCCTCGTGATGATCGAGGCCGCGAAGCAGCGCAGTGAGCCGCTGGATCATGTGTTGCTGTGCGGGCCGCCGGGTCTCGGGAAGACCACGCTGGCAAACCTCATCGCCACCGCCGTCGGCTCGCGTCTGCAAACCACGAGCGGCCCGCAGATCGAGCGCGCGGGAGATCTCGCCGGCATCCTCACGAACCTCCAGGAGCGCGACATCCTTTTCATCGACGAGATCCACCGTCTGCACCCGAGCATCGAAGAGTACTTGTATCCCGCCATCGAGGACTTCCGTCTCGACATCATCATCGACCAAGGGCCGAAGGCGCGCACGATCCGCATCGACCTGCCGCCCTTCACCCTCGTCGGCGCCACCACGCGCGCCGGCATGCTCACCGCTCCGATGCGGTCGCGCTTCGGCATCCCAAACCGGCTCGACTACTACACGAACGACGAGATCCAGCACATCCTCATGCGCTCGGCCCGCCTGCTGAATGTGGAGATGCAGCCATCCGGCGCGCACGAGATCGCGCGCCGCTCCCGCGGCACGCCGCGCGTGGCAAACCACCTCCTGCGCTGGGTGCGCGACTACGCGCAGGTGAAGGCGCAGAACATCGTTTCCGAGGAGGTCGCATGTCAGGCGCTCACCATGCGTGACATCGACGAGAGCGGCCTCGATGAGATGGACAAGCGGATCCTTGAGGCGGTCGTGACCAAATTTGACGGCGGTCCCGTCGGCCTGAACTCCGTCGCCGTCGCCGTCGGTGAAGATGCATCGACGCTCGAGGACGTGCATGAGCCCTACCTCGTGATGCAGGGTTACTTGAAGCGCACCCCGCGCGGCCGCGTGGCGATGGCCGCCGCGTACAAAAAGCTCGGCCTGCCGCCGCCGGTGCGCAGCCAGGCGGATTTGTTTTAGCGCACGGGCACACGCGCAAAAGGCTTCAAAAGCCTTCGCTCTGCCGCATGTCGGCAATGAAGCGCGCGGGTGTCCGCCCCTTCATGCCATAAACCTCCGTGCCCATGAGATGACCGAAGTCCTCACGATCCAGAGTGAGCAGGTACTTTGACTGCTCAGCAAGCGCAGTCACGAGCACCGGGCGATCTTTCCATTTGGTGAAGATTAGGGGGAGGTCGTACACCAGCCGGTCCTCCACCAATGAGAGTGATGGCTTGAGCAAAGCTGACCACTCACCAAGAGGTTTGCCCGAGGGTTGCCGGGCCAGATTACGCTCGGTCTCAATGACGCAGTAGTTCGAGGTGAGCAGGCGCCATCGTCTGGCGGCCTGCAGGGTGAATATCAGCCTGGAACCTCCCGATGACGAACAGGCAGCAGCCATCATCACGCTGCTGTCGAGAAACACCGTCATGGTGTGGAGATCAGGTCGGCCAGTCCGAGCGCGTTGGCTTCGGCATCGTCTTCAGCAATCCACGCGGCAAGTGTCGCCGCCCGCACGGCTCGCACCGGCACCGCAGCCGACACGCGTAGAATCAGGCCGCCGTCGGTCTCCTCCGCAAGAAACACTGGATTCGGGATGCGATCGATTCCCAATTGCTCGCACAGTTCCGGCGGCAGTGTGAAGGTGCCTTCGGCGCTGATGGGGATGGCGGTCATGAGGGCATTTTCGCGGCCCGGTGGGCAATGTGCAAGGCAGTACTTGGCAACGCGCCACAGGTTGCCCATGCGTCCGAACTGCGCTTCACTGCAAACACCCCGACCCGCATGTGGCAGGAACTCATCAAACTTTGGCAAAGCCTGCGCGATCCCGAGTACGCGCATCTGCTCCTCGAGTCGCTGCCGCTCTTCGGCATTGGCGCGGGGTTGATCTTTCTCTGCGGCTCGCTGGCGTTTCGTGAGGGGAAGTCGCGGTTGCTGGCGCTGCTGCTCATCTGCGTTTCATCCGGCAGCGTGTGGCCGTACGTCACGCTGCGGGAGAAGGCGGAGGCGCGCATCGTGGCGATGCACGACCCCTCTTACGCGCCGCTGATCCGCGACCAGACGAAGCGCCGCACCAGCATGGCGTGGGCGTTTTATGCGACCGCGCTCATCAGCGGCCTCGCCTTGGCCTTCGGCATGGCAGGCAAAGGCCGCGCGCTGCTCTTTCTCACCCTCGTGACCGCCACCGCCACCTTTTGGCTGAGCCTGTGGCTGCACAAGAAAGAGGCCGAGATTTATCACCGGAACATCTTGAAGCAGACGCGGTGAGAGCTGTTCTTGGGGAGCACCGGCGGGCCCGCCCAATCCATCGATCCGGCATGGCTGGAGAGCACAAGCGACCGAACCGGCAATAGCGAACGCAACACCGACCCGGCATCGCCCATGCGTCGGCAGCCTGTGTTGGCTGCCGCCAATCTTCCAGGGCAGATGGCGATTCAGCGACCGCACGCGCGTGTTGGCTGCGCCAATCGTTTGGCGCGGGCCGCGCCAAACTACAGCCGGGCCGGCTGTGCTCCCCGAATACCAGTCGCGCTGCGCGCACTAGCGCTTCATCTCAACACTTCACATGGCGCACGGTCTGACCCCGTGATAAATCCTCCGCATGAATGTGATCGAACAACTCGGTGTCGCGCTCGGCCTGGCCTCGCTGGCGGGCGTGAACCTTTATCTCACCGTGTTGCTCACCGGTTTGCTCGTGCGTTTTGACTGGCTGCATCTGGCTGACAAGTTTCAGCACCTCGAGGTGTTCGGCCATCCAGTCGTGCTGGCGGTCGCTGGCGTGTTCTTCGTGATGGAGTTTTTTGCGGACAAGATTCCGTGGGTCGATTCCCTTTGGGACAGCGTCCACACCGTGATCCGGCCGATGGGCGGCACGTTGCTGGCGCTGCAGTCGCTGGGGGAAATGGATGTGTGGATGCAGGTGACGGCGGGGCTCATCGCCGGTGGCGCGGCGCTGACGACGCACAGCGCGAAGGCGGGCACGCGCCTCATGATCAATCATTCTCCGGAGCCGTTCTCGAACGTGGCGATGAGCCTCACCGAAGACATCGCCGTGGCCGGAGGCTCCATTTTAGTTTTGACAAAGCCCGCCATCGCGCTCGGCGTCTTCGCCACGCTCATCGTGCTGATCTGGATGATCTTCCCGCGCATCTTCCGCGTCATCCGCACGTCCCTCTGGCTGATCTGGAACAAGCTGCGGATGCCCGGCCGCCGCGAGGTGCTCTCGGTCCCGGTGGAACTCGGCAGGGAAGCCGATGGCGACCTCCTCGCCTTGCTCGCGGCGCAGGCGGCGACCTCGCAGCAGGAGGTGGCGTGGACTGCGGCTTGCATCACGGGCAAGAGCAAAGGCGTGCGCGGGCTGGGCGGTAATTTCAGCTGCGTCATCGTCGCGAGAAATCAAAGCAGAACGCTGCTGCTGGCCGTGCTGGGAGGACTGCGCCACCGGCTCATTGAAGTGCCGCTCACCGAATCGAAGATCGAGGTGGACTCGCGTTTCCTCAGCGAGAACCTCGTCATCGAATCCCCGGGAAAATCCATCGTGCTGCGCTTTCCGCGCGGGCAGACGGCCCTCGTGGAGACCGTCGCCATGCGCCTCCGCCAGATCGCGCTGCCTGCCGGTCCGGAGCCGGTGATCTCGGCGGCGGAGCGGGAGGAAATGGACCCCGTGCCCGCCGTCTGACACTGCGGGAAACGCGACGGAACGGCGCGGCATGCGGGCCGTTTCACTTTCCCGTTCCGCTCCTTGCGCAGGGCGGGTGGCGCGGCATGATGCGCGCTCCTGCCGACTCCCGCGCAGAGGCCTTCATCCATGGTAAAGACAAAGCATTTTCATTTCATCGGCATCTGCGGCACCGCGATGGGCTCCACCGCGCTGGCGCTACGCGCGCAGGGGCATAAAATCACCGGCTCCGACGGCGCCGTGTATCCGCCGATGTCCACGCTGCTGGAATCAAACGGCGTGCAGCTTTTCAGCGGTTACCAGCCGGAGAATCTGCCCGCCGACGCCGACCTCCACATTGTCGGCAACGCGATCTCGCGCGGGAATCCGGAGCTGGAAGAATTGCTGAACCGCAAGCTGCGCTACACTTCGATGGCCGAGGCGCTCGAGCACGAGGTGATCCAGGGCAAGCGCAGCTTTGTGGTGAGCGGCACGCATGGGAAGACCACGACCAGTTCGCTGCTCGCCTGGTTGTTCGAGAGCGCCGGGAAGAATCCCGGATTCATGATCGGCGGCGTGCCGGAGAATTTTCCCGTGGGCGCGCGCTTCACTGACTCGGACATCTTCGTCATCGAGGGCGACGAGTACGACACGGCCTACTTCGACAAGCGCTCGAAGTTCGTCCACTACCTGCCCGAGTGCGCCATCGTGAACAACATCGAGTTTGATCACGCGGACATCTTCAAGGACATCGATGAGATCCTCCTTTCGTTTCAGCGCTTCATGAACCTCGTGCCGAGAAACGGCCACATTTTCGTGAACGGCGATGACGCAAACTGCCTGAGCCTGATCGCAAAAAGTCCCGCCCCCATCACGAAGGTCGGCACGGGCGAGGGGAATGACCTCCGCATCCGCATCACTGGCATGACGCCACAAAGCACCACCTTCGATCTTCAGGGCGCGTCATTCACACTGCCGATGATCGGCGAGTTCAATGCGCGCAATGCCGCGATGTGTGTGTGTGCCGCGCGCTTCGGCGGTCTGAGCGATGACGAGATCCGCACCGGGATGCTCTCCTTCAAAGGCGTGCGCCGCCGTCAGCAGGAGCGCGGCGATGTGAATGGCATCACCATCATCGATGACTTTGGCCATCACCCCACCGCGCTGCGCGAGACGCTGCGCGGCATGCGCCAGCGCTACCCAGGCCGCCGCTTGTGGGCGGTCTTCGAGCCACGCTCAAACACCAGCCGTCGCAATGTGCTGCAGAATGAGCTGGTCGAGGCTTTGAAGGAAGCGGACGGGTCCGTGCTCGCCGCGATCAATGCTCCCGAAAAGGTCGCTCCAGAATCCAGGCTCAATCCCGAAGCCGTCGTCAGCGCGGTCACGGCCGCAGGTTGCGAGTCCTATTACGAGCCCACGACCGATGCGATCATCGACAGGCTGAAGGAGCGCTGCCGGAGCGGTGATGTGATCATCATCTTCAGCAACGGCGGCTTTGACGGCATCCACGGAAAGCTGATCGCGCGGTTGCAATGAGGCGCCGCACCGGGCGCGCGACCGTTGGTTCCCCTTCGTCCGCGTGGCGCGTCATCGCTTGCACGGGAAGTCATCTGCGCTCAAGCTCGCCCGCGTGAAATGGTCGCCCAAACATCGCTCCCATGATTACGCGCATCTCGTCGCCAGATGGCGGAGCGTGGCGCGCGCTGCCAGCGCGGAGCTGAGGCAATTTGCGCGCGCGGGCGGGCTGCCAGTCCTGGTGCTGGAGACGCGCGAGGCTGCTGCGGGGCGGCCTGTCTTTTATCTTTCCTCCGGCGTGCATGGTGATGAGGCAGGGGCCGCGTGCGGCCTTCTCGCGTGGGCTGAGGCAAACATCGCGACCCTGAAGAAGCGGCCTGTTTTGATCTTTCCGTGCCTGAATCCGCAAGGGCTCATGTTGAACACGCGCGCGGATCATCGCGGCCTCGACATCAACCGCAGGTTTCATCTCCAGGACGACGAGCTTTGCGGTCCCTGGCACCGCGTGGTGGGCGCGCGGGAGATGAGCGCCGCGCTGTGCCTGCACGAGGACTACGATGGCGAGGGCATGTACGTTTATGAGTTAAGCGGCCGGCGTGAAACAGTTGGCCACGACATCCTGGGCAGATGCGCGCGCATCATCCCGCTGGACTTCCGCGTCAAGATCGATGGCCGCGCCGCCTCGAACGGCGTGATCCGCCCGCGCAAGATTCCACAAGACCTGCCCGGCCTTCCGGAGGCCATCGTGCTTTACCGGAAAGGCTGCCCGGTCACCCTCACGCTTGAGACGCCGAGCGAGTTCTCACTCGATCTCAGGATCGCGGCACAGGCGGCGTTCATCACCGCCGCCGTCCGGACGCTGACATGAGCGGCCGTCGCACCATCGCGGTCGTCCTGGCAGGCGCGCTTGTTTCCGCGTGCGCGCCATTCCGGCAAAAGGAAGCGCGGCCCGTGCTCGGGGAGAAGGATTGGACGAGCTACGATGGCAAGGTGATGCCCTGGCACGCGACGCTGCTGCCGCGCGGCGAGGAGCTTCACGGCGTCGTGATCACCGTGCATGGGCTCAGCGGCGCCGCTTCAGACTTCTGGCTGCTGCATGAGCGTCTCCCACCGCAGGGCTATGCCGTGTACGGCTATGAATTGCGCGGGCAGGGGAAGGATCCTGATGTGAAGGCGCACGGTGACATCCGATCTTCAAGACAATGGCAGCGCGACCTTGAGACCTTCCATCTTCTGGTGAAGCAGCGGCATCCGAAGGCGAAGATCTTTTGGTATGGCGAGAGTCTCGGCAGCCTCATCGCGCTGCACACCACCACGTCGCGGTTGCGCACATCGCTCGATCCCGATGGCATCATCCTCGCCTCGCCGGTGGCGGGCTTGCGCATGGCGGTTTCCGATTTCAAAAAAGGGCTCATCAAGGCCGCAGCCGCGCTGGCCCCGCGTCAACGATTCTCGCTGGGTGAGCTGGCGGGCGTCGATGAGTCGAAGATCCAGGTCACCAGCGCCAGCACGCATGGGGGGCAGATGGAGAAGACGCCGCACCATGTCTCCAGCTTCACGCTGCGTCTGCTGGGTGAGATCGGCCGCCTGATGGACGAGAACCCAAAGGCCGCGCGCCGCCTGCATCTGCCCGTCCTTTTTCTCGCCTCGCCGAATGATGTGATGTCCACCCCCGATCAGGTGCAGACGCTTTTTCGACAGATCGATGCGGAGAAGAAAACGCTTCACTGGTTCACCCGCTCCTATCATCTGTTGCTCCACGATGTGCAGCGGGAGGACGTGGTGGCAGATCTGCTGAAATGGCTCGGCAAGAGAATGCGAAACGATGGACAGCCCCGCACACATGAACGCGAGCACCGCTGAGTCACTGGTGACCGCCGCGCGGGACCTGCGTGATTCCCTCCGCCCGGTGGAGTTTGGCGTGCCCGTCACGCATGTGTATTGCCCGCTCGAGTATGCGTGGGCGCCGCACGAGTTGTATCTCCGCCGCTACGGTGCGGCGAAGAAGAAGGTCGTGCTGCTCGGCATGAATCCGGGGCCTTTTGGCATGGCGCAGACAGGCGTGCCTTTCGGCGAGATCGCCGCCGTGCGGGACTGGATGGGCATCCGCTCGCCTGTCGCAGCACCGGCCAATGAGCATCCGAAGCGCCGCGTGGTCGGCTTCGATTGCACGCAGTCCGAGGTGAGCGGGCGGCGGCTGTGGGGGTTGTTTGCCGCGCGGTTCGGCGCGCCCGAGGCATTTTTTCAGGATCACTTCGTGGCGAACTACTGTCCGCTCGTCTTCATGGAGGCCTCCGGGAAAAACTTCACGCCCGACAAGCTGCCCGCGCGTGAGATGGCGCTCGTGAACGCCGCGTGCGATCTCCATCTGCGGCGCGTCATCACCGCCTTGCAGCCGGAGTGGCTCATCGGGGTGGGCGGCTATGCCGAGGCGCGTGCGCTGCACATCGCGGAGAGCTTTCCGCAGCTCAAAGTCGGGCGCATCCTGCATCCCAGCCCCGCCAGCCCGGCGGCAAACCGGGATTGGGCGGGCGAGGCCACGCGGCAGCTCATCAAGCAAGGCGTGTGGCCCGCCACACCGTGAGCAGTGCCACCGCGCTTTCTGCGATGCGTGAGGCGCGGCACGAAAGCGGCTCGCGCATCTTGTCTTTTCGATGAAACCAAGTTTACTGGCCGCCCCCGGGATCGCAAAACGCAGTCACACGAATCATGATCGAAGTGCAGGACCTCACCAAGCAGTACGCAGGACGCGTGGCGGTCGATGGCATTTCCTTTTTCGTGCGGCGCGGTGAGATCGTCGGCTTTCTCGGGCCGAACGGCGCGGGGAAGTCCACCACCATGCGCATCCTCAGCGGCTTCATGCCGCCCACCTCCGGCAGCGCGCTCGTCGCCGGGCACGATGTGTTTCGTGAATCCATCGAGGTGCGGAAAAACGTCGGCTACATGCCGGAGAACGCCCCGCTTTACGCCGACCTGCGGGTCAAAGAGTACCTCCATTTTCGCGGCGAGCTCAAAGGCCTGCGCGGCCAGCATCTCCGCCGCCGCACCGGCGAGGTGATGGAGCTGTGCGGTGTGGGCGACATGCGCCGCCGCCTGATCGGTAATTTGTCCAAAGGCTACCGCCAGCGTGTCGCCCTCGCCGACGCGCTCATCCACAAGCCGCCGCTGCTCATCCTCGATGAACCTACCAACGGGCTCGATCCCACCCAGATCCGCGGCGTCCGCGAGATGCTCCTCGGCCTGCGCGATCAGCAGACCGTGCTGCTCTCCACCCACATCCTCAGCGAGGTGGAGCAGATCTGCGACCGCGTCATCATGATCCACCACGGCCGCATCCGCGCGTGCGACACGCCCCGGAATCTCACGCGGGATCTCCGCGCCGCCGCCACCGTCCACCTCGAGCTGCAAGGGAACGGCAAGGTCATCGCCGAACTCGAAAAGCTCCCCGGCGTGCGCAAGGCCAGCGAGGACGAGCCGCGTGAAGGCTGGCGCGTGATCACCGTCCGCGTCGAGGCCCAGAACGACATCCGCGAGGCCATCCTCGACCTCGCCCTGCGCGAGAAATGGCGCATCCGCGAGCTGCATCAGCAGCTCCCCAGCCTGGAGGATGTCTTCGTCGAGCTAGCCGCATCCGATGCACCCGCGCGCACCTCATCGGGCTGATCGTCTGTGAGCCAGCCGCTTCACCCAGCCGCCAATCCTCCGCCGCTAGACCATCGGGCGTGCCGCAACGCATAGAAGCGCCGCATCTTGACGGAGAAGAAGATCGGGTCATTCGACAGGTTGACCCAATCGGCTAGCGCCCGGCGGAGAGCGGAAACTAAGGCCTCCGGCAATTTTTTGTTGACCGATTTTCATTGGTCGGTTATTGAGACTGCGTCTCAGTAACACTTCAGCCAGCCGCGTTTAACACTCACCATAATGTCTAAAACAATGAAACTATCTTCGAATTGCCGTCTTTCTGCGATAGCCCTTTCTCTTCTAATGGGGCTCACCCTCTCCCCCTCGAACACTCAGGCGGTTGACCGCCGCTTCACCTATAGCTACGAAACCACCCTCATCCCGCAGGGGACGTGGGAGTTTGAACAATGGGCCACTTGGAAGCATTATTCCAACCGCGATCGATTCGAGTTTCGCCACGAGCTCGAGTACGGTTTGGCTGAGAATCTTCAGCTCGGCCTCTACCTCTCGGACTGGCGCTTGACAAATCCTGACCAAGGCGAAACCGAGGTCGAATGGCGGACCGCCGGAGTGGAGCTCATTTATCAGATGAGTGATCCGAACACCGATCCCATCGGTTCGGCGCTGTATGGCGAGGTCCTGCTTGGGCCGGAGAAGTTTGCGCTGGAAGGCAAACTGCTGCTTCAGAAGAACATCGGCCCTTTCGCGCTGATTTACAATTTCGTGCTCGAAGCTGAATGGGAAGGCAAGGATTACGAGGAGACGGTCGGCGTCATCGAGAACACCGCGGGCATTAGCTATCAAGTGGCGCCCAGCTTCCTCGTGGGAGTTGAAGCACTGCATGAATTGGAAATCGCCGAGTGGGAAGACGCGGGTGACAACGTCATCTACGTGGGACCGAACCTCTCATTCCGAAAAGGCAGCTTTTTCACCACGATCACCGGGCTCTTCCAGGTTACCGGCGTTGATGGCGAGCCCGAGCAGCAGGTCCGCATGTTGGCGGGATTTCACTTTTAAGGTCGCCGCCGACCTTCGCAGGGTGGATTCCTGCAGGTGCGCGGCGTGGCAGGCGCTGTGGGTTGAAGAACGATAATCTTCAGCCCACCTCCGCCGTCCGTCGGGCAACATGCGCCTCGCGCCAGCTCACGCGGGCTACCGTCAGCCCACATGGGCCGTGCATCAGTCCATATCCGCTGTTCTTCGGCCGACATTCGCCGTTGGTCAGCCGCCCGCCCTTGGCCTGGCCTCCGATCATCGTGTCCCCCACGACTCTGTCGCCGATATCGGTCGAATGAACGCCAGCCGACGGGCCGGACAAAGTCATGGAAGACAAAGTGATTGAATCCTCCGTGAACCTCATGATTGATTGGGGATTCTGATTCAATATCGTTTTGTCAGGGATCGTTCTCCCGATGTCCCGATGAATCCCCCCTTTTGTATCGAACCATGAACCGTACCCGCCTTTCCTGGATCGCGCTTCTCCTGGCTGCCGGCGTTTTCATGGCCTGTCATGCAGACTCGGTGCGTCTCCTGCCGGAGCGGGTGGCCACTCACTTTGACGGCGCGGGCCGTGCCAATGGCTGGATGAGCCGCGCCCAGCACATCTGGTTCTCCCCTTTGATTCACTTGGGAGCTTCCGCCTTCATCCTCGGATTGACTTCCATCCTGCACCGCCTCCCGCCCGTGTTGTTGAATCTCCCGAACAAAGATCACTGGCGGGACCCGGCGCACTACCCCGCGGCCTGCGCCTTTCTGCGGGAATGGTCGCGCTGGCTGGCGGCCGTCATGCTCGTCTGGGCCATCTTCATGGATCGCCAGATCGTCCTGGCCAATCAAACCCAGCCGCCCCGGCTCGACTCGGCCGCCATCTGGATGCTTACCGCTTGCTTCCTTGCCGCCACGTCGGTCGCCGTGCTCTGGCTCTTGCTGAAGTTCCGCCGCGAGCCCCCACGCACCGGCCCATCCGCCACCAGCCCCACTTGATTCGCCTTCCCCGGCTCCGATAAAGTCTCGCTTGGGGCCGACCGTAGGCCCTCACTCGCCAGCCCGTCTTGAAGGCACCCTCACCCTTGTTGTAACCGCCCTGGACCTTATGCCTGATCAGGGCTTCAGACGCTCCCAGCGTTGCCCGCTCCCGCCTGAAAAAAGCGGGTTCGGCGCCTATCGTGACGCTCACGGTCTTTCAATCACGCTGCCGAGGGTTCTCACGGCAAATCCTCCGCCACCGTCCCGCTCTTTCAATCAGGCCCCCCCGCGTCATCCGTCCTCGACCTCTCCGCCCAGTTTCAGTTTCCCTCACGCGCTCCAGCCGGCCCCACTGCTGCCAGCGCCCGCACATCACGGGACGCCGGAAGGAGACCATAGCTTCCACTCCCGGCTCCTATAGTCATAGATCAACGAAGGCCTCTCTGGGCTGGGGGCATCTTTGATCTCCGCATGTCGCTGACCAGGGTGGTCCATGGTGAAGGCCAGGCCGACATACTCGGTCACGTTCCAAGGCTGGCCGTGGAGGCACCCCATGGCAGTGGAAATCTTCGCTGGGTCCGCCAGTTTACTGGCATGCACTTGAGGATAGTCGGGATTCAACGCCAGGAAATCCGACAGCAGCCGCGTCGCCCTGGCCTCCGACCGCCACAAGCCGGTATGCAGCCAGCACGCCAGCATCAGGATCGATACCACCACCGTCATCGCGGCTCTTCGCTGCCATTGTTGAAAAAGAAGCATGAAGCCCCGGCCCCAGGATATCGCGGCCATTCCTCCACCCCCGAGCAGAAAAAGAAAAAACGGATACCGCTTCCGGGAATCCAGAGAATATCCTCCGGCAGGCACATAGATCAAACTGGCCAGCAAGAACAAGAGCAGCATCACAAACATCACCTTTTTGGCATGCCGTTTGACGCCCTCCTTTCCCCCGTTCGCCACCCAAGGCCTCATCCACACGGCTGAGGTTCCTCCCACCATGCCAAAGACCAGACCCCACCACCCCAGGGGCCATTCACTCGCGGCAATCCGCCACAACTCACCGCTGGAGAAAGGCGCCCAAATGTCCAGCCAGTGCCGGAGATTGGCCAATGGGCTCATCACAGACGGCCAGTGGAAATGCGGCTCCATATACAGGGGATGGTCTTTCGGTTTCCACACGACGTAAGCGGCTAGATACAGGCATGCCATCAGCGGAGGCACCCAGCGGACGGATGGCTTTAACCACGTCCGCATAGGCCCTGATTGCGGCCTCAGCATCCATGCCGCACCTGCCACAAAGGACAGGGCAAAGAGCAAATGATCATGAATCAGCAGCGTGAGCGCAAAAACCAGCCCCCACATCACCCACGCCCAAGTTGGAATGGACCGCGTTTGCAGAAACATCCAGAGTGACACCCATAGCACCAGTGAGCTCAGGACATAGGGCAGGGCAGACGTCCAGGTGATGGCCTGGAATCCGAAAGGCGAACAAGCGGCGATGACCGCCAGCACCAAGGCACCATCCTGACTCCCGCACAGGCGACGGAGGACCAGGAAGAAAAACTGGCACGTCACAATGTGCGCACAGATGGCGAGGATCCCCGGCACCCACGGTCCACGATTCAGGATCCAGCCCACCATGCCATGCTGTAGCAGCCGCCAGCAGCCTCTCTGCTGGAAGGCATCGCCCAAATACTCCAGCACCCCCACCCGGGCCATCTGTGACAAAGGATAGTCATCCAGCGCCCAGACATAGGGCTGCACCATGGGAAGATAGGACAGCAGCCCCAGCCACGCGATCAACAGCAGAGGCGGCCATTGCCAATGAACAGGAATTTGCAGAGGCTGGATGTCAGCCATCCGCGACCGTCCTCGAAGACGGACTTGGACAAGGTTGAGGTTAATAGAAGTGCGATTGAGGAATGATGAGAAGCCTGGCAAAAACACGGTCCACTCGAGATGCCAGTCGTGTCGTTAGCGTCATGTGGCGCATTCTTCAACGCCGAGCTGATCAATCCGGGGGAAAACGAACCGGGTGGGGAACGAGTGGAGGGGATGATGGCCGGACAATTGAAAACCCGAAACGGCGATGGTGCATAACAATACCATACTTTTGTCACGATTTGTCTCCTAGCACCTTCCCCCCGTGAGACCGCCCACCGGCGGAAGGCCAGACTGCAGCGAGCGGAATGGAAGGCTCCCTTTGCGGAGACAGAAGTTTTTTCTTTTACAGGCAATTTCCGGCTGCTATTAGAGTGAGATGAACTCCCTCAATTTGACTCGCCCCCTTATCCGCCGGATCTCACTCGCGCTGCTGGTAATCGCTGTCACGGCTTCCCCATCGAAGGGAAATCCGAACGGCCCGGTGGTCACTTCGGGGAACATCACCATCACCGGCGGTCCCGGTAACATGACGATCAACCAAGGCGACCTGCGCGGCATCATTCACTGGCAGGATTTCTCAATTGGCGCTGGCGAGCTAACGCAATTCATTCAGCCCGGAGCAGGCGCTGCCACCTTGAACCGGGTGGTGGGCGGCATTCCATCGAGCCTCTTGGGCACCTTGCAGGCAAACGGACAGGTTTTTCTCATCAATCCCAATGGCATCCTCGTGGGGCCGACGGGTGTGGTGAACACGGCGGGCTTCATCGCATCCACGCTCGACGTGCCGGATGCCGAGTTTCTCGCCGGCGGCGACATGAATTTCTCCGGCAGCTCGATGGCCGGCGTCGTGAACCTCGGCATCATCACCGCCACGACAGGCGACGTGGCGCTGTTGGGGAATAACGTGTCGAATGCGGGCACGATCAACGCGCCGAATGGGGTGGCCGTCCTCGCCGCAGGAAATGACATCCTTTACCAGCCGCTCGGCGATGAAAAGGTCGTCGTGCGCTCCAGCCTCGGCGGAGCGACTGGCGCGTCGAATGGCGGCACGATCAATGCGGCGCAGGCCGAGCTGAAGTCTGCGGGCGGCAATGTGTACTCTCTAGCCGTGAATAACTCCGGCACCGTGGCCGCAACCGGCATTTCCACGCGGGGCGGTCGTGTGATCCTCGGCGCCGATGGCGGCACGGTCCAGAACAGCGGACGCCTGAGCGCGAAGAATGCCGACGGCAGCGGCGGGGCAGTGCGGATGAGCGCCGGCGCCACGGGCACCGCGATCAATAGCGGTGTCATCGACGCTGCGGCAAGCGATGTGACAAAGCCCGGCGGCACCGTGGAGATCACCGGCGGCGCCATCACCCTCGCCAGCACTTCGCAGATCAATGCATCGGGTGCCAATGGCGGCACCGTGATCGTCGGAGGTGCGCCGCCCACTTCGCCACTGGCCAGTTCGACGAGCCCCACTCCGGCGGCGACCACCGGTCCGAGTGTGGCAGGAAGCACGGACACGACGGGAAACGCAACCGCGACTACGGCTGCCACGTCCATCACGCCAACCGGGCTCACCTCAGCGCAGCAAACGACTATTGAGATGGGATCGCGAATCCTTGTGAATGCCACCGCGCCAGTCGGCAATGGCGGCAACATCGTTGTCTGGTCTGAGCAGCAGACGCGTGCGGGCGGCGTGTATGAAGCAAAGGGCGGCGAGCTCGGTGGAAATGGCGGATTGATCGAGACCTCCGGTAAGCTGGGGCTGACCATCGCACCGGGTACAGTCGTCAACAGCTCCGCTCCGCGCGGCCAGGCTGGCACCTGGTTGCTCGATCCCGTGGGCATTCAGGTCACCAACACTCCGGGCGGCATTCCTGGTCCGACGCACACGCAGAATGCAAACGTGAACAACGTCACCGCCAGTGACGTGATCAGCGCGCTCACCCTCGGGACAAACGTCACGATTCAGACGACCACCGCTTTTCCAGCAGGCAACCGAGACATCGTGGTGGATGCCGCACTGCCGCTTCTCTCCAGCAATCCCGCCGTCACACTTTCGTTGCTCTCCGCAGGCGGGATCGTGATCAATAAGCAAATCGGTGGAACCAATGCACCGCTCTCGCTCATCATGACGGCTTCTGCCGGAACCATTAATGTCTCCAGCACAGGCAGCATCCTGGCAAAAACCATCACAGCAACCGCCACCGGCTCGATCACCTTGGCTGGCAACGTGAAGGCCCTGGGTGGGACGATGCGGCTCGAGTCGAATCAGGACATCATCTTTGCCGGCGGCACGGTGGAGTCTCCGCTGGTGGACCTGCGTGCGGGCGCAAAGATCTTTAGCAATGCCGCAGGCACGGTGATCACCGGTGACAAGCTGGCATTGCGCACCGGACCGCAGGGCGTCGGTAGCGCAGCCGTGCCGCTGGGGACGTCGGTCACCCGGCTGGAGGCTCTCGTGGGCTTTGTGGCGTCCTCGCCTGTGGCGGGTGGGGTCTTCATCAATAACACAGGCGTCACCGCGCTGAACATCGGCGGCGTTGAGACAGCGCTGATGGGCGTGCAAGTGCCCATTGATCCTGCCTACAAGGACATTTTCATCAATACATCTGGGTCATTGCTGATCGGCGAGGCCACGGGAGATCGCGTCACGGGTCCGGCGGACATCAGCCTCGGCAGCAGTGGCGATCTGATGGTCTTTAACAATAGCGCGAACGCCGTGCGCTCCCACTTTGGAGCTGTCACGCTCAGTTCGTCGGGAAACATGGAGATCGGCGAGTTTTTCAGTGGTCGCACCGCCACCATTCGCGGCGCCACGGGTGTAATTCTGCTGCCGGGCGGCAATCTTGCCATCCGGCCTGGGTCCGTCGTTCAGGCGGACGGGACCGGGGAAGTCTTCATCATGGGCGGTGCCACGGTGGGCGTGCTGGGTGTGATTC
>JANOBO010000069.1:0-11183 GCA_031411695.1 Verrucomicrobiaceae bacterium
GCCCAACTTGCCTTCCGTGCCGACCTCGCGCGCCACACGCGTGACCTCCGAAGAGAAGGCGTTGAGCTGATCGACCATGGTGTTGATCGTCTCTTTCAGCTCTAGAATCTCCCCCTTCACATCCACGGTGATCTTGCGTGACAAGTCGCCGCGCGCGACCGCCGTCGTCACTGCGGCGATGTTTCGCACCTGCGCCGTGAGATTCGACGCCATCGAGTTCACCGAGTCGGTCAGGTCCTTCCACGTGCCGGCCACGCCTGGCACCACGGCCTGTCCGCCCAGCCGCCCTTCCGTGCCGACCTCGCGCGCCACGCGCGTCACTTCGGAGGCAAATGAGCGAAGTTGATCGACCATCGTGTTGATGGCTTCCTTGAGCTGCAGAATCTCACCGCGCACATCGACCGTGATCTTCTTCGACAAGTCACCGGCCGCCACCGCGATCGTCACATCGACGATGTTGCGCACCTGCGCGGTGAGGTTGCCCGCCATTTGATTGACCGACTCCGTGAGATCCTTCCACACGCCGGACACACCCTTCACTTGCGCCTGTCCGCCGAGCTTTCCCTCCGTGCCGACCTCGCGCGCCACGCGGGTGACCTCGGAGGTGAACACGGACAACTGGTCGATCATCCGGTTCACGAGCTTGGCGGAATGGAGGAACTCTCCCTCCAGCGGCCGCCCGTCCACCTCGATGGCCATGGACTGACCGAGATCGCCCTTTGCAACCGCTCCGATGGCGCGCGTCACTTCCGTCGTGGGCCGCACGAGGTCGTCCATCAGCGTGTTTAGCGCGTCCACCTCGTCCGCCCATCCGCCCACCATTCCCGTCACGGCCATGCGCTGGGTGAGACGGCCTTCCTTCCCCACCACACGCGACACACGCGCCGCTTCTTTTGCGCGACGCTCGCTCATCGAGAGCACTTCATTGAACGCGTCCGCGATTTTTCCCTGCACGCCCGTCCATCCGGCAGGGAGCCGCGTGGTGAAGTCACCTTTTTTGAATGCGAGCATCGCCCCCAAAAAATCCAGCTCCCAGTCTCCACGTTTTGATTCCGGCGCGGATGCGGTCCGCTTCACCGGAGCGGGCGGTGCCACGGTGGGCGTGGGTTCTTTGGAGGCGGGAGAGCGGCGTTGAGTTTTAGGCATGACGGGACGGCAGCGTTACGCCCAATCGCACCGAAAGCGGCGTCAGGATGTGTCCGCCCTCAAAAATCAGGGCAAACCTGACCCTGATCGAAGACCGGCACCCGCCATGCACCTTCCTTTTGGGGTAAAAAGCGGGCTACGCCTCGGCCAGCTCGGCTATGGATCCTGCTTCGGCGATACGCAGGGCGACCACGAATTCGGCACCCGAGCCCATGTTGTCCGCAAGGCTGATCACGCCGCCCATCTCATCGATCAAGCGCTTCACAATGGACAACCCAAGCCCGGTGGACGGCTCGTCCCCGGTTGGCTGGGCGCTCAGGCGACCGTAGCGACGAAACATTTTGGTGCGGTCTTCGGCCGTGAAGCCGGGCCCGGAATCCTTCACGCTGCACTTGACCATGCTCCCGACTGGCCGGTTCACCGTGATGCTGACCTCTCTGCCCGATGGAGAGAATTTAATGGCGTTGGACACCAAGTTTTCCAGCGCCTGAGTCAGGGCCTCGGTGTCACCCTTCACGAACACAGGCGCCTCAGGCGAGGCGGCGGTAAGCTTGATGTTTTTTGCCGTCGCCGCAGGCTGATGCCGCGCGCCGAGCTTGGTGACGAGTTCGCAAAGGTTGACCACCTGGCTCTTGATCTGCAATTGCTCGGCATGCTGGTTCGCAAGAAACTCTTGCATGAACGCCAGCATGCGCTCGGTCGCGTTCACGATGTTCTCCACCAATGGCACGCATCGTGCGGGGAGTTCTGCCACACGCGAATGAAGGAGGCCGGCGCTGAGCCTCATGCCGGCCAGGCTGTTCTTCATGTCGTGGGCAAGAATGCCGAGGATCTCGTCCTTGTCCTCGGCCAGCACCCGCAGCTGATCCCTCGCATGCTTCAGGGCGAGCTGAGTGCGGACGCGAGTGACGAGTTCCGCTTTGTTGAAGGGCTTCGTGAGGAAATCCACGCCGCCGACCTCGAGCGCCTCGACGATGAGGTTCTTGTCGTCGGCCGCAGATAGAAAAATGACCGGAATGTCAGCCCACCGCGGATCGGCCTTCAGGTCGCGGCACGCAGTAATGCCGTCGGTCTCGGGCATCATCACATCGAGCAGAATAAGGTCGGGCGTGCATTCGGCGAGGTGCGCCATGGCCTTTTCGGCGCTGTTCGCCGTCATCACTTCGAAGCGCATCATGGAGAGCACGTGGCCCACCAGTCGAAGGTTTTCCTCCTGATCATCGACAACAAGAATCGTTTCGCTGGGCTGGTTGTTCATCGGGGGAGTGCTTTTTCTGCCGGTCTGGTCATGGAAAATCTATTTCGCTTCTGGCGGTCGAATGAGACGCAAAAGAATCAATGCGATTCATTCATCTTTTCAATCACGGCCTTAAGTCCGGCGTGGCGGAAGCTCAATCCACAAAACAAAACTCATTGAGGTTCAAGATGACGCGGCAGACGTTCTCCAGGCCCTCGCGCTTGGCGTGGCGGATCAGAGGCGCGAGCTCATCTGCTTCGGGCTCACGTGACAGCGCAAGCGCAAACGCACGCCGCGCCTGTGCCTCGAGGCCGAGGGCCTCCCTGGCCACACGTTCAGCCAAGTGTCCCGCCATCACGACGGTGAGACCGTTGTTCATCATGGCGAGGGCTTGCAGCGGGCTGAGCGATTCGTTTCGCCGGTCCACCCGCATTGATGGGTCGGCGCAGTCCATCACCGTCATGAACGGCTGTTGCTGGCTGCGCACGATGAAGCGGTAGATGCTGCGCCGGTGGCTCTTCGGATCCTCGGGATCGTGCAACCCGTACTGATAGTGAGGGCTGTGCTGCGGCTTTTCGATGATGAAGTCCTGATAGCCCGGCCCGCCCATGGTCAGGTCCAGCTTGCCGCAGACGGCGAGGATGCTGTCACGGATGCACTCTGCGTCCAGCTTGCGGCGGTTCTGGTGGGAAAGCAGCGCGTTTGCCGCATCCGAGCGCACCGCCGCTTCGGAGCGGACGGAGGAGCGACGATACGTCCCGCTCATCACGATGAGCTTGTGCAGTGCCTTGAGCGAACCGCGCGCGTCATCGCGAAACCAAACGGCGAGCGCATCGAGCAGCTCGGGATGCGTGGGCCGCGCGCCCATGCGGCCGAAGTCGTTCGCGGTGTCGACCAAGCCGCGGCCGAAGTGATGCTGCCAAACGCGGTTGACGATGCTGCGCCAAGTAAGCGCGTTGTTTTTATCTGTGATCCATTTTGCCAAGGCGGAGCGGCGCGCGGATTCATGCCCGCCCGCGACGACAAATGGAAGCCGCAGTTGCTCGCTCAGCGCACGCACGCTTCCGGGACCGACTTCTTCCGCCGGCTGTTTGATGTCCCCACGTTTCAGCACATGAACGGCCCGTGGCCGGCCGCCGTCAGGGCCTGTGCCTTTGAATGCGCCGGTGCCGCTATGGATCGCGCCGGCATAGACTTTCCCAGGCTTCGGCAGGCCCGCGATCTCGACCGCGACGGCACCAAGCTGACGCTGGAGTGTGGCGAGCCGGGAGCGAGTCCCGGCATCGGCGGCGGCGAGCAGCATCGCATCGCGCCCGGCGACAAGCTTCTGCTTATCCTCAGTGGTGCGCGGCTCGGGTGCGATGCCGTCGGTGAGATTGGCCTTCCGCCAACGCGGGGGGGCCTCGATGGAGTCAAGCGCTGTCACGGGCCTGCCTTCAGCCAGGTTCTTCCCACCTTTTTCCTCGAAGACCAGAAGCTCGGAGAGGGCGAAGATGTTGTCGTTTTGTCTTGGCGCGAGCTTCACGGCAGTGACGCGCACATACCGGCCCTTGACGCCGTCATCCCCTGCGGTGTTGGTTTCAAACGGCGTGAGTCCCGGGTTTGGGAAATCATTCATGAAGGTGACGTCGTGTCTGCGCCAGAGGAGAGACACGCCGGTTCTGAACTCGGGGTCATCGCTGGCCTCGATCTTGAACCGTACCGGAAAACCGAAGCCGCCGCCGATTTTTCCGAAGTCGTCATAGCAGGGCTTCAACACGATGCGCTGGATCCCCACTGTGCGCCCGAGGTCCACCTGCGCCCACTTCACCGCATCCTGATTGTTCGAGATGGCGCTGTGAAATCCAAAATCAGGTTTGATGTTCGCAGGGGTGGCGGACGCTTGGTCGGCGGCGCCATCGATCCGCTTCGTCAAAGCGACATAGGCGGTCCCGGCTTTCGCTCTCAGCGGCTCTTCGATTGCGGTAATGGCCTTGGCAAGCTCGGCGCGTTGTTGGTCCAGCATCGCAAACCGCCGCATGGAGACGTCGTCCGGATAGTAGCTGACGTCAGCGCGGTCGAGCGCGGCAAAGACGGCCTGCAACGAGTAATAGTCCTGCTGCGAAATCGGATCGAACTTGTGATAGTGGCACTGCGCGCACTGAACGGTCAGGCTGCAAAAGGTGCCGATCACATTTTGCACCATGTCATCGCGGTCGAGATGCCGCGCGATCTTTCCGTCCAGCTTCGTCTCCGGAACCTCGGCGTGGCCGATGAGGTCCCACGGCCCGGCCGCGATCAAGCCCAGCGCCGTGATGCCGTCAGTTGTGCCAGGATACAGCACATCACCGGCGATCTGCTCCTGGACGAAGCGCGCGTAGGGCTTGTCGTTGTTCAATGCGCGGATCACATGGTCGCGGTAGGGCCAGGCGTTGTTCCGTGGCTGGTCTTTGTCGTAGCCGTGCGTCTCCCCGAAGTGGACAAGATCCAGCCAGTGGCGCGCCCAACGCTCCCCGTGGCGCGGCGATGCGAGAAGGCGGTCCACCAGCTCTCCGTAAGCTCGTGGGTCCTCGTTTGTCGCGAACACCTCGACCTCCTCCGGCGATGGCGGCAGCCCGGTGAGATCAAAGGACAGGCGACGGATCAATGTGCGCGCGTCTGCTTCCGGCGATGGCTCGAGGCCCTCTTCCGTGAGCTTCGCGCGCACGAGATCATCGATCACGCCCGGCCCCATGCTCCCTGCTCCGGGCTCCATGCCTTTGAGCGGCTTGAAGCTCCACCAGTCGAGCCGGCCCTCCTCATTCGCGTCTTCTTCCACGACGGACCGCACGTCCCGGACGAGATCGGCCGCAGCCAAGGGCGTGGCGGCAAAGGCGATCCAAATTTGGAGAAGCATGCTCCAGCCATACGGCCGGCCTTCGCACTTTTCATGCCAGGCATGGAAGGGTGGAGCGGCCATGGGGATGGGAATCAGTCCGACGATCTTCATGCAAAACCCGATCCACCGTAAAGCCGCGCCACCGGGATGCGGAGCATGCTACTCCCGTTCGATTTTCACCTTCGGCATGCTCTTCGTGATGCGGTCAAGGATGTCGCCCATGAAGCTGCGGTCTGTCTCCTTCAGATGCCGCATGGTCAGGCCGATGAAGAAGGCGACCAGAAACAGGCCGGTGAGAAAAATCGCTGTTGCGCAGCCGCCGCCGGATTGATCGGGATAGCCCGATAAGACACCGCGCCGGACAGGCGCGCGACGGGAAAAGCGCGAGCGCATCGGAACGACCGGCGGCGGGGCTGCGACGACCCGGTCAGCCTCGACGGCCATCGGCGCATCAGGCCGCGGAACAAACACGGACTGTGGTGCCGGCGGCACCACGTCTGCCGGAGCCGCACCCGCGTGAAACAACGCCTGCACATCGCCAAATGTGACGCGGTCTCCGTCATTCAGCAGGGCCTCCTCGATCTCGGCACCGTTCAGCCGCGTGCCGTTGCTGGAGCCGAGGTCGTAAACGTAACATCCCTTCTCCTCGCGCTTGATCGTGGCGTGATGGCTCGAGACGGACGCGTTGTTCAAGACCACCACGCTGTCGGGATGACGACCGATCGTGACGACCTCCTCCCCGTCCAAACGGACAACCTGGGTGGAGGCGTCATCGAGATAAAATACAATGGATGCCATGAGTGACGAAGGATGGGGAGCTGACGGTTGAAGACGTACAACGCGAGGCGTCCTAACGAAACTTGGCTTTCCCATCACGCAATGCCTATGTTCGCGACGGCGCGAACTTTTTTTCCTTAGCGAGACTTTGACATCGGGCGCGGACGATGTTTGCCTCCGCCGATGCGCATCTCATTTTCCCACCGCCTTGTCTGCGTCACTGCCGCCCTCGTGCTGGTTTCGTCCGCAGTTTTCGCCGGGCGTGATCAGACCGCGCCGGAAGCCGCCGCGTGGAGCATGGCGCGCCCGCTGGAGGCGGAGAGCTATGCTTTCCGCGCGGAAGCGTGGGAGAAGGAACTGAAGCCTGACCTGGGGAAAGCGGTGCGCGTGCAGTTGTTCAAAGGGAACGACTACCGCTTCTGCATCGCCGTGCCGATGGACTCTGGCGTGCAGATCACAGCGGCGGTTCTCGATGGCGATGGCAAGCCTCTCGGGCAGTTGCAGGCCGTGGAAAAAGGCTGGGGCCTTGTGCTTTCATTCAAGCCGAAGAAAACCGGCGTGTATGCCGTGGCTATCCGTCAGACGAATCAAGGCAAGGCAAAGGTCGTGCCTTGCGCGATGCTCACCGGTTACAAATGAGGCACCGCGCCCGGCCCGGACGGCGTGTCATTTGATCTCGAGGCACACACCTTCAGTCGTGCTGCGCGCGAAGAGATGATCGTAGGCGAGCACGGGATAGCTCCACACCTTGCCGTCGAGCACGTCCTGCCTCTTCAGCTCGGTGTGGGCTTCAGGCTTCGCCTCGACGACGACGATCTCGCCCTTGTCGCTGATCGCGATGATCTTATCGCCTGACAAGATCACCTGGCCGGGGCCGAATCCAGGCTGCTTCCATTTGTCCTGCCCGGTGCGGATGTCCACGCAGGCGATCGGTCCCGCGCCGTACTCCTTGAAGCTGAACATGCCGTAAAGATAGCCATCCTTCACGACAGGCGTGCTCCAATGGTTGAAGCACTCATTCTCACGACGCCAGATGCGCTCTGCCTTCAAGCCGCTCCCCGCCTTGCTGATCTTAAAGCATGACGCGCCGACTCCGTAGCCGGACGAGCAATACACGATGTCCTGCCACACCACGGGCGATGCGGCGGTCGAAACTTTGTACGGATGCTCGCCGCGCCACAGCACCTTGCCGGTTGCGGGATTCACCGCAACGAGGCCGGTCTGCGTGAAGAAGATGCATTGATGCACGCCGAGAATGTCCGCGATGACGGGCGTGGCGTGAGTCAGTTGGTCGTCCTCGGCCTTCCACTTCACCCCGCCGGTTTTCTTGTTGATGCCAAGGAGCGCCTGGCCTTTGCCACCGCCGGCCATGAGGAGCAAGTCGCCATCGATCACGGGCGAGGCGGCGTTCTGCCACTTGAGGGCCACGCCCCTGTTTGCCTTCATCACATCATGGTCCCAGACTTTTTTCCCGGTCGCGGCATCGAAGCAATGCACGCCGAGGTTGGCATCGATGCAATAGACCTTGCCGTCGTCGATCACCGGAGTGGACCTCGGGCCGTCGCCGCCTTTGTTTTCGCCAGCGCCGGAGTCTCCACCGCCATCATACTTTGGGATCACGGCGAGAGGTTGCGCCCACGCTTCCTTGCCGGTTTTCGCGTCATAGCAGACGAGCGTCTCACCGGAATTCCCGTCGGCCTCGCGTGTGACGATGGTGTACGCCTTCCCGCCCGCGACGCCGAAGGAGCTGAACCCGGCGTTCGTCTCCGTTTTCCAAACTTGGCTGAGTTTCGAGGCCTTCCAGTCCGTCACACTCTTCGCCGCGGCGACTGTGCCGTCGTGATTCGGGCCGCGAAAGCTGCCCCATTCTCCGGGAGCGGCGGTCTGGGCGATGACACTTCCAGTCGTGACGAGCACGACTCCGGCGATGGATGAACGGATCAGGTGATGAGACATGGCGTTGGGTGGATTGGCTGGGGTTAAGGGTTGGCAGGCGGCCTTTCGGACGCGGCGTCAGGCACAAACGCGAAAACAAAGCCGCGTCTTGCGTGGGTGTGCCGCACTACTCGAACCGCTTCGCACGCGGCTCAGCATCGACCGTGCTGCATGTGCCGGGACTGGTGACGAAGGGGCCGCCCTCGAGCGGCGCGACTCCTGTGAAGGCGACGTCTGGCATGTCGCTGGGCTTGCCGGCGAGCGGGAAATCTTTGCGCAAAGGGAAGAACGGGTAGCCCTCCCACATGAGGATGCGGCGCAGATCGGGATGCCCGTCGAAGGTGATGCCCATCATGTCATACACCTCGCGCTCGTGCCAGTTCGCCGTCGGCCAGATGTCGGAGACGGTGGGGACGGACTGGTCTTCCGAGACGGCGCACTTCACACGCAGGTGCTGGTGATGGCTGTAGCCATAGAGCTCGTACACCATTTCAAAGCGCGGCTCCGTCTCGAAGTGATCGACACTGGAGACATCCACGAGGTAATCGAAGCTCATCTCATCCCGGCAATACTTCAGCAGCAATTTCACGGACTCCGCCTTCACCATGAGCGTCTGCTCCCCACGAAACTCCACCGTGGCAGTGACAGCTTCACCGAATTTCTGCTTGAGTGCCTGGACCATCTGCTGCGCGTTCATAAAAAGGAAACGAGTGCTGGCGCCTCATGACATCGAATCGACCAACTGGTGCTTTTGATCCAGCAGCGAGTGCTCGCCCTCGATCTTCCGCTGCAGGCGCATCAGCCCTTCGAGAAGCGCCTCGGGCCGTGGCGGACAGCCGGAGATATAGACATCAACGGGGATGAGCTGGTCGATGCCTTGCAGCACCGCGTAGCTGCGGTACATCCCGCCGCTCGATGCGCACGCGCCCATCGCGATGCACCACTTCGGCTCCGGCATCTGGTCCCAGATGCGCTTCACGGCAAGCGCCATCTTATAAGTGACGGTGCCCGAGACGATCATCACATCACTCTGCCGGGGCGAGAAACGGAACACCTCGGCGCCGAAGCGCGAGATGTCGTAGCGGCTCGCGCCTGTGGCCATCAGTTCGATCGCGCAACAGGCCAGTCCCATCGGCATCGGCCACAGCGAGTTTTTGCGCATCCAATTGATCGCGGCGTCGATCTTCGTGATGACGACATTGCCCTCGATCTTCGAGTCGTAAGCGGCGTGAGTTTGTGCAGGTGCGATCATGTTTGGGGTCACAAATGAATCGGTTCACGATTACGACCCGGCCTCGGCCCCGGCAACCGGTTTGTCAGAGATTCGCGTGCCGCCAAACGACTTTTGATCGCCTGATCACGAATGGGTCATTGAGCATCCAAGAAACCGGCGAACTCCCACGTCCGAAGTCGGACGCCAACATCCAGATACATTTTCTCCACACCTCGCGATTCGTGTTGCCATTGCACGCTCCCTCTGATGTAAATCCCGCCACACTCTCATTCCTATGTCCACCCCGCTTCCAAAAGACGACGTCGCCGCCATTGATGAACTCCGCCAAGTTTATGGGCGGCTCTGCGATGAGCTGAAAAAAATCATCGTTGGCCAGCAGAGCGTCGTCGAACAACTCGCCATCTGCCTTTTTGCACGCGGTCACGCGCTGCTGATGGGCGTGCCGGGGCTGGCGAAGACGCTGCTCATCAGCCGCCTGGCGGAAACGATGTCGCTGAGCTTCAGCCGCATTCAGTTCACGCCCGACCTCATGCCGATGGACATCACTGGCACCGACATCTTGCAGGAGCTTCCAGGCGGCAAACGCGCGTTCGAGTTCGCCAAAGGCCCCGTGTTTGCGAATATCGTGCTCGCCGACGAGATCAACCGCGCGCCTGCCAAAACGCAAGCCGCGATGCTCGAAGCCATGCAGGAGCACAAGGTCACCGTCGCCGGCCGCACCTACACGCTCGACTCGCCGTTCTTCGTGCTCGCCACGCAAAACCCCATCGAGCAGGAAGGCACCTATCCCCTGCCCGAGGCGCAGCTCGACCGCTTCATGTTCATGATCGGCGTCGATTACCCGTCGCGCGACGAGGAGATCGCCATCGCCCGCACCACCACCGGCGTCGCCTTGCCGAAGCTCGATCACATTCTCGACGGCGAGAAAGTGCTAGCCTTCCAAGACCTCGTGCGCCGCGTGCCCGTGCCGGATCATATCTATGAGTTCGCCGTCGATCTCACCCGCCGCACCCGCCCCGGCAGCAAAGAATCTCCCGCTTGGCTGAAGCCCCTCGTCGGTTGGGGCGCCGGTCCGCGCGCCGTGCAGTATTTGATCCTCGGAGCCAAAGCCCGCGCCGCGCTGAACGGAAGTTACATGGTGCGCATGGAAGACGTGATCGAAGTCGCCGAGCCTGTGCTGCGGCATCGGGTGATGACGACCTTCACCGCCGAGAGCGAAGGCGTGAGCAGCCGTGATGTGACAAAGCGGTTGGTTGAGGAATTGAGCAAGGCTGCGTGATGGCAACATCATCCCCAGACCGCAGCTTCCTCGATCCAGCCGTCCTCAGCCGGCTGCTCGCGCTGCCTCTTCACGCGCGTCAGGCCATGCTCGGCAATGTCTCCGGCAAACATCGCAGCCCCGTTCGCGGCTCATCGCTCGAGTTCGCGCAATATCGAAAGTACGTCCCCGGCGACGACACACGCCGGCTCGACTGGCGCACTTGGGGCCGCAGCGACCGCTTTTACATCAAGGAGTTCGAGGCCGATACCAACCTGCGCCTCTGCCTGCTCATCGACACCAGCGGCTCGATGGGCTACGGCCCGAAGAACGCCACGCGCCTCGACTTCGCGCGCCGCCTCGCCGGCACGCTCGCGTATGTCGCTGCGCAGCAAGGCGACGGCGTCGGTCTCTGGAGTCTCGCCGCGAAAGCCGTCGAGATTCCCGCGAAACGCGGCGCCACGCATCTCAGTCTCGTGCTCGATCACTTGGCCGGCATCCAGCCCGTCGGCGACACCACGCTGCTCACCTCACTCCACGATGCCGCCGAAAAAATCCGCCAGCGCGCGCTCGTCGTCATCTTCTCCGACCTCTTCGTGCCGCCCGAGGAATTAAAGGTCGCCATCCAGCACCTCCGCTTCCGCAAGCACGACGTCGCCGTCTTCCATCTGCTCGACCAAAAGGAACTCGACTTCGACTTCGACCGCCCCGCCCGCTTCATCGACATGGAAGGCGGCGA
>JANOBO010000070.1:0-6807 GCA_031411695.1 Verrucomicrobiaceae bacterium
TGCAATCGCAGCCGGAGAAAGATCGCAGCCCGTCGCCCCCGCCAGATCGTGATGCTGCCGCAGATGTCGGATGCCTCCACCGCGACCGCACCCAACCTCAAGAAGCCGCCGGCCTGTGAACGATGAGCGGCGCAGTGTGTAAAGGCCGGGCAAAGCTCGAGAGATGCTTGTGGAAAGGCGAAGGGAAGCCCGGGCATTTGCGGCGGCGCGGGATGTTGCGAGGCGGGACGCGCTCGCCTACGCTCGGGCGATGACGCTTGCTGATCTCGGGTGGAACGATGCCTTTGAAAATGAGTTCGCGGCTTTCCGCCTCAAAGGCTGGAAGCCGGCGCGGCTGATCCGTGACAACAAGATCTCGTATGGCGCGCTGACCATCGAGGACGGTGAGATCGAGGAGTTCGAGGTCGTGATCATGTGCGGGAAAGTTTATCACGACGCGGAGACGGACGCGGAACTCCCTGCCGTCGGCGATTGGGTTGCGCTCGAAGTCGGTGGTGAGAATGAGGAGACGATCCTCCGCGCGCGACTCGCGAGGCAGACGTGTCTTTCGCGCAAGCAGGCTGGCGAAAGCACAGAGGAGCAGGTGATCGCAGCAAACGTGTCCGCGGTGATCGTCGTGACCGATGCGGGCCCCGACTTCAGTCCGCGCCGCATGGAGCGCTACTTCGCGGTCATCGGCCGCAGCGGTGCGAAGGCGATCGTGGTGGTGAACAAATCGGATCTTTATTCTGAAGCGCAGAGCCACGAGGCTGCGGAGGCGATTCGCGCTCTCAATGCAGACGCGGACGTGCATGTCACGAGCGTGGTGAAACGAAAAGGGCTGCGACCGATCAAGAGCTTCATCAAGCGCGGCGTCTCAGTGGCCATCATCGGATCGAGCGGTGTCGGCAAATCGGCGCTGGTAAACTATCTGCTCGGTGATGACTGGCAATGGACCGACGAGGTGAACCAAGTCACCGGCAAGGGCCGCCACACGACCACCGCGCGGGAGCTGCTCGTGCTCGCGAACGGCGGCATCATCATCGACAATCCGGGCATCAAGGAGGTGCAGATGTGGACGAGCGAGATCACGCTGCGCGAGCGTTTCGCCGACATCGCCGCGCTCGCTGCGCAGTGCAAATACCACGACTGCAAGCACGGCAGCGATGCAGGCTGCGCGATCCGTGTGGCGGTCAAGGGCGGGCAGCTCGATGTGCAGCGGTATGAAGGATTTCTCCGGCTCGACGACGAGATCCAGGAACTCAGACGCCGCAGGAAGAAGCGGCAGATGACCGTGGAGCGGCGGAACAAGCGCGACCACAAGGTGAAGGCGCGAAACCGGCAGGACCGCGTCGATCACGAGCGGGAATTGAAACCAAGAGCGGGCCGATAGCCGCCGGGAAGTCAGTTTCTCACCACCACATCCGCGAGGATGGCGCGCGCCTTGTCCTGATCTGTGACCACGAGCGTCACGAGGGATTCGGACGCATCCCGACGCAGGATGTGCATGGAGCGCACATCGACGCCTGCATCGCTGAGTTTTCTCGACACAACGGCGAGCGCTCCCGGCTTGTCCGCAATGCGGATGACCAGCGCGTCCTGCGTCACAGCGCGGAGTCCGTGGCTGGCCAGGGCGCGCACGGCCTCATCGTACCGATCCACCGACAGAACCATGAGGCCCGTCTCCTCGATGTTCTCGGCGTCCATGGACTCGATGTTCACGCCCGCATCGCCAAGCAGCGTGGCGACGCGGATCAGCTCGGCCGGATCCTTTCGTGTGAGAACGGTGATCTGTTTCATCTGCGGTTAGGGTTACGACATGGATGCCGCAAAATCAGCCGCGAACCTGTCGATGGTTTCCTCCGTCATGGGCGGCAGCGTGATCAGGTGAGCGATCTTCTTTTTCGGCGCGATCACCCACTTCCGCATCACCGGTTCGGGAGGGCGGGGGAACACGACCGTGATGGAGTGCGCGTCATGCCGCCAGGCGTCAATGTCGTGCGCGCGAAGCTTTTCCACCGCATACCCGGCCAGATGAATGCAGCGCTGCACCAGCTCTCGGATGCCATCATCACCCAACGTGCGGAGCCGATGCCAGAGCATGAGCGGCGTGATGGCATTGCGTGAGCCTGAGATGGTGGTGTCGAGCGCGCCGACGTACTCCACGCTCCGCGCGATGCGGTCCACGTTGCGTTTGCGCGCGAGGGCGATGCCGCATGGAAGGGGACAGCCGAGAAGCTTATGCCCGCTGATCGAAAGGCTGTCTACCCCGTCAGGGAAGCTCCACGGAGGTGCCGATTCCACGAAAGGAAGAATCATCCCGCTGAGCGCCGCGTCCGCGTGGATGTAGCTCTCCGGGATGGCGAGATCATCGAGGATCCCGCGGATGATTTTCAAATCATCGATGGAGCCTTTCATCGTGGTGCCGATGTTTGCGAAAATGATGGGCGGCACGTCGCGGTGGATGCGCAGCGTCTCGCGCAGGTCATCGTAGTCGAGCTGGCCGTTCGGCTGGCCTTTGATCATGATGTTCCGCATGTGCTGGAGGCGCAGGATCTTCGCCACGCTGTAGTGCGTGTCCTCGCTGAAGTAAACCATGCCGTCGGGATGCAGCTCGCGCGCGACATAGAGCCCGTACATGTTTCCCTCCGTGCCGCCGTTCGTCACATAGCCCCACCAGTCGCCCTCAGGCGCGCGCGCGTGCCGCGCAAACTCAGCCACGACCTCGCGCTCAAACTCGTGCGTGTTCAGCCGGTAATTGCTCCCTGAGAACGGATCGCCCACATTGTTCGCCGCGAACTCGAGGAAGCGGAACAGCGCGGAGTAATCGAACTCCTGGTTGCATGGGTAGCCGATGGAAAGCGGACGGGACGCGGCAAACTGCGCGTGCAGCGCATCGAGCCGGGCATGATCTGCGGCGGTGAGTGGCATGGGCTGGCGGAAGATTGGCGCGCGTGGAGAAAACGCAAACGCGGTGAGCGCGGGTGAAGCCATGAGCAGCTTCCACTGCATGGATGGTGGCGCACCCCTCTGGGGGCGGTGAGGCGCATGGCTGCAGGGCAGTGGCTGGAACTCATGCCGTGAAGCTTTACAATCGCGCGCCGATAGCTCCGTCTCCGGTGGCCAAGACCGAACCGCCCCCTCACCCCAGCCCTCTCCCCGAGGGAGAGGGAGCCGGACGCTTTGCGTCCCGATGCGGCAGGATGATGAACCCCAGTCGATGACATCTTCACGGAAGGTCTGTTCACAATCCAGAGTGGATAACCCCTACCAATGACTGGATGCAATTCAGAGTGGCGCGGCAGCGCCATCATGCTCCCTCTCCCTCGGGGAGAGGGCTGGGGTGAGGGGGAGGAACGGCGTCCGCCACAAGCATCACCAGTTCTCATCGCCCCATCTACAGATCCCGCCGCTCGTGCGAAAACCAGTGTCCGTCAAAGGTCCGCGCCAATCTCACGGAACTGGATGACACCGGGTGGGAAGTGAACGCGGAGATGGATGATCGAGGCGGTGGCCGGGAGTTTGATCTCGTGCGTTTCCCATTCGCCGGCCTTCGCGATTGGAAAAGTCGCACGATTCTCGGGGATGAAATCCTTGTCGCCCTTCACGCGCCATGCGATGGCGGCGGGACCGGCGGTTGAGGCCTTGACGGCGAGCCTGATCGTGACGGGAGCGGCGAGTTCGATGCCAGTGCGGACGATGAAGGCAGCCGCCTTGCCACTCTTCTCCGGGTTTAGCTCCAGCACACCGTCCTGTGTGGTCAGCGTGCCATTGCGGGCAGTCCATGCTGCCGCAGGTGGCGCTTTTGCTTTCCCGCGCGCACCGCGTTCGCGTTTTGCGGGGACCGCGCCGGTCTTGTTCAAATGGGCGTCGTAGAACATCTGATCCTGATCGACGATGTCGCGCGGAATGCCCGGAGGCGGCAACGTCGAATTCCACGCCATGAGCTTCTTGTCGAGGTCTGCCGCGATGTCAGGGAAGTCGGTGAGGCGGTTTTTGGTTTCGCCCTCCGGGCTGTCGAGGTCGAAGAGGAAGCGCTCATCCTTGCCCAGCAGGATGTACTTCCAATGATCGGCCCGCACAGCGGCCTGCGAGCGCCAGCGCCAGTAAAGTGCCTCGTGTGGGCTTCCCACTTTCTGCCCGAGCATGTACGGCATGAGATCCACGCCATCGAGCTTGGCGTCGTGCGGCAGGCCAGCGGCCGCGTTGGCGGTGGCGGCCACGTCGAGATTGATGACGGGTGCGTCGATCACCTGGCCGGCGGGAATCCTGCCCGGCCACGATGCGAGGAATGGGGTGCGGATTCCGCCGTCTGTCAGCATGCCTTTCTCACCCGTGAGCGGCGTGTTGAGCGAGCCGTTCCATGCGCCCTGTTTGAGCGGCGCGCCGTTGTCACCGATGAAAAAAATGAGCGTGTTCTTGTCGATGCCGGACTCGCGGAGTTTCGCGCGCAGGCGGCCGATGCCATCATCCATCGCGGCGATCATCGCGAGGGCCTGACGGCGCTCGAGCGGCGCATCGGGTGAAGTATCCGAGAACCAAGGCTCGGGCGACTGCAGAGGCACATGCGGCGCGAAAAAGGCGAGGTAGAGGAAGAACGGCTCACGCTGATGTCGCGCGATGAACGAGACTGCCGCATCCGCCTGCCAGACGCAGCGGAAGCGTGGATCGGTGAGCTGCCGCGGCGCATCTGCCAGCGCCTTGCCCTGAAGGTCATGCGAGGCGGCGAAGGTGTTCATCGCGCCGCAATAGTATTCGTCAAAGCCTTGCGACCACGGTTGGAAACCTCCGGCGACTTCTTCGCTCTCCTCGCTGCCCTTGCCTCTTGCTGCCTTCCGCTCTGGCGGCGGCGTGAGGTGCCACTTGCCGATTTGGCATGAAACGTAGCCCGCCGGCTTCAATCGCTCGGCAATCGTCATCTCCGCGAGCGGCAGGGGCCCCTGGCCATTGTCCTCAACGCCGAAGCGCTGCTGATAGCGGCCCGTGATCACGCCTGCGCGCGAGGGCACGCACTGGGGCGCGCTGACATAGCCGTGCGTGAAGCGCACGCCGTCCTTCGCCAGCGCATCGAGGTTCGGTGTGCGCACATCCGCGGCGGAGCCTTGCACGCCGAGATCGGCCCAGCCGTGATCGTCCGAATAGATGACGATGATGTTTGGCTTCTGCGCGGCCGCGAAGAGCGGGGCCGAAGTCGCGAGGAGGAGGGTGGCGAGTGCGATGCGGTGCATGGAGTGTAGATGAACAAAGGGTGATGCGAACTTCGCGGCAAACTGTCGCCAGTCTTCCAATCTCACAACACTGGCCCGAAGCAGCCCTTTTGCGATGCGAGGAGCCGCACTGTTCCGCGTGTGTGCGCGAATGCGAGGCCTGCTATTTCCCAGCCTGGTTCTTTTTGCCCTTCTTCAGAGGCTTGGGGTTTGGCTTCGCGTTCGGATCAAACTGCGGATTCGGTGTCGGCATCAGCGCGCCGACCTCCTTCCGCCAGGCGAGCAGCTTTTCGTGCAGCCTCTTCACCTTGTCAGGTTCACGCTCGGCGAGGTTGTTCGCCTCCCCGATGTCGAGCGGGATGTTGTAGAGTTCCAGCGCGCCATCCTCATACCACTCGATGAGCTTCCAATCGCCATCGCGGATCACGCCGTTGGGTGCGCCGCCTTGATTCGCGTAGTGCGGGTAGTGCCAGAAGAGCGGCTTCGCGCGCGGGACGCTTTCGCCCTTGAGCATTGGCAGGAAACTGATGCCATCGAGATGCTGCGCGGGCTTCAAAGGCAGCGCCGCAAGCTCGAGGAGCGTGGGATAGAAATCCGTGCTGATCACTGGGGAGTCGCATGTTGTGCCCGGCTTCGTCACGCCGGGCGCGACGACGATCATCGGCGCGCGCACACCGCCTTCGTATGGCCAGCCTTTGCCAGCGCGGAGCGGAACATTCGATGTGGGCGAGCCTTCCGCCGTTGAGAGTCCGCCGTTGTCAGACATGAAAACGATGATGGTCTTCTCGGTGAGCGCGTTCCTCTCCAGCGCCGACAGCACGCGGCCGATGCCGGTGTCGAGCTGTTCCAGCATCGCTGCATAGACCGCGTTGTTTTGCACGAGGCGCACTTGATTGCTGCGCTCCTGTCCCCAGGCGTCCGCTGGCGCGCCGGCCGCCTTTGCCTTGTACTTATCGACGAGGTCAGCCCGCGCGCCGAGCGCCGTGTGCACGGCGAGGAAGGGAAGGTAAGCGAAGAATGGCGCGCCCTTGTTCGAGTCGATAAACCGGACGGTTTCATTGACGATGCGGTCCGTCGTCTTGGGGTCATCCTTGTGATCGGGCACGGGCAACGCGGACACCGGATACCAAAACTGCACGTTGCCTTTTTTCCCTGCGCCATTGTCCAGCTCCGCAGGGAAACCTTGCGCGCCCGGATAAAACGCCTCGCCGCCGAGATGCCACTTGCCGGCAAAGAACGTCGCGTAGCCGGCATCGCGCATGGACTCGGCGATGGTTGTCTCCTCAAGCGGTAGATGATCTGCGTTCACGGCCGGGAGGAGCTTTCCGGATTTTCCGCCAGGGATGAAGTTCGTGATGCCAAAGCGCGGAGGATATTTTCCAGTCATGATGCTGCCGCGCGTGGGGGAGCACACGCAGCAGGCGGCATAGCCTTGGGTGAACTTCATGCCGCGTTTTGCGAGGCTGTCGATGTGCGGTGTCTCATAGAACGTCTTCGGATTGAAGGCGCCGATGTCCATCTGGCCGAGATCGTCGGCGAGGATGAAGATGATGTTTGGCTTTGATGGCTCGGATGCGCGGCTTGCGCACGAGCGCCGCGCAGCGTTCCGCGAGCGATGCGT
>JANOBO010000071.1:0-6890 GCA_031411695.1 Verrucomicrobiaceae bacterium
CAGAATCAGCGGCGAGCACTCCGCCGAGGAGGACGAAGAGCAGGCTGACGAGACAGGCAAACGTGCGCATGGCGTGCTGCGGTGGCCCGCCCTCGATCATGCGGGCTTCAGGTATCCCAGATACGCCGCCACACCACCGAGCACGATGGCGATGAGCACGATCACACCTGGCTGAAGCGCGCGCTTCCGCGCCAGCACCGGCAGCAAGGCCAGCACCACCCAGATCACGATCTTGGCGATGACCCACGGCGAGGAATACGACAACTGCATCTTGGCCATGTTTCCAAACCCGGCCACCAGCAGCAGCAGCAGGCCGATGCCGTGAAACTTCATCCCCGGCCGCGCGCTGCCATTGTTCGTGAGCAGGCTGCCGATTCCAACAAACAGAAAGATGACGCCGACAAGATGCAGGATGTGATAAATGTAAGGGGGCATGGGCCGGGATGATTCCACGCCTCACCACGTTTCTCAAGGCGTCTGTGCGATTTGTGGAACCCCGCGCGCCTCCGCCAACTGACTGGAGACGCGCGGTCACTTCGTGCGTAGCATCTCCTGATGTTCGCATCCCTGACCACATCCTTGAAGCTCCCCGACGCATGGCAGCATCAGGCGGTGAATCATCTCCGCGCCGGCGCCGACGTGGTGGTCAGCGCGCCCACCGGCGCTGGGAAAACGTACATTTTCGAGCTGCTGCATGAATCCGCCCATCTGAAGGGCCAGGCCGTGTACACCGTGCCGACGCGCGCGCTGGCCAACGACAAATTCGCCGAATGGCGCGCGCGTGGATGGGACGTGGGCATCGCGACAGGCGACGTGTCGGAAAACATCCGCGCGCCGGTTCTGGTGGCCACGCTGGAGACGCAGCTCGAGCGGCTGCTGCGTGGCGAGGGGCCGGCGATGATCGTGATCGATGAATACCAGATGATCGCCGATCCCGGTCGTGGCGCGCATTACGAAGGCGCCATCGCCCTCGCGCCGGCCATGACCCGGCTGCTCCTTCTCAGCGGCTCGGTGGCAAATCCGGACGACATCGCCGCGTGGATGCGGCGGCTAGGCCGCACGGTGCAGGTCGTCGCCACACACGAGCGGCCGGTGCCGCTGGAAGAGATGCCGCTGGAGATGCTGCCGCAGCACATGGCGCGGCATTTCGAGGGCTTCTGGCCAAAGCTGGCCGCGGCAGCTCTGCTCGGTGATCTCGCGCCGCTCTTGATCTTCTCACCGCGTCGAAACGAGGCTGAGCGCATCGCGCGCTCCCTGGCGACCGAGCTTCCGCAGGGCGATCCGCTCTCGCTCACGCAGGAGCAGAAGGTCGTGTGCGGGAAGGAGCTGGTCTCGTTGCTGGAGCGGCGCATCGCATTTCATCACAGCGGGCTTTCGTATGCGGCGCGCGCGGGAGTAATCGAGCCGCTGGCAAAGGCGGGACAGCTTCGCGTCGTCGTCGCCACGATGGGGCTCGCCGCCGGCATCAATTTCTCTGTGCGCAGCGTGCATGTGGCCGCAACGCGATTTCACGACGGCGTGGCCGAGCATGATCTCTCGCAGGACGAGCTTCTGCAAATGTACGGCCGGGCGGGCCGGCGGGGGCTTGATGAGCGCGGCTATGTGATCACCACGCGGCAGAGCCCCTCGCTCTCCGATGGCCGGCCCGCGCGGCTGCATCGCTCCAGCCAGCTCGCCTGGCCGATGTTTCTCCGCGTGATGAAACACGCTGCGCAGCGCGGGGATAATCCCTTCGATGCCGCCGCCGTCTTTGCCGCGCGGCTCTACGCGAAGGCGCCGCCACCCCTCGGCCTCGAGGCCGACGAGCCGGAGCCGGTCGCTTTCCGCGAGCTGCACGCCCGCGATGGAAAGGCCGCCTTCGGACTCGAGGCCACCGAGACGCAGATCCTCAATTCACGCGGTGAGTGGGAGGCCCGGCGGCCCCAGCGCATCCGTGCCGCGAAGCTGGGCGATGTCTGGATCGCAACGGAAGCGCACGCCGGCCCGGCCACGTCACACGCGCCCTTTGTGAATGCGCTTCGGGGAAGCTTCGCGCGCGTCGTGAAATTCAACGGTGCCGCACCCGCACAGCACGCGGGGAAGACGCGCGCGACCTACGGACTCGAGGTCGCGCTCGGGCAGACGTCGCCAGATGATCCGCAGTCGTTCCGCCCGACCAAGGCGCTGCGAAAACTGCTGCGCCTTCCCCGAATGGTGCAAAGCCTGACCCTCGACGAGTTCATGGAGGAACACCGCTTCGAGATCGCACGCCGGCTCTCCCCATCGTTCGCAAAAGCAGTGGCCGGCCTTCCGTCTGACACGCTGCCGACGTTCGATAGCCATGCGGTGCGCGATGGTCTTTTGCTCGCGCGCTTCGATCTTCGCGGCATTCCAGTCGAGGCGTATGAAGACAGCGCCGGCGTGCTTCTCCTCGACCCGGTCGAGCGCGTCGTGGTGCGCAAGCTGGCCACCGACATCGTCCTCGCGGACGAAAAATCACGTGTCGATCCCAAGCCGGGCTCGGCCCTCCATGCGTGGCGCACCCTCGAACTGATCGACGCGCAAGGCGTGCCGACCCGGCGCGGGGAGATCACCAGTTTCTTCCAGCACGGAGAGGGCCTCGCCATCGCCGCCGCGCTCGAGGACGAATCTTATCCCGTCGATGAACTCATCCTTCACCTCGCCAATTTGCGCGCGGGTTTTCGCTTCGACATCCCCGGCTACTGCGGGAGCGAGCGGCTCGGCATGTGCTGCCGTCGCGCGTATGGCTTCATCAATCACCACGGTTATCTCGAAAGCGGCCTGCCTGTCGGCTATGGAGAAGGCGCGGCGGAGGTGATCGGCTCACTGCTGCATCACGAAAGACGCGGCGCGCAGGAAAGTCATCGCGCGTTTGCCGAGGGCGACATCTCGCGCGCATATGTCGAATGGCTCAGCCTCATCCGTCACATCACCCACGCGCCGCAGCATCCATGGCCGCGCTGGCAGGCGTTGCAGGCTGGGAGCGCGCAGATGCTGAAGCAACACAGCGCCACCATGCGCCACCTCTTCCACCTCGATCTCCCGCCGCTCACCAACAAGCAGCGGGACGGACGGCCAAAGCACTATTTGACCGCGCGCGGTTGACCCCAGCCATCCGCCCGACTCGCCCGGCCAAAACACCGGGCTTGCCTTTACAAGCCGTTTGCCGCTATTTTCAGGCCCATGCCGATCCGATATTATTTGCGCCCAAATCCGCTGCCTGGCCGCGACGCTCACTTCATCTCCCAGGCGGTGAGTGTGGACACCGTGGATGAGGCGGGACTGATCGACCGCATGGCCGCGAGCGGCACCACGCTGACGCGCGCGCAGATCGCCTCCGCGATGCAGACGCTCGCGGAGACGGTTTGGAGTTTGGTCGCGGACGGGCACCGCGTGACCGTGGCTGGACTTGCGCAGTTCTTCCCCGTGATGAGCGGCAAGTTCAAAGGAGCGGACGATGAGTTCGACAAAAAGCGGCACGAGCTAGGCGTGGCGGCGGCGGTCGGGCTGAAGCTCGTGGAGGAAGTGAGGAGCAAGGCAGTCGTCGAGAAACAAAAGCCCACCGAGCAGACGCCTACGCCGACGTTTTACAAGGAGACCGGTGCGCACGTGGCCACGGGAAAAGTCATCGCCGGGAACATCGGCACCATCCATGGCCGCAGGCTGGCCTTTGACCCGAAGGTCACGGACGAGGGCGTTTTCTTCGTGGCAGCCGAAGCCCCTGCAAGAGAGGTGCGCGTGAAGGTCTATGCCGTGGTGCATCCGGCGGAGATCATGTTCCAAGTGCCCGCAGACCTCGACGCCGGCCGCTGGGTGCTGGAGGTGCGGGCGCGCGTCCGCGGCGGAAAGCAGCTCCGCTCTGGCCGGCTGAGTTCGCCGCTGATGTCAGAGAAATGACGCACTACGGGAGCGCGCTTTCAAGGGCGCCGCGCAAGTCGGCGATGTCGTCCAACGTGATCGTCGCCGTGACTTCCGCAGCGCGGTCGTCATTCAGAATGCGCACCGTGTTCGGCACGCCGGCATTGCGCGCCATCTCGATGTCGCGGTCGTGATCGCCGATGAGCCAGCTTTTGGCGAGATCGAGATCCAGCGCGTCGCGTGCTCTGAAGATCATCTCGGCGCTGGGTTTCCGGCAGGTGCACGCTGCGTCTGTGGCGAGGCAGGTGCAGGCATGGATCGCATCGAAGGCCACGTCATCGCGCGCCAGCTCCGACTGCATGCGCGTGTGGATTTCATCGAGATCAGCCTGCGACATGAGGCCCTTGCCGACGCCCTGCTGGCTGGTCACGACCACCAGCGCATACCCGCGCGCCTGGCACACACGCAGCGCGTCGATAATGCCGGGAGCAAAGCGAAACTGCTCCCAACTCAGGACGTAGCCCGCTCCGGGAGAGACGTTCACCACTCCGTCCCGGTCAAAGAAGACGGCCGGGCGGCTCATGGTGAGGTGAGTGGCGGCGCGGATTGGAGCGCGGGAGGCGTGTCGCCCGTGAAAGGGTAGCCCTGCGGCTTGGTGAACTGCTGCGCCGGTGAAGAAACCTCCTCCGACAGCGGGGCGGACTGCACGGCGTCCTCCCCGGCATCCGGCCACACGGGATAACCCGTGACGCACACATTGTCCGCGATCGGCAGCACCTTCACATGCTCGAGCGGGATCGAATACGGCAATGGCAGCCCCACCAGGGACGGACGGCCGCTGCCGCAGATGCGCGGGGCGATGTACCAATGAACCTCATCCACCTCCTGCGACTGGAAGGCCTGCCCGATCACGATGCCGCCGCCCTCGACGAGCACGGTACAAATGCCGCGCTGCCCCAGCTCGACCAGCACCTCGTGAAACGTTTTGTTCTGTAGCACGAGGGTGCGGTGCTTGAACTCGTCGGTGAACATGTGCGCATCCGAGGGCAGCCGGCCTGAGCGCGTGAGCACCACGCGCCAAGGCTGCTCCTTGCCGGTGCCGATGTCGGCATCGCGCAGCGTGAGGCGCGGATTGTCCTTCCGCAGAGTCTCCGCGCCGATCAGGATGGCGTCCGCACGCAGCCGCAATCGTCGCGCGTGTGAGCGCGCCGAGTCACTCGTGATCCAGGATGGCTCACCCGGCGGACGCGTGATGCGGCCGTCGAGGCTCTGGCCCACTTTGGCGATGACCCATGGCACGCCGGTCATGATCCATTTCGTGAAAGGTCGGATCATGTCCTGGCACTCCTCCTCGAGCACGCCGCCCGTGACCTGGATGCCTCCCGAGCCCAGCATGGCGTAGCTTTTGTTCGTGTGCTTCGGGTTCGGATCCGCCGCGCCGAAAACGACGCGTTTGATGCCCACGTCCTTGATCGTCTGCGTGCATGGCGGCGTGCGGCCCTGCGTGGAGCAGGGCTCCAGCGTGATGTAAATCGTCGCGCCGGGCAGCAGGCGGGAATTGAGCTGCATCGCATCGTCGATGGCCACGATCTCGGCGTGCGGCATGCCGGCCTTGCGGTGGAAGCCGGAGCCGATCACGTTTCCTTCCGCGCTCACGATGATCGCGCCGACGGGCGGGTTCGGACTCGTCAGGCCGACGCCGCGCTTTGCCAAATCGAGGGCTTGGCCCATCCAACGGGCGTCGGGGATGCTGGGAATGCGTTCTGCCATTTTGGGAGGACCTACATTGTCCGCTCGCCACCGCATCGCAAGTTTTGACTCGCCGCGCGCGCCGATGCTGACGATGGTGATGCCATGCAACTCACCGCTGCCGACAAGGCGACGCTCTATCGCGAGCTGGCGAAGCTCATCGGCGCCGATTTCCATGCGGACCGCGCCGTCAATCTTCTTGCCGGACAAAATCCGTCTGCGCCAAAGAAGGCCTTCCTCGACGGATTGCAGCGCGGCATGGCGAAGGGCGACAGCATCGCGAAGGCCCTGGAGCAGGAGAATCGCTCGCTGGTCACGGGTCTCGAGATCGCCCTCGTCACCGCTGGCGAGACGAGCGGCCGCCTCGCTGAACCCTTTGAGCATCTCGCGCGTTATTTTGCCGCCGTCGATGCGGGCGTGCGGCAGGCGCGGAGCGCGATGGTGTACCCGCTCATTCTCGTGCATCTCGGCATCGTCTTGCCGGAGCTGCCAGCGCTGATCGTCGGCACGGGCGGCCCGAGTCCGGTGGTGCCCATTCTCACAAAGCTCACCGTGTTCTGGCTGCTCGCGCTGGTCGGTTGGCAGATGTGGAAGGCGCTCTCCGCCGCAGCGGTGAAGTCGGCCGCTATCGATCGTTTCCTGTGCCGCATCCCGCTCATCGGGAGGGCGCGTCAGCACTGGGCGCTCGCGAGGTTCACACAGGTCTTCCACGCCGGACTTCTCGCGGCGATGCGCATGTCGCATGTCGCGCGTATCGCTGGAGACGCCTCGCAGAGCGGCATGATGTCTGAGGGCGCGGAGTCCGCCGCCACACGCATCGAAGGCGGCGCGCAGCTCGCGCCGTCCTTACGTGAGACGCACGCTTTTCCGCGCATGTTTGTCGATTCCGTGGCCACCGCCGAGGAAGTCGGCTCGCTCGACAAGGAGATGCACCGCTGGGCCGCCGCTGAGACGGAGCTGGCGGGAGAAGCGATGCAGCGCATGGCCATCTGGCTGCCGAAGGCGGGCTACGCGATCATCGTCCTGTATGTGGCGTGGCGCATCATCTCGATGTTCATGGGCGTGTATGCCCCGGTGTTCAAGCTGATGGACGAGATGTGAAGGCGCGCTCAGCCTCACGAAGCGCTGAACGCCGACGTTCCCCGTGCATGGATGCTTTGCCGCAGGATGGGCGATGCTGTGCCACCTCCCTTCTGGCGGGTGCCGGCGGCAATCCGGAGTGCGTGTCTGCAGACGGACGCTTTTCCCCTCACCCCAGCCCTCTCCCCGAGGGAGAGGGAGTC
>JANOBO010000072.1:0-12285 GCA_031411695.1 Verrucomicrobiaceae bacterium
TGAAGCCATCACCGGAGGCCTCACGCACCGAGCTGATCCGCAGGTTGACTTTTGATCTGCACGGCCTGCCGCCCTCCCCGGAGCAGGTGAAAGCCTTCATCAATGACACACGGTCAGATGCGTATGAACGGCTGGTCGATGACATGCTCGCCTCGCCGCGTTTTGGCGAGCGCCAGGCGCAGCATTGGCTGGATCTCGTGCGCTACGCGGAGAGTGAGGGCTACCGCCTCGACTCCTACCGCCCGAACGTGTGGCCATACCGCGACTACGTGATCAAGGCGTTCAACGACGACAAGCCGTACGATCAGTTCATGCGTGAGCAGATCGCCGGGGATGAGATTTATGCGGAAAGGATGAAGGCGGAAGGCGGAAGGATGAATGGAAATGCCGCCGCAGATCCATCCGTCAGTCAGGCTTCATCTTCCAACCTTGAGCCTTCGCTCGAGCCTCTCATCGCCACCGCTTTCCTGCGACACACGATCTACGAGTACAACCAGCGCGACACGGAAGGCCAATGGCGCGGCATCATGAATGAGGTGACGGACGTGACGAGCGATGTGTTCCTCGCCACCAGCCTGCAATGCGCGCAGTGCCACGATCACAAGTTCGATCCGCTGCTGCAGAAGGACTACTACCGGCTGCAGGCCTTCCTGAACAACATCACCTGGGCCGAGGACAAGCTGCTGGCCACGCCCGCGCAAAAAAAAGAGCACGATGAGAAGATGCGCGTGTGGGAAGCCGCGACGGTCGAGCCGCGCAAGGTGATCGACGACATCATCGAGACGCGCATCCACAAGGCGCAGATCAATGCGATGGAAAAGTTCCCCGAAGAAGTGCAGGTGATGTGGAGAAAGCCGCGCGAGCAGCGCACGGCGTATGAGGAGCAGATCGTGCAGCTCGCGTGGCGGCAGGCCGACTACGAGCGCGTGCGTTTTAAGGAGGAGAAGATGAAGCCTGAAGACGCTGCAAAGCTGGCTGAGGCGCGCGCGAAACTTGCGGAATCCGACCACCTCAAGCCGGAGCCGCTCATGGCGGGATTCGTCGTCGGCGAGGCGAAACGTGAGGCGCTGCCCGCGACCTTTAAGACCCGCCGCGCGGGCGCCGTGCCGGTGAACCCCGGCTTCCTCACCATTCTCGATCCGACGGACGCAGTAATTCCCGCGCCGCCGCCCGACGCACAGACCTCCGGCCGGCGCACCGTGCTGGCAAACTGGATGGCGAGCCCGGCCAACCCGCTCACGCCGCGCGTGATCGTGAACCGCATCTGGCAGCATCATTTTGGACGCGGCATCGTCGGCACCACCAGTGACTTCGGCCGTCTGGGAGACAAGCCCTCACACCCCGAGCTGCTCGAGTGGCTCACGAGCGAGTTTCTCAAAGGCGGCTGGCACATGAAGCCGCTGCACAAGATGATCCTGATGAGCGCGACGTATCGGCAGACAGCGCGCAAAGACACGGAGACATTGAGACAGGGAGACAAGGAGACTGGCGCTTCCCCGCTTCTCACCGTCTCCCAGTCTCCGCGACTTCCGACTCTCTCCGATCCGATGCTCAAGGATCCCGAAAACCGGCTCCTCTGGCGCTTCCCTCCGCTGCGGCTCGATGCGGAGCAGGCGCGCGATGCCGTACTGGCCGCCAGCGGTGAACTCAAGATCGACATGGGCGGCGAGAGCGCGCCGGCCACCACACCGCGACGCACCATTTACACCAAGAAGATCCGCAACACGCAGGATGACTTCCTGCGCAGCCTCGACGCTCCTGCGGGCTTTCAGAGCATCGCCGAACGGCAATCCACGACGACGGCCACGCAGAGCCTGCTCTTGATCAATGGGGATTGGCCGCTGGACCGATCACGCGCGCTGGCCGGCAGCCTTTTGAGAAGCAAACCGACGGACGACGCCGCGCTCGTAAGGCAGGCTTATCTCAAAACCTATTCCCGCGAGCCCACGCTGTCCGAAGCCGACGGCGCGATTGAGTTTCTCAAAACTCAACGCGCGCAGCTTCGGCGCGAAGCGCCACCACCACCGCCAGCCGCAGCTCCTCTCGCGGATGCGGTGAAGTTTTTCGGACCGGCGAACGCGTCGAAGACCGCGAAGGTGCTGATGATGAAGCCCGGCACGACAAACGAGAAACTCCGCGTGAATTTCGAAGGCGCCATCGAGCCGGAGAAATTTGCCGTCGAGGCTGTCGTGATGCTCGATTCGATATATCCCGACGGATCGGTGCGCACGATCGCCTCCCGCTGGAACAACGAGAAGACCGATTCAGGCTGGGCGCTCGGCGTCACAAGCGCGAAGTCCGCCTACAAGCCGAACAATCTCATCGTCCAGCTTTCGGGTGAGGATTTTCAGCGCAGCCAGGTGTATGAGGTCGTCGCGTCAAGCCTGACGATTCCCGCAGGCAAACCGTATTACGTAGCCGCTGCCATCGACAATCATCCGGCGGATGGACAGCAGTTCGGCGGCACGGTCACGTTTTATGCGCGGGATCTCAGCGATCCCGCCGCGCCGATGCAGAGCGTGACGGTGAACCATCAAGTCTGCGGCGGCTACATCAGCCCGCAGCGCGCGCTTTATATCGGCGGGCGCGAGACGGACAAGCGCAGCCTGTGGGACGGAGCCATCGCGCGCGTCGCCATGCGCAAAGGCGCGCTCGACTCCGGGAAGCTCATGGCCTGGGTGGGCATGACCGATCCGACATGCATCCTCGACGTGAACGCCGACCACTTCACCACCATGCAAAAAGCCCCGCCCGCGCAGCGCTGGAGTTTTGAAACCTCAGCCACCGCAGCAAAAGGCTCCTCCAAACTCGACGCCAACCACGAAGCCATCACCGACCTCTGCCACGCGCTGCTGAACTCGAACGAGTTCTTTTATTTGCAGTGAATCGACGCATATTTTGCACCATGGAAAAGATCACGTTCACAGTCGAGCAGGAGGAGGACGGCGGGTACGTTGCCTCGTGGAATGATCCAGTCGGTGGCGGAATCACCACTCAGGGTGACACACTCGATGAGCTGCAAAACATGATCCTCGACGCCATAACCTGTCACTTCGAGCCGGAACAACGCCCTGCGCGCGTCCTGCTGCATTTTGCGACTGACGTGGCCATGACGATGGCATGAAAATGCCGCGCGACATCTCGGGTGACGAAGCCGTACGCGCATTGGTCAGGCTTGGCTTCCGGGTGACAAGGCAAAGCGGAGTCACGTTCAGATGACTGACGGTGTGCGACACGTAACGGTTCCCGCCCATGACCCCATTCGCGTCGAACCTTGAAGAGCATGCTTTGTCAGGCTGGAGTCGAACTGGCGGTTTTTGTCGCGAAGCTGTGAACGCGCAGCACCAAAGGCTCCTCGAAACTGGACGCCAACCACGAAGCCATCACCGACCTCTGCCACGCGCTGCTGAACTCGAACGAGTTCTTTTATCTGCAATAGCGATCAAGCTCGGTGCGCCTTGCGCTCCCGCAGCGGACTGGCTCCCGGGCAGCCACGCGCTTTCCTGTTTTTCAAAACTCCGAAGCGTTCACGGCTTTGCCGGGATCGTCGTACTGTCCTTCGGTGGATTGCGACCGATGAAGGGATGTTGCTCCAAGTCAAACACCTGACCGCTGATGGGTCCGCATTCATCCGCCAGCAGCCAGGCGGCACACGCGGCGATCTCCTCCGGCCAGAGGATGCGGCCCGCAGGCGCATAGACCTTCGGCAGATCTTTGTACCAGTCGTCAGCCAGGCCGTGCTCGCGTTTGCGTCTGGCCTCGTTCTCCGTCAGAACCCAGCCGGGATTGATCTGATTCACGCGCACACCGTCCACGCGCATCAGCGTGTCGCCGAGATTGCGCGTCAAAGTCATGAGCGCGCCCTTGCTCACGCTGTAGGGCATGAGGTTCGGCTCTCCGCTGTACGCGTTGACGCTGCCGATGTTGATGACGCTGCCGCGCGTCTCTCTCAGATGCGGGAGCGCTGCCTGGGTGATGAGATAGGGCACGATGCAATTGATCTCCATCATGCGGCGGAACCACGCGGCGTCAGTGGTCTGGATGTTTCCGATGCCCACCTGCGCGGCATTGTTCACGACGGCATCGAGCTTTCCGAAAACCTCAATGGCGCGATGGACGAGAGCGTGCGGCGCGTCCTCATCGGCGAGGTCCTTGATGATCAGCGTGGCATTTCCGGCACCGAGCTCGGCGAGCGTTTCATCGCCAAGATCTTGCTCCAGTCCATGGACGACAACCCGCGCTCCCTCCGCGACGCAGCGTTTCGCGATGGCCCGGCCGATACCGGTGACACTGCCGGTGATGAGGATGACTTTGCTTTCGAGACGCATGATGAAGAAACGTTTTCTTTGGATCAATGTGACAGCTCCGCCGCCCTGGCCAGCGGCAAACCTTGTGCGATAAGCAACATCACCTTCCGGGTTCCAGCCGGTCTGGCATGGAGTTCTTGTCGAGGTCGATGTCGGTTACCGAAGATGGAAACCATTCGTCAGCGAGCTGAAGAGAGCGCCACAGATGCTGCGCGCACTCGGCGCGTGTGAGCGGGAGATCTTTGCGATCTCCTGCGGCAAGCCCCGCATTCGCCGGGAGATCGAGCGCGGCGAGCCAGCGGTGCAACGTGCCCCACGTCACAGCGCGGTCGGGGGTGAAAGCAGCCTGTTGCGCGCCAAAGCTGCCCCACTCGATCATCGCTTCGATCCCGGCGCGGAACGGCGAACCGGCGGGGACATCGGTGAAGCGTGGTGCATTTGGGGCGGGCCAATCCTTCGCCCTCGTGGTGGCTCGATGCAGCCTTGCCAGCAGGCAGGCAAGCTCGCCGCGAGTGACGACCTTCGTGGGCTGGAAGAACACACGGTCGGCGTCCGGCAGCCAGATGCGTCGCACGGCCAGCAGATTTGCGGCTTCAAAATACAGATCCTCGGTTGCAACATCATGCCACGGCCAGATCAGCACGCCGGGCCCGCCGTGCCCTCGCACGAGTCGCTGCTGAAGCTCGCGCACCTTCGGCATCGAACTGGCGATGGCACGTGGCGACGCATCATCGCGCAGCGACATCCACGCCAGCGTCGCGCCTGCCTGGCCGATGAGCATCATCTGATTGTGCAGTCGCAGCGCGGACTGCACCACGCTGCTGACGCCGATGTTTTTCCCGGCGCCGATGACTCCGTTCATCTCGACGGGCACGAGGCCGCGCAGGGGAAACACGGCGCGGTCCGTGTCCGTGTGCCAGCCGCGCGAGGGCGTCTGCACGTAGCGCCACGGGCCGTTGCGGTCCGCGGTGATGAACTCCCTCCGCGTCGGATGGAAGTCGATGTTGAATTGGAAGCCGAGGATCGCGTCCGTCGCCATGACCTTCGCCCACTTCGGCTCGCGTGTGGCGGCGCGGATGTCAGTCTCGCTCAGCATCAACATCGCCTCGAGCCTCAGCCCCTCGCGGATGTAGGGCTTCGGCGGCAGCTTGTCGGCGGTGCCAAATTCATCCGTGAGCCGCATGTGGCGGAAGGACTGCGGGAAGTCGCCCACGCGGTCATGCACCTTGGTCTGCAGATGATGCAGCATGCCGAGCGTGTGCGCCTTTGCGTCCGCGAAGATGATGCGGCGCTGGGCGGGCGTGAGGTTCACGATGTTCTTCTTCGACGCTCCCGCTTCGGTTTCTTCCAGCGCATCCACCACGCGCTGCGGAAGCTGGCAAGTGGGGTAATCCTGCACCGGCCAGTTTAGAAACGTGGCCTCCGTGCCCGGCGCGAAACCATTGTGCCAGCGGTCAACCAAGCGGCGGTGCGTGTAGATGCTCCAGCCCGACTTCGCGTAAATGCCTTCGCTCATGTCGCTGTCCACCCACGGCGGCGTCTTGTCCAGCGCGGCAAACGAGCGCGCATCATAAGTGGGCGGCGCGGGGATTGTCTCGTCGTTCCCGCCAGCCTCGCGCAGCACCGCGCACCACGAGATGGGATTCATCTCCTGCGCGCCCGCATCATCAAACGCCTCTGGCGCGCTGGGTTCGTTAAAGCGTGCGCGCAGGTCGGGACCGGCGCCGTATCTCGCGCCGCTGAGACGGATGACATCGCCCCAATCCGATGCGTCGATGGTCAGCCGCGCATCCACTGCGAGGGACTCACTCCGCTTTTTCAAATCAACCGGCCTCTGAAAGGTCACACCGCTGACGGCACCGTCGCGCACGCTCACGCTTCGTGGCTCCCATCCACGCTCGATGCGCAGGACGCCCGCATCGACGTGCGGCTTCACCAGTTCCTCGAAAAGACGCGCCGCAGCGGCGGGCTCGATGGTCTCGGTGCCGCAGTAGGCATTGCCCGGCGTGGCCTTTCCATACGTCGCGGAGTTGTGGGCGTGGATGAGCCGCACCATTTCCAAAAACAAACCGCTGCGCGGAAAGCCCACTCGCTTGTCATCGAGCGTCGTCCACTCATCCAGGCATCCCACGCCCTCCGCGCTGAACTGTCCGCCGAGCCAGTCGATGTCATTCACGAGCACGATGCTTTTCACCCCGAGCCGCGCGGCCTGCACGGCTGCGGCGCAGGCGGACTCATTCCCGCCGACGATGAGGAGGTCGGCCTGCACCACATCCGCGCTCTTCGCGGAGGAAAACGAAAGCACCAGCGGCAAAAGCAGCCGCAGCATGCGCGATGCGATTTGAGGCTGCCGAGGCTCAGTAGATCGTGGCATTATCCGGCGCGGTGGTTTCCTCGATCGTGGTCACCTCGATCATCGGCACCGTCTGCCCGCCCTCCTGCTGGTAGCTCATCTTGCCGGCCACCTTCACCCACGTCATGTCCTTGAACGTGGGTGCGGTCTCGGAAAACAGGATCGGGATTGAGTAAGGCCGCGCGTCCGCCGCGCAGCACTGCACGAGCATGCGGAAGATGCGCAGGCGGCGGCCGTCCTCGTTGTTCACTTTTTCCGGCAACACCTGCGCGGTGGTCTCCACCATCTGGCCGGTGATCACGCCCTGCACTTCCTTGTCGCCAGCGGTGTAATAAAGCTCTGGCACATCAAGGATGAAATTGCCCGCCTTGCTCTTCGGCACCTGCGCCTCGAGGTCGGCCAATGTGAAGCCGCCGTAGCTCTTCGTCTCCTTGGCCCCGCCCGGCGGGGTGCTGGAAGAAACGGGTGCCGATGCCGACGTCGCTCCCGCAGCGCCCGTCGTCACCGCCTGCGGCAGCGGCTCGGCCGTGGTGGCCTTCGCAGTCGCCTCCTTTTCCGCGACCGCGTTTTTACCTCCATCGCCTCGAAGCGAAAACTGGTCAGCGCGTGTGGTGGAGCCGTAGTTCTGATTGTACAAGCCTTTGTTCACGACCGCATTGGCACTGTATTGATCGGGACTGCGCACAGCGGCCCACGTCACGGGCGCGGCGATGATCAAGATCGCCACGAGCCTCCCGACCGCGCCGGATTCCTCGAGAATCCCATGCCCATGATCGTGTGCCACAGCCGCTGCCGGCTCGGCGTGATGATGCGCGTGATCGTGACCGTGATCGTGACCGCAGCAGCCATCGTGCGCGTGGTCGTGCGCGTGATCATGCCCGTGATCATGCCCGTGATCATGCCCGTGATCATGCCCATGATCATGCCCGTGGTCGTGCGCGTGGTCATGCGCATGGCCGTGCCCGTGATCATGCCCCTGGTCATGATCATGCCCGCAACAGTCAGCGGCCGCATAGTGCAGGGTGGCCAGATTGAAAAGGCCGACGATCATCAGGCCGATTCCAGCCACCAGCACCATCGGCCGGAAGATGCCGTCAGGCGGCAGGTAATGGGCGATGCGTCCGCTGGCGTAAAAGTACAACAACACGGCGCCCCAGAGAAACAGCAGCGCCACGCTGACGAGGTGAATGAGGTTCTTTGAGTTCATGGCTTTTGAGCGGCAAGAGATTGAATCAGGGACATCCACGGCACCGCCAGCACGCCGACCAGAAGGAAGAGGCCGATCAGCAGCGAGATGACCACGCGCCGTTTGAACACGGCAGAATACATGAAGAGCAGCTTCACGTCCATCATCGGGCCGAGGACCAGGAACGCGAGCTTCGCCGCATTCGAGAACACACCCATCGGCGCCGCGATGAACGCATCCGACGTGCTGCACAGAGACAGGATGAACGCCAGCCCCATCAGCGACGGGATGGCCAGCACGTTGCTGCCCGCCACGCCGTCCAGCACCGCCTGATTCACCTGCGTGTTGAACACCGACGTGATGCACACGCCGATGGTGAAGTACATCCCCGTGTCCAGGAAGTCACGCATCGCCGTGCGCATGGCCTGCACCAGCTTGGTATTGAAATCTGCCGCAGGCACGACGGCCTCCGAGTCACCGTTTCCCCCGCCGACGATCCCGGCCACGATGGATGGCTTCAGCAATTGCGCCGCCGTGAACCGCAGGATGAAAAGGCCCACGATGACCGCCACCACATAGCCGAGAGACAATCGCGAGAGTGTCATCGTCGCATTGCCGATCTCCCCGATGCTCGTGACCTTTTGGAATTCCTTGAAGGCCGTCAGCGTGCTGATGGCCACGATGGGGTTCATGATTGGCGCAGAGAGCATGTAGGTCATCGCGCAGGAGACCGGCAGCCCCTTCTGCACCAGACGCCGGATCACCGGCACCACCGCGCACTCACACACCGGGAAGATGAGGCCGAGAAATCCGGCCATCAGCGTCGAGAGCACCTTGTTCCGCGGCAGCACGCGGTCGAGCAGCTTCGCCGGAAGAAACGCGTCGATGAAGCCGGAGAGCACCGTGCCCACGAGGATGTATGGAGCGCCCTCGAACAAGATGCTGAGGAAAGCCATCAGGACATCGCCTGTGCGGCTGGGCTCGGGAAGTGCGGCAAAAATCATAGTGGAATGCTGCCTCCCTAAACGCGACCCGCCGCGAAGTTCAAGCGCCAAACTCGGCCGCGCCACATGCCCGGTGTCACGCTCGCGGCGCGTTTCGATTCCCACCGTGGATGCCGCACGCTGTCATCGCTATTGCGCGCCTGGACGTAACGCCCATCATACCGCCATGAGTTTCCTTCCCGATTGCATCACCCAAGTCGAAATCGCACCCGGCTATCCCGTGCTCGATGTCACCCATCCTTCCGGCACCGCGCGCATCGCACTGCACGGCGGGCATGTGATGACGTGGACACCTGTCGGCGGCGAGCCCGTCCTGTACATGAGCCCCAACGCCGTGATCGAGCCCGGCAAACCCATCCGCGGCGGCATCCCCCTCTGCTGGCCTTGGTTCGGACCGCATCCCACCGATCCGGAAAAGCCCGCGCACGGTTTTGTCCGCACCCAGATGTGGCGGCTCGACGAGATCGTCTCGTCCGCCGACGGTGTCGTCGTCGCGCTCGGCCTGCAAAGCACTGAGGCCACGCGCGCCATCTGGCCGCATGACTTCTCGCTCCAGCTCCGCGTCTCCGTCGGCGCGGAACTCGAGGTCACGCTAATCGTGCGGAATCCCGGCGAGTCGCCCTGGGCCATGTCCGGCGCGCTGCACACCTACTTTTGCGTGGCCGACGTGGCGCAGGCGTCCATCCGCGGCCTGCATGGCACGCAGTTCGTCGAGGGCAGGCTCTCACCTGAGAAGCGGCTGCAAACCGGCCCCGTGCGCATCGATCAGGAAGTGGACCGCCTGTACAGCTCCGATGCCGCCGTGGAAGTGGAAGACCCCGCCGGCGGCCGCACTTTGGTCATCGAGAAAGCAGGCAGCCTCTCGACCGTCGTGTGGAACCCATGGATCGAAAAATCCAAGCGCCTCCCCGACCTGCCCGACGACGCCTACCCGAGATTCCTGTGCGTCGAAACCGCCAACGCCGGTGACGACACCCCCACCCTGCCCCCCGAAACCGAGCACCGCCTCATCACCCGTCTTCGAGTCCGCCATTGAGCGCTGTAGGATCGCAGTCGAATCCGAAGCCGGAGGAAGCACGCAGTACAGAAAGACAGTAGCCCAGTCACTCCGTGACTGGAGCCCTCCCGGAAACACGGCATCATCGCGCCACCCCCATCGCCACCAATCAAAGGGTGGACCCTCTTGACGGCCGGGGCCTTCGCTCACTCCGTGGGTAAAGCTTTTCGCAGCTTCGGCTAAGGCGCTTGATCGAAGCCGCGGTTGTTTCGGCAGTTTTACCTCGGCACCGTGGCCGCTTGGTTGGTTGGATGCGGCGAACTTACTCAATGCAGCGGCCATCTGGCCAAAAAGTAAATCGTAACACAATTTCCGGTTCGCGCGGAATAGCGCACGGAACTCAGCGGGTACCGTAAAGGTGACCATGTGATGGGGCACCAGTAAGAGCCGCGCCTTCCTTTCGAGGCCACTCAGCGCTTGCTTCCGGGCTCGTTCCGGCGCAGCACTCGCGGCCCATGTCAGCCGCACCGACCACGCCCACCATCGTCTCCGCCAAGGATCTCTGCCTCACCTTCAGCACCCAGAAAGTCCTGATCAATGCCACGATGGCGGTGCACGAGCGGGAGAAGGTCGGGCTGGTCGGCCGCAACGGCTCCGGCAAGAGCAGCCTCATCCGCATCATCGCCGGCAAGGAGCGGCCGGACTCGGGCATCGTGTCGCTGCGCAATGAGCTGATCGTCGGCTACCTGGCGCAGGAGTTCACCCTCGATGAGGACGCGACGGTGATCGACAACGTGCGCTCGGGCGCGAGCGTGGTTTTGGAAATGATCGAGCGGTATGAGAGCGGGGACGTGAAGGGCGATCAGGAAGACGAGCTGCTGCACACCATCAACGAGCACGACGGCTGGGGCGTGGAGACGCGCATCAAGACGGCGATGAGCGAGCTGGGCGTGCCGGACGCGGAGCGCATCGTGCGTGAGCTGTCCGGCGGAGAGAAACGCCGCGTGGCCCTGGCCCGCACGCTCGTCGCACAGCCGGATTTGCTGCTGCTCGATGAGCCGACGAACCATCTCGATGCGGGGTCGATCCTGTGGCTGGAGAAATTCCTCGTGGAGTTTCCCGGCGCGGTCTTGTTCGTCACGCATGACCGCTACTTCCTCGACCGCATCGCCACACGCATCGCGGAGATCGACGAGGGCGTCATTTACAGTCATCCGGGGAACTACACCGCGTATCTGGAGAGCAAGGCGGTGCGCGACAGCATCGAGGCGAATCAGGAGCGCCGGCGCCAGAGCTTCCTGCGACATGAGCTGGAGTTTGTGCGCGCCGGCGTGAAGGCGCAGCGCTCGAAAGCGCGCGCGCGGCTGGATAATTTCGACCGCATCGCCGGGGAGGCCGCGCCGGAGGAAGAGCTGGTGATGGATCTCATCATCCCGCCGCCGCCGCCGCTGGCGAACATCATCATCGACGCGAAACAAATCAGCGCGCACATCCCGGACCGCTGGCTCTTCAGTCACCTGGACCTCAGCTTCGAGCCCGGCACCTGCACCGGCATCATCGGCCGCAACGGCCTGGGCAAGACCACGCTGCTGCGCATGCTGATGGGCGAGCAGCCGCCGACGGAAGGCAGGGTGCAGATCGGCAAGCGCACCGTGTTCAACTATGTGGACCAGCAGCGGCTGCTGCTCGACCAGGAGAACAGCGTGATGGAGGAGGTGGCGGGCAAGAGCGAGTTCGTCACCTTTGGCGAGGAAAAGCTGCACGTGCGCACCTACCTCCGCCGCTTTCTGTTCGCGGATGACCGCGTGTCGATGCGCGTGCGCGAGCTGAGCGGTGGCGAGCAGAGCCGCGTGCTGCTGGCAAAGATTCTCCGCCGCGGCGGCAACTTCCTCATTCTCGACGAGCCCACCAACGATCTCGACCTTCAGACGATGCGCGTGCTGGAGGAAGCCATCCTCGCCTTCAAAGGCTGCGTGCTCGTCGTCAGTCATGACCGCTACTTCCTCGACCGCGTTTGCGACCGCATCATCGCGTTTGAAGGCGATGGCCACATCTCTCTCTGTGCCGGGAACTACAGCTACTACATCGAAAAGCGCGCGGCCAAGGTCAAAGCAGAGATGGCCGCTCCCATCATCGCCAAATCGAAACCCGCGCCCGTCGCCGCCGCCGAAAAGCCGCGCAAGCTCTCGCAGAAAGAACAGCGTGAGCTGTCCGATCTCGAGCCCGCAATCGCCGCGCAGGAAACCGAGATCGCCACACTGGAAGCCGCGCTGAATGATCCCGAATTCTACGTGAAGAGCGGCTTCAGCACGCGCGACCACTTGGACGGCATTGAAAAAAAGAAAGCGATGGTGGAGGCGATGTTCGCGAGATGGACCGAGCTTGAAGAGCTGAGGCTGGCGCAGGACAATTGACGCGCGCAGCGCAGCCGGGAGCAC
>JANOBO010000073.1:0-12143 GCA_031411695.1 Verrucomicrobiaceae bacterium
GAAGAAGCCTTCAAGGAGCGTGCGCGTGCCATCAAGCGCTACGGTGCGGCGACGGTCGTCATGGCCTTTGACGAGAACGGTCAGGCGGCGACTTACGACGAGAAGAACCGCATTTGCGAGCGCGCGTATCGCATCCTCGACGATGAAGTCGGCTTCCCGTCGGAAGACATCATCTTTGACCCGAACATCCTCACCGTGGCGACGGGCATGGAGGAGCATAACAATTACGCGCTCGACTTCATCAACGCCACGCGCTGGATCAAGCATCACCTTCCCGGTGCGAAGGTCAGCGGCGGTGTGTCGAACATCAGCTTCAGTTTCCGCGGCAACAATCTCGTGCGCGAGGCCATGCACAGCGCCTTTTTGTATCACGCGATCCAAGCGGGCATGGACATGGGCATCGTGAATGCCGGGATGCTCGAAGTGTATGAGGAGATTCCGAAGGAACTCCTCCACAAGGTCGAGGACGTGCTGCTCAATCGTCGTCCCGACGCCACGGAAATTTTGGTCGATTACGCCGAGCGGTTCAAAGGCCAGGGCGGCGGCAAGAAGATCGAAGCTGATCTTCAATGGCGTGACGCGCCCGTCGAGAAACGACTCGAACATGCGCTGCTCAAGGGCATCACCGATTTCATCGCCGTCGATACCCAGGAAGCTCTCGACAAGCTCGGCAAGCCTCTCCTCGTCATCGAAGGCCCGCTCATGGATGGCATGAGCGTCGTCGGCGATTTGTTCGGCGCTGGCAAAATGTTCCTCCCACAGGTCGTGAAAAGCGCCCGCGTGATGAAGCAAAGCGTCGCCTATTTGCAGCCGTTCATGGAGGAGGAAAAGCTCGCGAATCCAGCACAACGCAGCGCGGGCAGAATCATCATGGCCACGGTCAAAGGTGACGTGCATGACATCGGCAAGAACATCGTGGGCGTGGTGCTCGCATGTAACGGCTTCGAAGTCACCGACCTCGGCGTCATGGTGCCCTGCGACAAGATTCTTGCCGCCGCCATCGAGAAAGGCGCGGACGTCATCGGGCTCAGCGGCCTGATCACACCGTCGCTCGATGAGATGGCTCACGTCGCGTCCGAAATGGAACGCCGTGGCATGAAGATCCCGCTTTTGATCGGCGGTGCCACCACCAGCCCAGCGCACACGGCCATCAAGATCGCGCCGCATTACTCCGGTCCGATCGTCCATGTGCTCGATGCCTCCCGCAGCGTGCCGGTGACGACTTCGTTGATTAGCGATGAAAACCGCGACGCCTACATCGCCGAAAACGAAGCCCGTCATATCCGTCTGCGCGAAGAATACGGCAAGAAGAAGGAGCGCCAGCTTCTCAGCATTGCCGAATCACGCGAGAAGGCCTTCAAGTGCGACTGGAGCACGCAGGAGATTGCGAAACCGAATTTTATCGGCACGAAGGTTCACGAAGGCACCGACATGGTCGCCACGCTGCGCTCGTTCATCGACTGGTCGCCCTTTTTCCACTCGTGGGAACTGCGTGGTCGCTGGATCACTGCTGAAGGCCGCTTCTCCTCGTCTCACGAAGACGCCGAGATGAAAGTTAAGGCGGAAGAAGAAGCTGTGAAGCTGTTCAAGAGCGCCAACGATCTGCTCGACCGCGTCATCGCCGAGAAACGCTTCAACCCGCGTGGCGTGTTCGGTTTCTTCCCGGCCAACAGCATCGGCGACGACATCGAAGTCTACGCTGACGACACCCGCAGCAGCGTGAAGACCGTTTTCCACACGCTGCGTCAGCAGGTGATAAAGAAGGACACGCCGAACTACGCGCTCAGCGACTACATCGCGCCGAAGGACAGTGGCCGCGCCGACTACATTGGTGGATTCGCCGTCGGCATTCATGGTGCAGACGACTTCGCGCACGAGTTCGAGAAGGCGCACGATCCATTCAGCGCCATCATCGTCAAAGCTCTCGCCGACCGTCTGGCCGAAGCCTTCGCCGAATACCTTCACAAGCAGGCCCGCGTCGCCTGGGGTTATGAGAAGCCCGAGGACTTCACGAACGAAGACCTCGTCAAAGAACGCTACCGCGGCATCCGCCCGGCTCCTGGTTATCCATCACAGCCCGACCATACCGAGAAACCCATCCTCTTCGATCTGCTCGATGCGACCGCCAAGACCGGCGTCGATCTCACCGAGAGCATGGCCATGCATCCCGGCAGCGCCGTCAGCGGCCTCTACTTCAGCCACCCCGAAGTGCATTACTTTGGCATCAGCGTCGTGGCGAAGGATCAGGCCGAAGACTACGCTGCGCGCAAAGGCATGACGGTCGAGGAGGTCGAAAAGTGGCTTGGACCTTGGCTCGGGTATTGAGCGGTCTTGGTGCTGGATGGCCCTGCCCAAGTCCAGCCCTGCCACTCGCTCAGGAGATTGAAACATGTTGGGCGCAGCCGGCTCAGGGCGTGGAAGGCGCGGCACCAGGCTTGATTGGGTTTGTCGGCGGGATGCTTCCAGACAATGTCGGTTTCGTCAAAGAGCGCGGGATTGTCCCGGATGAATTTTTTTAGATTGCGCATGGTATGGATGCGGCCATCGGGTGATTTGAGGGTCCACTCTTTGGCGGCGATGTGGCGGTCCGTGGCCTGAAGCTTCGGGTTCTTCAGGGCGGAAGCACGCCACTCGGCTTTGCACTCAGCGTGGAGACGCTGGAGATTCGCGCGGACGCGGGTGGAGCGTTTCATCCCAGCAATGCGACGGGACTCGAAAACGTCTTGGTTGTCAGCGCGCCACTTGTAGAGCCGGGAGATGGCGGTTGTCTCGGCGGGGACGACGGTGGCCGCTCGGCGTGGGGCGAGAAGTTGGGCCGTGAGGCTGACGAAGGTCAGGGCGAGCGGAAGGGTGGGAGCGAAAGAGGCGATCATGGCTTTGATTGGCTGTTGCGAGTCTAATTTCCACACGAATGAGACGCATTGCAACGAGTTTTATCACATTGGATATAATTGCCATTCAAGGCTGAGCCTTTCGGGTCAGGTCAACGTTCACATGTGGGAACACTCGCAGAACCGAGACTCGGAAACGCAGGTGTATGGAAAGTGCGTTTGGAAAACCGCGCGGCACGCAAAGTAGTCCTGGCACTCCGTGACTGGAGTCGATGGGAGCGTAAGAGAACTGAGCAGAACTGGAGGCGCTCGAAGTGGACTGGACTGTGGAGGAGACTCGGCTGGCGGGATGACACCAGTCACGGAGTGACTGGGCTACTCTGGAGGGCCGCCTTCACATCTGCGTGGCGGAGCGGCGTTCGGCTCGAGCGCTTGGGAAAAGGGATTCGAGCTTGTGATCGCGCTGAAGTGTGGAACCATGCGCGCCGGCTTTTCAGCCGCTTCCCCTTTGGGGCCGATGTTCGATCTTGTAAGCCGCCTGTAGTTGGGTGGCACTCCGTCCCGCGAATCGTGGGACGCTTTACGGCGACGGGTTGCCCGCTCATGGAAGCACATAACCCGCCGGGTCGTACAACATCATGGAAAAACAAACATTCGCGGAGCTGGGCATTGATCCCGGCCTCATCAAGGCAATCGCAGCGCTCGGTTTCGAGCAACCCTCGCCCATCCAGGCCCAAGCCATTCCGGTGGCCCTGACCGGGCGTGACATCGTCGGACAATCGCAGACTGGCTCGGGCAAGACGATGGCCTTTGGCATCCCGGTCGTGCAGCGCATCGATCCCGCATTGCGAGCGATTCAGGCGCTGATCCTGTGTCCGACTCGCGAGCTGGCGATGCAGGTGTGCTCGGAGATCCACAAGATCGCCGAGTTCAAAGGCGTGCGCGCCACACCGGTTTACGGCGGTGCTTCGTATGACCGGCAAATTCGCGCGTTGCAGGGCGGGGCGCAGATCGTGGTCGGGACCCCGGGCCGCGTGGTGGACATGATGGACCGCGGCTTGATCAAGGTCGAGAAGCTCAAGACCCTTGTCTTCGATGAGGCGGACGAGATGCTCGACATGGGCTTCCGCGACGAGATCGATCAGGTGATGAAGGCCGTCCCGGTTGAGCGGCAGACCATCTTTTTCTCCGCCACGTTTGATCCCCGCATCCGCGATCTGATCCGGCGCTTCACCAAGGATCCCGCCACCATCACCATCGAACACAAGGCGCTGACGGTGCCGACTGTGGAGCAGCGCTATTACGAGGTGCAGGGGCGCTCGAAAACCGAAGTGCTCTGCCGTCTCCTCGACATGGAGACGCCGCGCCTCACCATCGTCTTCGCCAACACGAAGCGCGCCGTGGACGACACGGTGGACGCCCTCGTCGCACGCGGCTATGCGGCGGACCGCCTGCATGGCGATCTCAATCAGATGATGCGCGAGCGCGTGATGCGGAACTTCCGCAGTGGGAATGTCGAGGTGCTCGTCGCCACTGATGTCGCGGCGCGCGGTCTCGATGTGAATGACATCGACCTCATCGTGAATTTCGAGCTGCCTTACGATGAGGAGGATTACGTCCACCGCATCGGCCGCACCGGCCGCGCCGGACGCAAGGGCATGGCCATCAGCTTCGTCGGCGGTCGTGAGATTTATCTCATGCAGCGCATCCAGCGCTTCATCAACATCAAGATCACGCGCCACAAGGTGCCCTCGCAGGAGGAGGTCGAGGCCAATCGCGTCGATCAAACTTTTGAAAAGCTCAAGGCCGTGATGGAGAGCGGAAGCTTCGCCTCCCACGATGCCACCATCCAGCGGTTGCTCGACATCGGCTTCACGCCCACGGACATCTGCAGCGCCATTCTCGACCTTTGGATGAAGGAATCCGGCCGCGAGGGCGAGCAGATCATGGAGGACCGCCAGCCGAAGCAAAAGTTCGCGCCGCAGCAGCGCGAGTTTGTCCCGCGCGAGCCCCGGCCACAAGTGCAGGCAGCCGTGCGCGCGCCCGAACAGACGCAAGCCGCCTCCCAAACTCACTCTGCCTCACAACCGCATGTGGCGGCAAAGTCACAGGCACCTGTGCAACCGCAGCCCATCGCAGCGCAACAGCCAGCGGTGCAGCCGCAGGCACCCGTCGAAACCGCGTCGGTCGCACCCCAAGTGGCGGTTGAGCCGCAGACAAGCACCGAGGCCCAGGCACTCGCCGCGCCACAAGCAATCGCCGAGCCGCAACCCATCGTGCAACAGCCAGATCCTGCGCAGTTACAGGTGGTCGAGCCATCGCGTGATGAAGTTGTGCCTCCGCAGGAGATTCAATTCGCGTCTGGAGATATCGCATTGCCAGACTCCACACCCGAAGCGTCGGCTCCCGTTCCCGCGCCGAGCGTCGAAGCTTCATCGCAACCCGACGCCTCCGCCGATGCCTCACCCGCGCCGGAAGCCACGGCGATGCTTGCGGCCGCGCACGCCGAAGCCCAACCGCAGTCCGACGCCGCACCGATCGTGCCCGCAGCCGAGACGACTCACGCTCCTTCCGCGCAGACCGTGCCGCAGCGCCCTGTGCACGCAGTGCCCGCCGAGCGGTCCGCACCCCCGCCGTCCCGCTTCGCCCAACCCGCGCGCGAAGACTTTGATGAAGCCCCCCGCCGCTCGCGTTCCTTTGTGCAAAAAGGTCCGCGCTCCGGCATGGTGCGCCTGTTCATCAATCTCGGCAGCATGGATAACACGCGGCCCGGCGACATCGCCGGCCTCGTCTATAACACCGCAAAAATTCCGCCGGGCAGCATCGGCACCATCGACGTGTACGAGAAGTGCAGCTACCTCGAGGTGCCGGCAGATCACGTCGAAACCGTCATGTCCACCGTCGGCGGCGCGCTCGTGCGCGGCCGCGCCGTGCGCCTGGATCTGGCCGATAACCAAGAGTCCTCCATGCAGCGCCCGCGCAGAAATTTCGGCGCACCCCCACGTCAGTCCGACGGACCGCCACGTCCGTTTGGAGACAAACGCCCGCCCTTCCGAAAATTCGGTCCTGGCGGCAGTGGCGGCGGCGGTGGTGATCGCAGCTTCGGCGACAAGCCGCCGTTCAAGGGCCGCCAGCGTTATTGAAAAGCGCCCGCCACGCCATCATCCCGCCGCCCAGCACGAAGAGCAGGGGAAACCAGATCGAGTAGAGCGCGGCCTTCGTCGCGTGCTGCAGGATGGCCTCGGCGGGTTCGGCGGGATTTACAAAGCACAGCGTCTCGCGCCCGCTGGGATACTCCACTGCCAGCGCTTCGATCTTGTCCTTGTGCGGAGTCTGCCCCTCCACGCGGCGCACCTTCGTGCCGAGGTGAGGCGTGCCTTTGAACTCATACGCGTATTGAAGCCCGAGCCGGTACGCCAGCGGTGAGTGCGGGGTGGGATGATCCGAGAGCACGATGGAGGAGACGATGCGGCACGGCGTCTCCACCCATGCGCGCGTCTCCATCGCGCGCTGGTAGCTCCGCCACAGCACCGCGCTGAAGAGCACGCCGGCCGCCGCGAGAAACAGGCCCATGCACGCGAGCCAGATGCGACCCGCTCGACGGGGATCCCGGATGGTTGCGGATGAAGGATCGTGAGCCATGCGTTTCGATTATTGTTGGGGTTTTCCAAGGCCAGCCGCCGGCTCCTCGCATTGGCGCGTGAGCTGTCTTGGAAGCGAGGTTGTGTGCATCAGGGCTCGGCGACGCCGAGGTCACGGCAGATTTTCCGGGTGAGAAAGCGGTTGATCTCCGTGTGGCGTGGGACTGCGGAGCGGCGGTTGGTCGCCGGGTTGCCGCACCACGAGTGGTCACTCGCCTCTCGCACCAGCACGCAGCCGCACGCGACGGGATGTCGGAGCAGGTCGCGGGGTTTCACACCTTCAGCAGCGCTTCTTCGTATTCGAGCCCAGCCTCCGACAGGGCTTCCTCACGGTTCAGTGCAATCGCCTCGCGCAAGGCGGAGCGGAGGTTCTTGAGCAGTTCGGCGCGCGTCTTGCCCTGCGTGTTCACGCCGGGAGTCTCCTCCACCCATCCGATCCACCAGCTCTCGTCCTTGCGGATCACCGCAGTGTAAGTCTGCAAATTCATGGCACCATCGTGCGCCTCACCCATCATGCCGTCAACCACCGCGCGGCCATGCTCGGTCGATTCGGTGCTTCGAGCATCTCGTTCAGATGCTCCTCTCAATCCCGCGCGCGGCGAATGCGGAGGCCGCTTCAGACATGAGCTTTGACTATCGCCGTGCCTGTGCTCATTACCACATTGCCCCCGCCGTTGATAAACTGATGTCCGTCCCGCGTCCCCGCCATCCCGCACCGCCCCGCTGGCTGCTGAAGCCGGAGCCGCCTCTTGCGGCGGGCTTTGCGAAGCGGCTCGGCCTCCATCCGCTCGTCGCGCGGCTCATCGCCCTGCGCGGCATCGAAGATGACGAGGGCGCGCGCGAGTTTCTCCAGCCGCGCCTGGCTAGCATGGGCGATCCCTTTGATCTCCCCGAGATGCTGCCCGCCGTGCAGCGCCTCCTGGCGGCGGTGGACGGGAAGGAAAAAGTCAGCCTCTACGGCGACTACGACGTGGACGGCGTCACCTCCATGGCGCTGATGCACCTCACGCTGAAGGAGTACGGCCTCGACTCCAGCCTCTTCCTCCCGCACCGCATGGAGGAAGGCTACGGCATGAGCCGCGACGGGCTCGCCCGCTGCTTCGAGGAGCATGGAAAGCCCAGCCTGCTTCTTGTGCTCGATTGCGGCACCACCTCCCTGGCCGAGGCCGCCTGGCTGAAGGAGCAGGGCGTCGATTGCCTCATCATCGATCACCACGAGATCGCCCAGGCAGGCCGGCCCGAATGCGTCGCCCTGGTGAATCCCCAGCTCGGCGCCACCCACCACCACCTCTGCACCGTCGGCATCGTCTTCAAGGTCGCCCATGCCATGATGAAGACCCGGCGGCTGCCCGGGTTTGATCTCAAGGACTACCTCGACCTCGTCACGCTCGGCACCGTCGCCGATCTCGTCCCCCTCATTGGCGAGAACCGCAGCATCGTGCGGCGCGGGCTCGAGGCCATCGCGCAGACCAAGCGCGTCGGCCTCCAGGCGCTGAAGGACATAGCCGGCGTCGATGGCTTTGTGCAGACCCACCACCTCGGCTACCGGCTCGGCCCGCGCTTGAACGCCGCCGGCCGGCTCGATACCGCGCTCACCGCCCTGCACCTCGTGCTCGCCACCGACCTGGTGAAGGCGCGCGAGTTTGCCGCCCTGCTCGACGCGCATAACCGCGAGCGCCAAGGCGTCGAGCTGCGGGTCATGAACGAAGCCCTCGCCATGGTCGCCCAGATCGGCCCGCTTGATGACGTCCATGGCATCGTCCTCGGCTCGCGCGACTGGCATCCCGGCGTCATCGGCATCGTCGCCTCCCGCATTTCCCGCATGTGCCACCGGCCCACCATCCTCATCGCCATCGATGAGCAGGGCATCGGCAAAGGCAGCGGCCGCAGCATCCCCGGCCTCTCCCTGGTCGATGCCATGAATGAGTGCCGCGCCCTGCTCCTCAAAGGCGGCGGGCACGCCATGGCCGCCGGCCTCTCCATCGGGGAGGAAAACATCGACGCCTTCCGCAGCGCCTTCGGTCAGGTCGTCCAGCGCGCCCTCACCGGTGCCGACCGCCGCCCCGTGCTCGAGATCGATGCCGAACTCAGCCTGCGGGACATTTCCCCCGGCGTCCTCGATCAATACCGCCACCTCGAGCCCTTCGGCCAGCGCAATCCCGAGCCCTACTTCCTCTGCCGGGATGTCTCCCCGCGCCTGCCCGGCCGCGTGCTGAAGGAGAAGCACCTCCGCGTCGCCCTGTTTCAAAACGGCGTCTCCATGGATGCCATGTTTTTCAACGCCCCTTTTGAAAACCTCCCGCCACCCCCGTGGGACGTCGTCCTCCGCATCCAGCGGAACTACTACCGCGGGAACGAGCAGTGGCAGCTCCTCATCGAAGGCGTGCGCGCCGCCGAGTAGCAGCGGTGTGCAAGAAGTGGCACCGCTTCTGCCTCATCCTTCTCGTGAGGCCTTTGCGCTTCTTGGCGGCCCAGCTCACTGGGAACTGGGAACTGAGCACTTCCGAGATGGCCCGGCGAAAGCACGTTGCCGCGCTTTCACCAGGAGTGTGAGACATGCGGGCTAGGTTCAGCGGCGTGCCGCGTTGATGAACTCGTCGATCTTGTTCAGCGCGTCTTGCATCTGCTGCTGGTTGTAGCTGCCGTCCGCAGACTGGGCCAGAATGGCCACGCCGTTGGTGTTGCTGCTGGTGCCTGCGATGGCGGCACCGAGCTCGGACTGCGTGGCGCGCTGCTGGATGTCCGCATCCAGTGCGGTGAGCTGGCCGCGCATCTCGGCGCTGGAGTTCGGTGAGTTCGTGGCAGGGAGGGATGGGTTGAACATAGACTTGGAGAAGTGGAGATTCGGAGACAGGGAGAAATGAAGTAACTTGTGGGCGCCATGAAGATCACCCGACATACAGAGCTTGAAGTGTTTCAGCGTGCGTTTGAAGCAGCCATGACCGTGTTTGAATTATCAAGAAGGTTTCCACGCGAGGAGATCTATTCTTTGACAGACCAAGTGCGGCGCTCGTCTCGTTCGGTGGCCGCCAATATCACCGAAGCCTGGCGGAAGCGCCGATACGAAGCCGCCTTCATCAGCAAGCTGAGCGATGCAGAAACCGAGGCGGCGGAAACGCAAACTTGGCTCCGGTTCGCCCATCGTTGCGAATACCTTACCGAGGACCGTCGTGCGGCTTTGGATGATGAGTATGAGCAGATCATTCGGATGTTGGTTTCGATGATGGTGAAGTCGGAGAAGTGGACGCTTTGACGGAGACTGGGAGGCTCGGAGACTGGGAGACTGGAAGACTCGGAGACTGGAAGACTCGGAGACTCGGAGACTTGGAGACTCGGAGACTCGGAGACTCGGAGACTGGGACGTGGTCGATTCTGCGTCTCCTCATCTCCTCATCTCCTCATCTCCAAGCCTTGGCCGTCACGGCGAAACGGTGACTTTCACCACATCAGTCCAGTCCCCATTCGGCGTGCCTTTGTCCCAGAAGCGCATGCGGTACTCGCGCACCTCCGGCTGGCCGGCCACGAGCAGCGGGCGCTGGTCCTCGTAGGGGCTCTCGGTGTCGATGGCCAGGAACTCCCAAACCCCGTTCGCACCGCGGCGGCTCTCGATGTACACGCCCATGTGGGTGTATTTGTAGAAGGTCAGCTTCACGCATTGGCAGCCGCTGCCTTGCAGCATGTCAGCCAGGAATTTCGGCATGGCCTTCTCCGTCTCCTGTGAGCCCACCGCGCCTAGATCCGTGCCGATGGCCTCCGTGTAGCCGGCCGCCAGCTTCATCTTGGCGATGAGGGCAAAGATGCGGTTCAGCGTGCCCGGCAGCGCGGCGGTGACGCCTGCTGGCAGCGCCGGTGCGGAGAAGGTGGGCAGCACCACCGCACTGGAGCCAGCGCCCGTGAGCACGTCATCCACGGCATCCGTGGTGCTGGGTGAGAAATTGCGCACCGCGCTGAGCCAGGTGCCCAGGACGTAGTTCGCGTACTTTGCGTCGTTCACGCTCGCGGTTATGTCGCCCGCGATGACGCCGAGGGCGGCTCCGTGGATGGGGAGTTTCACAGAGTAGTTGTCGAGCCAGTTTACTTGGTCGCCGATGCGGCTGGGGAAGTACACTTGTCTTTTCATTTTGGATTTCGGTTTGGGTTGGAGTTGAAAATAATCGGACGGCGTCGGCTGGTCCCATTGGCCGCTGTCCCAGGTGCCGGTGTCCCAATTCATTGGCAGAAGACGTGGAGATGGAGAGAGGAGGAGACGAGGAGAACAGCCAGCGGGCAAGACGTGGAGGCAGGGCGTGCTGGCGAGGCGGAGCTAAACTGTCTCTCCGTCCCCTCCTCTCCAAGTCCCCCAGTCTCGCTAGCGGGGTCAGCGCTAGTTGGAATGGTGGCGTCGCTGACGCTGGCGGGGGCAGCGATGGATGCGCCGGGGGCAGCGCTCCTTGCCATCCCTGCCATCCCGCCGCCTTCGGGGTGGCGGTTCCCGTGCTGGGGACGGCTACCCCGCCGTCCGGTATCGGAGGTCCGTCGTGCGGGATGGATACCGGGCCGCTGGGTATGCATACCTTTTCGTCCGGGGAGCCATCCCATTTCGTCCGGGATGAATACCGCGCCGCTGGGTATGAATACCGCGCCGCTGGGTAGCGCTACCCCCGTTGCCGGGTTGGCCAGCCTGCGGGGCGGGTTGGCTACCCACGCCGCCGGGGGCGCTGCCGGGGCGGCCGGGATGCCTACCTTTTCAGCCGGGATGGCGGTTTTCAGGGCGGAGGCGCCTCCTGCCGCCCCGCCGCCCGCTCCCGCCGCCCGTGCGCGGGCACCCGCAGGCGGCAAAAGGGCAGGTGGTGGGCAAGGCAGGGTCATCACAGGCGGGAATTAATTTCGCGGCGATTTCATCACAAAAGACGCGCAACCCGATAGCCAAAAGAATTTGGCTACCCGGCCGACCCGCGTGCCACGGGGTCCGGGCACTCGGCCGCTTGGATCAGGGTCGAGAGAGTGATGCCGAAGCGCAGGGCGATCCGGGCCAGGGTCCCCGTCAGGCAGCCGCGATCACAGTTTCCCTGCTCTAGATTCAGGATGGTCTGGTCCGTGACTCCCGCATCCTTCCCCAGCGCATACGCGCTGAGGCCCAGCGCCGCGCGTCGGCGCGCCACCTCCGCGCCGATGCGCGCATTGATCCAGTCAGCGTATTCATCCGGTGTGGTGGGAGCGGGGTGCGTGGACATAAAACCCGACCGCCTCCGGCACCCTCCGCCAATGCACGGCGCGCGTGGACCACGGCGGCATTTCGGGTAGGGGCGCGTTTCAGGGAGATGCGGCGCTTGCGGGCCATTGGCGGGTGAGGGCTGGCGTCCCCCCATTCCTCACCCGGAAGCCCCGGCGCGGCAGGACCCACACCGGTGACGATTCCCGGAAGGGCGTGACCGTGAAGCAGGATTCCAGCAAAAACGCCACCGCGTGACAAGCGCAAAATAATAAAGTTTTCCCATCCGTGGTCGCCGGGACCTCTGGGTGGTCCCGCTTTGCATCCCGCGCCTCTGCCCACTTTCCGTTCTTGCCCCGGCGCGGAAGACCCGCTTTCATCGGCACGTCTCCCAAATCATCCGATGCCCCATCCCGTCGCCGATTATCTCAGTGAGCTGCACCTCATCTCCGGCGTCAGCGTGCCTGAGACCTCCGGCTA
>JANOBO010000074.1:0-18769 GCA_031411695.1 Verrucomicrobiaceae bacterium
AGTAAACGGAGCCGGTGGGATTTCCGGGCGAGTTCATGATGATCATCTTCGTGAGCGGGGACATGGCGTCCTCGAACTCCTCGGGAGTGATCTTCCAGCCGTTCTCGATCTTGGTGTCCACGATCACCGGAATACCGCCGGCCAGGCGGACCATCTCGGGATAGCTCGTCCAATAAGGGGCGGGGATGATGACTTCGTCACCGGGATTCACGACGGCGAGGATGGCGTTGTAGCAGGAGTGCTTGGCGCCGCAGTTCACGCTGATCTGGGATGGCTCGTACTGCAGGCTGTTGTCAAGCAGCAGCTTGGCGGCGATGTTCTCGCGCAGCTCGAGAAGCCCGGCGCTTTCGGTGTAGCGCGTCTGGCCGTCATGCAGGGCCTTCACGGCGGCCTCGACGATGTGTTTCGGCGTGTTGAAGTCAGGCTCGCCGGCACCGAAGCTCAGCACGTCCACACCTTGCTTTTTCAGCGCCTTCGCCTGGCTGGTGATGGACAGGGTCATTGATGGGGCCAGCTCGGCGACGTGTTTAGCGATGAAATCCATGGCGATGCAGTTGAGTGAAACGGGGGTTGAAATGGGCGGCTAAGAAGGACGAATTCGAGGGCTTGTCAACAAATGGAAAGGCTATTGCCGAGCCGATCTTTTCGGGCGCGCCGCGAGCCGCCCGCGCGCGGAAACCCACTTTCCTTTCCGCACGATGCGGTCGAAAACGAGGCCTGCGCGGCGGCCGGATGCGAGGCACTCCTCCGCCTGTGTGGCGAGGATTCCGGAGATGAGCACGAGGCCGTCTTTCCTCACGGAGCGCACCAGCTTTGGGAAGATGTCCACGAGGATGTCGAAGAAGATGTTCGCCGCCACGCAGTCGTGTTTGCGCGTCGGTTTCCATTTCAAGACGTCCACCACTTCGGCCGTGACGCCGTCGATGCGGTTGCGCGCGATGTTGTCGCGGCTGACGCGCACGGCATCGGGGTCAAAGTCACACGCCCATGCCGAGGCCGCGCCCAGCCTCCGCGCCGCCATGGAGAGGATGCCGCTGCCGCAGCCGAGGTCGATCATCGTCCACGCGCGGCCTTCCCTTTCCCAATCCCGCGCGGCATCCGAGATGAAGCGCAGCACAGTGGCCGTGGTGGCATGGTGGCCGGTGCCGAAGGCCATCTCCGGCGGCACGGACAAGATCTCGCGGCCGGGGAACTCCTTGCGCGCCTTTGTCAGCGCCTTGGTGCCGCGCTGGCCGATGATGACGAGCCGGTCCCGCACGCGGATGGGATCTGGCGGCGGAGGTGAGAGCGCGGCCCAGTTTTGTTTCTTCAGCGTGCGGATGGTGCCGCCGAACATCCGCCGGATCTCCTTGGCGCTTTTCTCCCTCTCGCAATACACCTCCACGCGGATCGTGGGCTTTCCCGGGATGATGGTGATCACGGGATGCACCTGCGGCAACCCGCGAAAGCGCTCCTCCCATGCATCCGACCATTTTACGGCGGACAGTTTTGACCAGACAAACATGCGTGCGCTCTAGCGGCGGGCGGGACGAAATGCGAGCGTGTTTTTTGCGCTCGCGCGCTGGGGCACCCGTAGCTGCGCGCGCAAGCGTGACCCGGCAGTCGCCGCAGCTTTGCGCGGAGAAAGCAGGCCGCACTTTCAGCCGCTCACTCCCGCGTCAGCTCCAGTGCCAGCGCGTTGTCGCCCTCCTTGATCTCCACGGTCAAAAGCGCGCCTTTGTTCGTGCTCGTCGTCGCGGTGCCGTCGGGCGTGTCGAGTCCGGGCACATCTGCGGCGGAGTAGGTGGCGGTAAGTTTTTGGGTGCCGAGGGTGGGGCCGCTGGCGGCGTCGAGCTTGAACTTGCCGCCCATGATGCGCGCTGTAGGCCGTGGTGCGTTTGGGTCGGCACCTTCAAAGACGAGCGCGCCCCAGCTCACCGGCTTGCCATTGATTTTGATGGTGCCGCTGACGGCGGCGCGTTTGGCGGTGCTGAAGAATCCCTGATTCCGCAGCCACGCTGCGAGGTGATGCGGCCAGGTGCCGAGCACGGGATCTCCCTGCATGAGGCCGACGCCGTGCGGACCGGGCTTGTAGATGTGCAGCTCGGCGGGCACCTTATGCTTGCGGCAGGCGAGATAAAAATTCACGGCGTTCTCAGCGGGCACCACAGTGTCGTCGTCGGTTTGGAAAATGAAGATCGGCGGCGTCTTGTCGGTCACTTGCAGGTGGGTGCTGACTTTCTTCGCGAGTGTTTCGTTGTCGTTGTGCGGGCCGAGCAGATTTTTGCGCGAGCCCTTATGGCCAAAGTCGTCGATCATCGAAATCACCGGATACGTGGGGCACGCCACATCGGGCCGCGCGCTGAGTTGATCGATGGCATCGTTGGTCATTCCCTCCGGCTTCTCATCGAACAAAGTCGCCGCCATCGAGGTGAGATGTCCGCCGGCGGAGAAGCCGATGATGCCGACGCGATTCACATCGAGCGCGTACTCGCCCGCCTTCGATCTCACGAGCCGAATCGCGCGCTGCACGTCCATCAGCTCGATGGGGTAATGATACCCCGCCGAGCCGAGGCGGTAGTGAAGCACAAAGGCCGACACGCCGAGCGAGTTCATGAACTTTGCCACCTGCACACCCTCGTGATCTGCGGCGAGCCCGCCATAGCCACCGCCGGGCGCGACGACGAATGCCGCGCCGTTGGCCGTCGTCTTGTCAGCCGGCCACACGTCCACCCACGGCTGGTCTTTGTCCGTCTGGCCTTTTGCGCCAGGCGCACCGTTGGGCCAGAGCGGTAGCTTCGGGACTTCAGCTTGGAGTTGCGCCGCGAGACAGAGGGCGAGGAGGACGAGGTGGTTTGTTTTCATGCCGTGTGAAGTTGCCAGCCAGTGACGACCCATGGCTGCGCACAGAAGTCGATGGGTCAAGGGATTGTGTGCCCCGATGTCAAAACCCCTCCGAGGGCTCCGAAGGCGGCGCACTCCCCTGCCCGGCTGTCCGGCCGGCTATCTCCGGCCGTGATTGAAATCGACAGGCTTGCGTGAGGTCGTCGCGCCGGGATTCGCATCGACGATCGTCGTCGTGCAGGTGGGATCGACGACGATGGTCACCGCCTTGTTTTGAAACTGATTGCCGGTGAACTGGATGTCGTGCCCGCCCGGCGCGAAGGTCACGGCCTCGTCTGGAGCCGAGGCGCCGATGACGAAAATGTTGTCACGGACGATGACAGGCCCATACGTCGCCCCCGGCTCGTAGATCGTGAAGTAGAGTTCTGGAAACTGGCCAGGCTTCGCCGTCTGGAAGGCGATGCGGCCACGCCGCATGTCGGGCTCGTTTTTCGTCGTGTTGTTGACGAAGACGTTGCCCGTCATGATGAAATTGACGGGCTGGTTGATCCATGCGCCCCGCCCGCCGTTGCGGAAGGTATTGCCAGTCATCGTCACGTCGGTGCAGCTCTTCTCGACGCTGATGACACGGCTGCCATTCGTGCCATCAACGAGATTTCCCGTGACCGTGGCGTTCTGGCAGAACTCGGCGAGAAAGAACGCGCCCATGCGGCTGCCGAGAATGTGGTTGTTCGCGAAGATGATGTCGCGGCAACGCTGAATGTGCATCGTGTCGCCAAGCGCGCTGAGCTGGCAGCCCGTGACGCGCACGCCACGCGCGCCCGTGATATCGAACGCGCCTTTGCCCGGCCCGCTTCCCGTCGGCGCATACGCACTGAGATAGGTGCCGCTGATGTTAAAGGCCAGATGACCGCTGCCGTCAGTCTCGAAGCGAATGGGTTCTCCCTTCGGCTTGTCGGCGATCTTGATGAACTCGGGCGAGGACTCGACAATGAAGTATTGACGGCCGCGGACGATGTTCCCCGGCAAGCTCGGGCCCATGAAGGTCAGCGCCTCCTTCGGTTCATCGCTCTGGCTCACGGCGATCGGTTTGACCCTCTTGGCGAACTTCACCACATCGCCGCTCATCGTCACCTCGCGCATCAGATCGGTGCGGAAGTATCTGCCGGCCCGCTCAACTTCCCACGGCTCATACGCCTCCGGGAAGGTCATGATCTGCCAGAGGTATCCGTAGTCCCACATGAACTTCCCGCTGCGCAGCAGCATGCAGCTCTCGACTGCGACACGCTCCGCGTAGTGCTCGACCTCGCTCTCACTGCTTTTGCCATGCTTCCCGTGCACGCCGATGACGGCGCCTGCCATGCCGTTTGATTTCACATCGCGAAACAAGACGTCATGCGTGCCATTGGCCGTTGTCGTCGTGATCACGATGCCCTTCGTGCTCGCATTCGGCTGCCAGGTGTTCACCTGCCTGTCCGGATCAAACACCTGCCCGACAAATTCCCCGCCGTGCCACGCGAAGTGCGCGATGTTTTCACCTGCGAAGAGCACCACGCGCGCATTCTCAGGCAGCGTTTCCGGGAGGAGGAAGCGTGCGCCGTGAGCGATGACGGTCATGTTGGGCCCAAGCGGGATCGGCTCCGTGCCATCGAGATGATAGTCGCCCGCCGGGATCGTCACGACCCCTCCCCGCGCGAGCAAGCTGGAGAGTTTCCCCGAATCATCGGCCGCCGCGAGACTCGTGAGGAGAGCCAGCGAGAGAGTGAGGGTAAGTTTCATGACGGCCAATGCAGCGCGATCTTCTGCTTCAAGAACTCCACGCTGCGCGCGAGCTGCTCCATGCCATCGACGCCGTCTTCGATGCTGATCCAGCCGTTGAAGCCCTGCCTCTTCAGCTCGGTAAAGATGGCATCGTAATCATTGAGGCCCTTGCCGATCTCGCCGTGACGCAACCGCTTTGCATAGCCCTGCGCGCCGCCTTCTTCTCTGCGGAGGTCTTCGATCGTTCCTTCGGCAAGCCAGCGATCACTGGCGTGCATGGTGACGACGCGATGCGAGACGCGCTTGAGCAGTTCTATCGGATCCTCACCGGCGAGGTAAGTGTTCGAGGGGTCGTAGTTCACGCCGAAGTTCGGGTGGTTCACCGCATCGACGAGCTTGCAGAAGACATCCATCTTCTGCGCGAACTCGGGATACTCCCAGAAGTCGTCCTTGTAGTGGTTTTCGATGATCAGCGTGATGCCGCGCTCCTGCGCATACGGCAGGCAGGCGTAAATCGAGTCCGCCGCGAGCTGCACGCCTTCATCCAGCGTCAGCTCCGGCCTGCGCTGGCCACTGAGCACGCGGCAATAGCTGCCACCCAGCGCGTGCGTCATGTCGATCCAGCGTTTCTGCTTGGTAATTTCTCTCTCACGGAACGCGGCGTCGGGATGCGTGAAGTCGGGAGAGCAACACATCATCGGAATGACTTTGCCAGTGTCCTCGACCTCCTTGCGAAAACGCGACCAGTTCTTCTCATCCGCCATCTCGAGAAAGCCCGCATACCACTCGAGGCCCTGGATATCGAGCGGCGCGGCGAGCGCGATCCATTCGGAGACAGTCAGGGTGCCTTCTTTGCAGAGCTGCTGCATGAAGGCTTTCGGGAAGGCGGCGAGCTTAGGCATGGGAATGAAAGGACGAATGACGAGTGAATGAGCCAGTGATGATCACTTCTGCCACGACAATGTGTGTGCGATCTGCGACCGGAAAACGAACTTGCATTCTCCCCAGCGCCGCTCAGACCAACAGGCAAACCTGCACTCCAGGGCCATGCACGCCTTTGATCAGGATGCCTTCCACATCCGCAGTCTTCGACGGTCCGGTGACGAACAACGCATTCGTCTCCGCTCCGAACAGCGCGATGGCATCGGGGATCGTGCGCACGATCTGCGCGCGGTCCAGCACGGCGATGTGAATCCACGGCGCCAGCGCGCCGAGCCGCGATGCCGTGTCGGCGCCCGTGATCAGCAGCGAGCCGCTCTCGGCGATGCCGGCAGTGGCGCGCGTGATGCCGAATGCGTAATCGTCCACACACGCGCGGTGGAATGTCGTATCGATCTCGAAGCCCGTGAGCGCATCACTCACGAGCGGCACCAGCGCGGGATCGACAAACCCTTTCCTCGACGCCGCATCTTGGAGCACGCCAGCGAGCGCGGCGCAGTCCATCACGACCTTCCCGCCAACGGCATCGAACTTCTGACAGAACAATGCAACGGGATCGGCGGCATCCCGAATGCTGAGCGAATGCACCACCGCGCCGTCCCACAGCGGATAGTCCGTGCGCAGACGTGAAGCCGTGGCCTGACGCACGCGGCTCATGATTTGGACGCGGTCATTCATGGTTCGTGTCGAGTTGATGCCTTCTTGAGCTTGCCAGCGAGCAGCGGAGCGGCCAGCAGAACGGACAGGGTTGCAAAAGTCAGGGCGATGAGCATCGCCGAATTAATGACGACCGTGACAAACAACACCACTGCGCGACGCCTAGCTGGCCATCCAGCGAAGAATCTCTCCATCAGAAGCAAGAGCACGAGCCCGATGCCTATCAGCCCCTTCCCATTATCGAACACCAAACGCACCGTCCCCATCAGCCACCAAGCACTCGATGACTCCAATCCCGCGGCGGTCCAAATACGCTCGAGCTTCGGCACGATGACCAGATTCGAAAAAATGAAGAGGAACACGACAGGAAACAATATAGCAAAAGCAAATCCGTACGTCTTGAAACCTGACTCGACGGGCAACGGACGTTCATCCGGGAGTGGCGGTGGTGGATTCATTGAGGAACGTATTTACGCATCGTTGGCCTGCCGCCTTCCCTTCATCCAATCCCGGAACTCACCGCCGCGGAACTTTGGCAGCTCGCGCGAGCCGAGCCAGCGCATGAGCGGCGGGACGGGCATGAGGTTCAGCGGCACGAGGTTGGCGAGGTTTGCCGCCTTCATCGTCGCGCGCCACGCCTTCGGCCGCGTGGCGAGAAAGGCCCACGGTTCCATCGATGGCGTGCCGGCCTTGGCCTGCGCCGCGCCTTCCTGAAACGCGCGATCACGCAGCCGCACCAGCATGTCGGGCAGCGGGATGTCCACGGGACACACCTCCTTGCACGCGCCGCACAGAGAGGAAGCCTTCGGAAGATCCGCCAGCTTTGCGAACTCATCCTTTTTCATCAGCAACGGGCTGAGCACCGCGCCGATGGGGCCCTGATACGTCGTGCGGTAAGCATGACCGCTGGCCTGGCGATAGACCGGGCACACATTCTGACACGCGCCACAGCGGATGCAGCGCAACACCTCGCGGTACTCGCTGTCGAGAATTGATGAGCGGCCGTTGTCCACAAAGATCACGACCATCTTCTCCGCGCCGTCGATGGCTGAAGATGAAGGGGGCGGCGGATGGAGCTGGGCTGCGCGGCCGTGACTGCCTGCGAAGCGGCCCCGCGCTTCGGCCCGCTGATGAACTGCGTGTAAACCGTGAGCTGCTGCCCGACGCCTGAGCGCGCGAGCAGATTGATGAACACCGCGAGGTCGCGGTCATGCGGCACCAGCTTCTCGATGCCGACCATGACGATGTGCAGGCGCGGCGCGGTGATGCAAAAGCGCGCGTTCCCTTCATTGGTGACGAGCACGATGCGCCCGCTTTCCGCAGACACGAAGTTTGCGCCTGTGATGCCGGCGTCCGCCTTGAGAAACTTTTCCCGCAGATGCTTTCTCGCGCGCCGCGTGATGGTCTCGGGGTCGTCATTGTAGTCCCCGAGGCCCTCGCGCACGAAGCTCCTCGCGATGTCGCGCCGGTTCTTGTGAACGATGGGCTTGATGATGTGCGACGGGATGTCGTCGTCGATCTGGATGATGAACTCGCCGAGATCCGTCTCCACGATCTCGAAGCCCGCCGCCTCGAGATGCGGGTTCAGATGCAGCTCCTCGGTCAGCATCGACTTCGCCTTCACCACGAGCTTCGCGTCATGCTCGCGCAGCAGCCGCGTGACCTCGGCATTGGCGCTGGCGGCATCGTTTGCGAAGAGCACCTCCACGCCGTTCGCCTGCAAACGTGCCTCTGCTTGCTCCAGATAGCGGTCAAGATGATCCAGCGTGTGCTGTTTGATCTGCGCGGCCAGCTTGCGCAGCGGATCAGAGTCTCCGTAGTCGCGCGCCAGCGCCTCGCGCCGCCCGATCGTAGGCGTACGCGTGCCTTCCAGCACTGTGTCACGCACGCCCTGCGGCAGCGTGTCGGCGTAGCGGTCGATGGATTGGGGGGAGTTCACGCGAGAAAGTCGAATCGTAGTCGGGCGAGTGCGGAGCGGTGTGGTGTGCGAGGGTTGTGGTGAAATGCCCGGGTTTCAAACAATCGCTCAACAATTGATCACCATCTGCTCAAGCTTGGCTCAACGGGCGCAACGCGCTCATCAGCACCTCCGCCACGTGCAGGCACTTCACCGGCCGGGCCTCGCGTCCGACGAGTCCACCCATGTGCATGATGCAGCCCATGTCGGAGGAAACGAGATAGTCCGGGCTCATCTTCAGCGCGTGGTCGAGCTTCAGCTGGCCCATTTTGGTGGAGATGTTTGGGAACGACACCGAGAACGCGCCGCCGAATCCGCAGCACTGCTCCGCGTCGTCAAACGGAACGAGTTCAAGGCCATCGATGGACGACAGCAGCGTCAGCGCGGCCTCACCGCTGCGCGTGCCGCGCGAGTGGCACGAGGTGTGAAACGCCACGCGATGCGGAAAGCGGCCCGGCCATTTCTCGATGCCGAGGCCGTTCACGATGAAGTCCGTCAGCTCCCAGGTCCGCGCTCCCACAGCCTCGATGGCCGCGCGGTCGTGCTCCTTCTCGAACTCGAGCGGTGCGCCGTGAAACATCATCGCCGAGCACGAGCCGGAGGGCACGATCACCGGCTTGTCGCCGCGGAAGACATCCACCGCATGGCGCACCACCTCGCGCGATGCCGGCCAGTCCCCCGCATTGAAGGCAGGCTGGCCGCAGCACGTTTGGTCCGCAGGGAAATCGATGTCGCACCCCAGATGCTCCAGCACCTCCACCGTGGCCTTTGCCACCTGCGGATAAAAGGCATCGCACAGACATGTCGCCATGATCTGGATGCTCTTCGATGACGGGCGCGCGGCAGAGTTCATCGCAGGTTCAGCGCGCCTCCATCAATCGGATAGGCACACCCCGTGACGAAGGATGCCTCATCGCTGCACAGATAAAGTGCCAGCGCCGCGATCTCATCCGGCTCCGCCATGCGGCCGATGGGCTGCGCCTGGCTCAGCTTCTCGAACATCTCCGCCTCGCGGCCCGGATACGTTTTCGCGAGATAGCCATCAACGAACGGCGTGTGGACGCGCGCGGGACAGATGCAATTGCAGCGCACGTCATGCTGGATGAAGTCCTTCGCCACCGAGAGCGTCATGATCTCCACCGCACCCTTCGTCATCGAGTACGCAAAGCGGTCCGCCAGACCGATGCTGGATGCGATGGAGGACATGTTCAAAATGACGCCCCCGCCCTGCTCCACCATGTGCGCCACCGCGACGTGCATGCAGTTGTACACGCCCTTCACATTGATGCGGTAGAGCCGGTCCAGGTCGTCCTCCGTCGTTGTCAGCACCGTGCCGATGTGCGCGATGCCCGCGTTGTTCACCAGGATGTCGAGCTTACCTCCGCTGCGCGCGGCAAACACGTCCATCGTCTCCTTCACCGCGCGTTGATCGCCCACATCGCAAACCGCCCACCCGGCCGACCCACCCGCCGCATCGATCTCCGCGCACACCGCCTTCGCGTTCTCCTCGCTCACCTCGATGATCTCCACATGCGCGCCCTGCTTCGCAAAGCGCAAGGCGATCGCCCGCCCAATACCCGACCCCGCCCCCGTCACGACCGCCGTCTTTCCTGAAAGTGAAAACATGGGACCGAGCGTAGGCGAGCCCGTCCCGGCTCGCAACATCTCGCACGCAAGCTGAGCGTCGGAAGTCCAAAAAGCTCAAGGGAAGCTCGGCGCGAGTGGCGGGGCGGTGTGGTGCGAGCCGGGAGTGGCTCGCCTACTTCACCACCTTCACCGGCGGCTCTTTGCTGCGCACGTCTTCAGGGCGGTCGTCGCGGATGAGATTTTCGGACACGAGCGACTTCGTCACGTTGTCGAGCAGCAGGCCGGCGCCGTCGGAATCGAGGATGCTGTTGTGGGAAATGACGAAGCGCTCGGCATTTTTGATCTCGACGGCGGCCGGCTGTTTCCACACGCCGGAGATGAGGTTGCCGGTGAGGGAGCAATCGGCGCAGTCGCGGAAGACGAGCCCGTTCTTCTCGGCATTGTCGAAGCCGTTCACCAGATAGCGCGGGTTGCGGTCGAAGTTGTTTCCGGTGACGACGATGTGTGACGAGTCCTCGACGACGAGGTCATGCTCAAAGCCTTCCCAAAACGTGTTTCCGGTGATCGTGACGCCGCGCGCGCTTTTGATCTCGATGTTCACTTGCACGTCACTGAAGACGTTGTTGCCGATGGTCACGTTTCCCTCACGCGTGGTGCCGCGGCCTTGGTTGCGCAGTAGGGCTGGATCATCCCCGCCGCCCGTGATGCGGATGTTGGCGGAGCCGGGGGCCTTGCTCGTGTGCTGGATCGTGCAGCCGGTGATGGCCACCTCTCCGATGGAGCCGCCGGTCGAGTCCAGCCACACGTTCGCCGTCGGCGGCCCGTCTTTGGCGTGGTTTGCCTCGATGTCGCAGGTGCCAATGTGAAGGTTCCGCACATTGCCGCCGTGGCTGACCACGCCGCCGCCGCCGCAGTAGCTGATGTGGCTGCCGACGATGTTCGACTGATGCAGGTCCGCCTGATCATAAAAAACGCCGATGCCGGTGTTGTGATAAAAGTGGCAGGCGGAGATGAGGACGTTGCGGTTCCGCGTGGTGAGATGCACGGCGTGGCGGCACTCCCGCACGACCACGCGGCTGAGGGTGAGCTGCATCGTGCCCGTCGCCTCGATGGCATCTGCCTCCGCGTGCGCGCCCACGAACTCGATGCCCTCCACCATCGGCGTGCGCTGACTTTCCCAAACGTTCGCCTTCACACTGCCCGGCGCAGCGGTGCCGCCGTGCGTGCCGACGAAATGCACGGCCGGTCCCGCGCCTTCCATCACGATGCGCGCAGTGCCACTGCCGGACAGGCTTGCAAAGCCCGTCTTGTCCAGATCGATGGCGATCGTCTTCGTGATCCGGTAAACGCCCTTCGGGAAAAACAAATCCGCCGTGCCCGCATCCATAGCCTTCTGGATCGCGCTCGTGTCATCCGCCTTGCCATCACCGGCCACACCGAGGGATTTGACGTTTGTCTGAGCACAGAGAGCCGTGGCGAACGCAAAAAGTCCGGGAATGAGCAGGCAGGATTTCATGGCTGAATGAAACGCCAGCGCAAAGGTGCATCCTGCACGACGAAGCTCCGGCGGAACACTCTGAGCGAGCGCGCCCACAGCCGTTCAACCCGGGCCCAACGCAACAGGCGCGCGACAAGGACGGTGACGTGATCACCCTCGTGCGCCGCGCGAGGCGCACGCGTTTGTGAGCGGTGCCATCGAGCCTACCCAACGCACCGCCAACATCCCCACCGCCCGCGCGCGATGAGCGCGAAACTCACCGAGTTAGAGAAGGCTGGGCGAGCGCAGGCACAGCTGAGAATTTGCCCCTCACTTTTCGTCCAAGCCGCGCCGGATCTTGTATTCGAGAAACTGGCGATACTCCGGCGATGCGCCGAAGACGGGCTCTTTGATGTGCTGCCGGACCTTTTCCAGCATCCCATACGCGATGGCCTGCGCGGTCGGCAGGTTGGAGCCGCCATTGGCCAGACGGATGAGGCGGTCCACATAGTCGGACTGGAGATTGAGGCGCACGGCGCTGAGGCCTTTCTCATCACCGGTGAAAATGGCGAGAGTGAGGTCAGTCATCATGTCGCGGAGGCCGTACTCGTTTCCGTAGAGTGCGGAGTCGAGGATGCGCTGCTGCACGTCGGGATGGGTGAGGTGGTCGAGCAGGACGCGCTGCACCTTGAAGATGCGGTCGTGCAGCTTGGGCAGCTCGTCCTCCTTGTTGAAGTCGAAGCCGCGGCGCTGCTGCTGCAGATGGGCGAGGAGGTCGGCTGGCACCGTCCACGCGTCGGGCGCGAACGCGAATTTTTTCAAGGCGGCCATCGCGCTCTGCTGGGTGGCCTTGTCCACAGGGGTGTAAGGATTTGCGCCGGGCTCCTGGCCCGCGAACGCGCGGTCCACCATCACGCCGCCAATGTAGCGTGACATGGCGACGAGGGCGTTGCCGCTCTCGTTCGTCAGCGAGACGTAGGCCTGGAGCAGGTCCTGGTAGCTCTCGCCATCACGCGGGTATTCCTTGAGCAAATGGGACACGCGCTCCTTCACCAGTTCGCAGCGCTGCGTGCCGTAGGCCACGGGATCGCTGCTGAGGTCAAAGATCATCGCGCGCGGATCGACGCCCTTGCCTGTGCGGCGCATGTCATCGGCGTCATTGGCGAAAGCCAGCTCGCGCTCGTGCGAGCGTGAGGCGATTTTTTGCAGGCGGACCTTTTCCTTCGCGGGATCTTCCAGTGCCTCGGAGTATCCGTAGTCGATGACCCAGTGATCGTAGGCTCCGGGCTTCGTGGAATAATACTGGCCCTGCTTCACGCCGAGCGGTGCGACATTGATGGCCGGGTAATCCATGACGGACCCATACAGGCCGACCTTCTCGGTGATCTCGCGATTGTGGATCGCGCTCGGATCATGAAGCTGGCTGGAACGAAAATTGTGATTGAGCCCGAGTGTGTGCCCCACCTCGTGAAGGATGAGCTTTGTCAGCGCTTCCTTGATCATCGTGCTCTCATCCACGCGCTCGGCGGGATGGAGGCGCAAGTTTGCCATGCCGAACATCAGGCCCTGCTTCATGCAGTCGCCGAGGAAACAATCGTGGCTCTCGCGACCCGTGACTGGCGGCTCATCCTGCATGCCGGCTAGCCCGCGGTTGTCGAAGATGCGATGCGAGCGCAGCCGGTTTGTGATGAAGCTGTACTCGAGCATGATGTCCGCGCCGAGGATCTGGCCGGTGCGGGGATTGACGAAGCTGGGGCCATAGCCGCCGAAGGGTGGATTGGGCGACGAGGTCCAGCGCAGCACGTTGTAGTTGATGTCGCCTGCATCCCAGGTGGCATCGTCAGGCTGCTGCTTCACGACGATGGCGTTCTTGAAGCCAGCGGTTTCAAAGGCAGGATTCCACCCGAGAGCGGCGTCGCGGATCGTGTCGCGAAACTCAACAGGTGTGGTGTTCTCGATCCAGAAGACGACGGGCTGCACGGGCTCGCTGAGCGGGGTGCCGGGCTTTTGCTTCACGAGCTCCCAACGATGGATCACATCGCGGTAAGGCGTGGCATCCGTCGTCGTCATGTCGGTGATCTGGGTCATGAAGTAGCCGATGCGGGGATCATCAAAGCGCGGTTTGAAATTGTTCTTCGGCATGCGGATGAGGCTGTGCTGAACTTTGACACTGACGTAACGCGCGTCGGAGATCTCGTCGGACTTCTCCTTCTCCGAGCGCGTCCATGTCGGCGATGGATTTTCAAAGACGTACTCGACGGTCAACTGGGTGTTGTCTGGATAGCTGCGCAGCTCGGTGAACTTCGTCTTCGTTTCCGAGAGCTTGCCGAGCACCGCCTTGCTGGAGTCGCCGCCGGCTGGCTTCACCTGAAGCAGTGACTCTTTGAGAAACAGGCTGCCGGCGGAGACGAGGCACGTGCCGTCCTCCTGCGCGATGACCGTCTCACTGGCGAGCAATGCGTTGCTGATGTTCGCCTTCGACGCGCGGGCCAGCGGATGCTGCGGATCGAAATAGAACGCCGTGTTTTGCTGGGTGAACTCGATCTTGTCGTAGCTGCGCGAGAGGTTGAAGACGATCTCATTACCGAAGCGGCCGCGGTTGTGCCCGGCCTGCACCACGCCATCCACAGTGTGCGTGAAGTAGATGAACTCGGGTCCGATGTGCTCACGCTTGATCAGGAGATACACCGTGCCCTTCTCGCGATCACGAAACACATCGAACAGGCCGCGGAACACCTCACAGTTCTTCACATGTTCGGCGATGGACTTCTTTTTCGTGGACGTCGAGGAAGTGGCGGCACCGCCTGGGGCCGCAGCCGGCTGCGCGGTTGCCTGAGTCTGCGCGGGCGGCGTCGCGGGCGCGGGAGCCGGTGACGGCTGTGGCGCAGGCTTCGGGGCTGGCGGTGTGGGTTTGTCGTCCGCAGCGAGCGGAGACAAGGACAGGCAACCAAGAACGAGGAGGGAGAGTGAACGGTTCATGACGGATTTCTGCGATGGGTTGGGAGATCGACGGGCGGAAAATCTAAGCGCACGCTACCAACGATGCGATCTGATTCTTTGTGCAGGTGCCACACAGATTCACCAAACCCAAGGCTGTCTTCCAAGCGCGCTTGTCAAGCTCGAAGCGGCACCACCACGGTGAGCAGCGGCGCGCTGCAGGTCGGCAGCGGCGGCATCGGCGTCACGGGAGCCAGCACGGTCACCGTCCTCGGACCCCAAAGGCGTGATGCGCTGGACGAAGATCCATGGCATCCGCGGCAACAGCCCCGAACAAATGTGGGACAAGCTTTACCGCAAAGAGCCAAACCTCGACATCATCCTCAGCGGCGACCAAAGCCGCGTGACCGCCCTGCGCGTGCAGCGCAAGGCCGACGACGGGCATGTCATCCACCGTCTGCTCAGCGATCACACCAGTGATCCGGTGCTGCGGCTGATGCGCTTCATTCCAGAAGCGAATCGCATCGAAGTGCTGACCTGGGATGTGAAGCAGGGCGTGCTCATTGAAGACACCACCTACGTCCACGACCGCACGCAGCACCAGTTTTCCTTGGCGCTAAAATTGACACCGTGATCCCCGCGGGATACTGGCCCGCCGTCTCGATGCTGAAAGACGCTCCGCGTCCGCCTTGTATCCTCTGCCCCATCATGCGCACCCTCTCATCCGTCCTGGCTCTCCTGTCCTTCACCTCATTCCTCTCCGCCGCAGATGCGGTGAGGACGAAGATCAATATTCTCGACGTCATCAAATCCGGCGCGGTGGAATACCATGTGAACCCGAAGATGGATTTCCACGACTCGCCGAAGGACATCTGGACCTTCGCCAAGGACGGCACCTTCAACATCAGCGGACGCGGCTACGGCTATGTCGCCACCAAGGAGAACTACCGCGACTACCATCTCGTCCTCGAATTCAAATGGGGCGCGAAGACTTGGGGGAAACGCGAGAAGGCGGCAAAAGACAACGGCATCCTGCTCCACGCCTACGGCCCGCACGGCGCATACAGCGACACTTGGATGGCCAGCATCGAGGCGCAGATCATCGAGGGCGGTGTGGGCGACATCCTCGTGCTCTCGCCGAAGTTGCCGGACGGCACGGAACTGACCACCTCGCTTTCCGCCGAGATCGCGCTGGACCGGGACAAGGAGAAGATCTGGAAGAAAGGCGAGCCGCGCCAGACGGTGACCAAAGGCCGCATCAACTGGCGGGGGCGTGATGAAGACTGGGCGGACAAAGTCGGGTTTCGTGGCAGGAACGATGTCGAGTCACCCTCCGGCGAGTGGAACCGCCTCGAAGTCATCGCCAAAGGCGACACGCTGCAATACTTCGTCAATGGGGCGCTCATCAACGAGGCCTTTGAGTGCAAACCCGCCGAAGGAAAAATCCTCCTCCAGACCGAAGGCGCGGAGATGATCGTGCGTCGCTACGAGCTGTATCCGCTCGGCGAGTTCAAGGAGAAGTGGAGCGCCATCCAGGCCAGCGGCGGCAGTGATGTCAGCGTGCGCGATGGGCAGGGTAAACCCATGTCGCCCGAGGAATCCATGAAGCGCATCCAACTCGACGGCCCCTATGAAGTGCAGCTCGTCGCCTCTGAGCCGCTCGTGCTTGATCCCGTCGAATGCACGTGGGACGAGAAGGGCCGCCTGTTCGTCGCCGACATGCGTGACTACCCGCTCGGTCCGCCGAATCCCGGCGACCCCTGGCTCTCCCGCATCCAATTGCTCACCGACGAAAACGGCGATGGACGCATGGACAAGGCGGTGACGTTTGCCGATCACATGGACAACGTGCAGGGCCTGCTGCCCTACAACGGCGGCCTCATCGCCACCACGCGCTCGCAGATTCTATTTCTCAAGGACTCCGATGGCGACGACATCGCGGACCAGATCAAGCCGCTCATCAAAGGCTTCAATCCCAAGCACAGTCAGCTTCAGGTCAGCTCGCCGCGTTGGAGTCTTGACGGCTGCGTCCACTTTAATAATGGACTGGAGGCGAAGGAGATTTATCCCGTTGAATCGGCAAGCGGCGAGGGCGCCGCTTCTACCAACGTCGCCGGCTCCAACTTCAAATGGGACCCGCGCACGAACAAGATCACACCCACCGGTGGTCGCGGCCAATACGGCGGCGCTTTCGACGACTGGGGCCACCACTTCTATTGCTCGAACCGCAACCCCGTCATGTTCACCGTCATGCCTTATGAAGCCATGCTGCGCAATCCGCACGCCGGCATCACGCAGAACTACGAGGACATCGCCACGCCTGGCGCCGAGACCCGCGTGTATCCGCTGCAAATCTCCCACACCACCGCCGACGCGCACGCCGGGACAAACACCGCTTGTTCCGGACTCGGCGTCTATCGCGGCCATCTCATGCCCGAGTTGAAGAACAATGTCTTCGTCCCCGATCCCACCGGCCAGCTCGTCACCCGTTACAAGATCGAGCCGAATGGTGCCAGCCTCAAAGCCACCCGCGTCGGCGACCGCACCGAGTTCTTCCGCAGCAGCGACGAATGGTGCCGCCCCGTGAACTTCACCACCGGCCCCGACGGGGCGATCTACATCTGCGACATCTACCGCCGCTGGATCGACCACGCACGTTTCTTCCCCGAGGAGTTCGTGAAGAAAAACGACATGCGCCAGGGAGAAAACCATGGCCGCATCTGGCGCGTGGTGCCGAAGGGCATTGTTGGAGTCAAGGCTTTCGCCGATCAGAGCGGAACCCGCGAAAGCACCCCCATCGCCACTGATCGCCCAAAAGCTTCACTCCAACTCACCCCCATCGCCGCCCCCGAGAAAATCGAAGACCTCGTCGCCTGGCTCGGCCACGAAAACGCCTGGCAGAGAGAAACGGCACAGAGGTTGTTGGTGGAGAAGCTCTCGCCAGAAAATGCCGAATCGATGATCCGCCACGTACATCAATTCAGTGCTCAGATTGAAAAAAGTATCTCAGGCAAAATCCAAGTGATGTGGACAATCGGGGCAATCATCGCTGGACTGCCGGAAGACAAACAATCAGCTGTTGAAAAGAGCACACTCGCATCGCTTGTATCCGATTCTGATGATCCAAGAGTCATTGAGAACGCGATCTTGATGTGTGCGGGCGGTTTCGCAAACCTGATTGATCTAAATGGTCAGTTTGCAGGAAAACGAAAGCTTCAATTCGGATTGATCGAGCATGCCGATGACAGAGTGGTGATGGAGTTTCTTTGTTACCATCTCACTAGATTTGATGACATCGACAGCGCTCACGCTGGTGATCCTGCATTCGTTAGCCAACGGTTGAACGATCCATGGATTCAAAATGCAATCCTCAGTACCTATGGGTTGCCTCTGCCTGGCCTCTCGCTGCTCACTATTTTTGGTGACCCAGAGATGGCTCGGCAGATTAATCCTAATTCAGAGCGATTGATTCAATCGCTTGCGCGGTGCGCTACAAGTCTCGGAAATCGAATGGAATTTGGTAGTGCGCTCCGGTGTTTTGACCAAGCGCAGGGAGATTTACTCTGGTGGAAACCCGCCCTCCTCCAAGGTCTCGCCGAAGGCCTCCCCAAGTCCGGCGGCAAGCTGGGCGTGAAATCGCTCGCCGAGTTCGTCGCGAAGCCTCCGCAAGGTTTTGAAGATGCCGCGAAGGAGATCAGCGTCCTGCTTGCCAAAGTGGATGAAGTCATCGCCGACACCAAAGCCCCGCTCGACCAACGCCTCGCCGTCCTGCCGCTGCTTGGTCAGCGTAAATGGGATGCCGTGCAGCCCGTGGTGAAGCAATTGCTCACCAGCAACCAGCCCGATGCACTCACCACCGCCGCCCTCGCCTTGCTGAAGAAGTTCGCCGCCACCAACACCTCGTCGCTCATTTATGAACTCCTGCCAAAGGCCGGTCCCGCGCTCAAACGCGATCTCGCCGCCATCCTCACCGCCAACGCCACCACCGCGCTTGAACTCTTCAAGCGCATGGAGAAGGGCGAGTTTCCCACCGCCTGGGTCGATGTCGAGAAACGCTGGAGCTACCAGCGCGGCAAAGGCGAGATGGCCGAACTGGCGAAGAAACTCTTCGGCGAGGCCAGCAGCGACCGTGCAGCGGTTGTGAAGGACTACATGGCCACCACCACGATGCACGGCGACGCGAAAAAAGGCCAGGCCGTCTTCGCCACAATCTGCATCACCTGCCACAAGCACGGCACCATGGGCGTCGATGTCGGCCCGCCGCTCTCCGATGTGAAGGTGAAGCCGCCGGAAGGACTCTTGTCCGACATCCTCGATCCGAATCGCATGTTCGAAGCCCGCTGGAGCGCCTACCAGATCGACACGAAGGATGGCCGCGTGCTCTCGGGTCTCATCCAAAGCGAAAACCATGACGCCGTGGTCTTGGCAATGATGGGCGGGGCAAAGGAGACGATCCAGCGCAGCGCCATCAAGGAGATGAAAAGCCTGGACCGCACCCTCATGCCCGTCGGCCTCGAAGCCGCGATCACGAAGGCGCAGATGGCGGATTTGCTGGCGTTCCTGCTCGGAAAGTAAAGTGGTGCAAGCCGCTGGCTTGCACTCTCAAACCACACAGCAAATGCTCCGCACAC
>JANOBO010000075.1:0-18001 GCA_031411695.1 Verrucomicrobiaceae bacterium
CGCATTCTTCACCAGCTCCTCGAACTGCGCCTGGAACCAGCGACCGGCGACTGGTGCATTTGGTAGAGCGCCGGTGCGGGTGTGGCCGTTAAGCGCATTGCCTTTGTAAGTGGGATCGCACATGCGGTCGAAGCCCTTGCCATCGGGGTTCTCGGGGCCTTTGGGAATCAGCGAGCTGGAGCCGTCGGATTGACCGGGCGGCTTCACCCAGACAAAGGCATCGTAGTTTGGCGCGGGATTTGCCACGGGGCGTGCGCCGATGCCTGCGCCGCTTTGGTTGCCCCAGTTGCCTTTGTGCGTGCGTTTGTCGAGCGTGGTCTCGGTCACAAAAGTGCGCAGGTCGGTGGAGGTGCTTGGCCCTGTGGGACGCTTCGGGCCACCCCAGCCGTTGCGTGAGGTGTCGAGCAGCAAACCCACGCTAGCAGGATACGCATCACTGCCGGTGATCAAGGCCGTGCGCAGCGCATTGGAAAAGCTTTGCTCCTCGATGTGATCGTTCATGTCATACCAGCCGCGCAGCGAGCGCACCTGCCGTGCTTTCACCCTTTGATCGGCCGTCATGTAAGGCTCCACGAAGGCATTGTAGTTCGCCGTGTTGCTGATGAAGCCATCCACCTTGCCGTTGCCGCCGGGGATGCCAGCGCCGACTTTTTTAAGCAGCTCGGCAAAGGGTTTGAGATTGTTGGACCAGCCCAGCCAGCCCGCGTGCGCCACGTCGATGTAGGCATAGGTGTTATCCAACGAACGCAGCGTGCCGATCGCATACTGCACGCCCTGAACATACGCCCCGGTCGCGTGGGCCTCGGCGACTCGCGGAAAGTTCAGATTCGTAATCAAGTTCGGCAGTGAGTCTGGCTCGATGACCATCACAATGCGCAAACCAGCATACTTCGATTGGTTCAGCGTTTTGAAAATCGCGTCGATGTATTCAGTCTTGTAGCGATGAAGCCCGTTCTCCGCGATCAGCAACTCGCCATTGGAAGCCAACGCCGAGCCATCTCGGTTGGGTAGGTTGTAAATCACGATCCCGATGGCATTCGCTCCTTGCGCGAGCGCTTCATCCAGGTGCCCGGCGAGACTGCGCGGATAGCCGCCCGTTCCGTTCACTGCCGCAATACTATCCATCCATACGAAGGTGGGAAAGGCCGCCACCTGCCGCATCTGCTGGCCCAAAGCACCGCTATGGAGATCAGCCGCCGCATTCACCGCAGCAGTGTAATCGACGTTTCGGTAAAACGTCGCGCCAACAAAGGGGTTGTCCAAGTGGCTGCTCGCAGATGGCGCGGAGGCCATCACGAACCTGGCTTCGTTCGCCCGCATCCTCGCTGCGACTCCACGCACGGAATCAAGCGCAACCGCATCACTGGCGACAAGCTGCACGACGTGCTTCTGCTTCGTTGTCACCTCCACCTTGCCCTCAAACACATGCACCTCCGCTGAATCGGTTGCTCCCGTCGCGATGCCAAAGCGCGTGCCGAGATCCACCACGCGCCCCGCTGGCGTCTCCACCGCAAAACCACGCGCCGTAGGTGGCACGACTGCCGTGAGGCGTCCACTGATCAGTCGTGCCTCCGAGGGGCCGAGCCGTACCACACTGGCCGGGCCATAGACCGTGACCTTGGCTCCATTCGCAAAATCCAGCGTCGTGCTACCCCTTTCGATCACCAGTGGCGCTGGCTCGTTCGTTTTCATCACAGGCCACAGCGCAGCCACCAACATCGCACCCACCAAGACCGCCGCCGCCGCGAGAGGCCAGCGCCCCCAGGCATTTACGGGCTTCCGCATGACCTTCCGCGAAACAGGCGCGTGCAAGGTCTGCGCCATCACGCGAGCGACCGACTGCGAGAGAGGCGGAGCATCGAGTGCGCTCAAGATGCCACTTTCCAATGCAGAACGATCTCCCAGCAACGCATGCAAGCCTGCTGACACCACGCGCTGATCCAGTAACTGGCGGCGCATATCCGCGTCCTCAAGCGCTCGTGCCTCGAACTCCGCTTTCGCGGCTTCATCCATGACTCCAGCGAGATAGGCAGTGATTTGTTCTTCAGTGTTCATAAGCAGCCTGATCGAGTTTCAAACTGATGCACTCGCGCAACTGCGCCCGGATGCGAAACAGCGTCACCCGCACCCACTCCGCCGTGCGGTTCATCGCCAAGGCGAGTTCTTCATTCGACAGACCGCTGCGGTAGCGCTCGTGCACGAGCTTCCGCGCCGTGTCCGGCAGTGATTCGAGACATTCCTCCAGAAAAATCGCCTCATCACTCGCCGCACTCGGCTCCTGCACCACTGCAAGCTCCGCGAGCTGGCTCGACTCAAATCGCGATAGGTTGGCCTGCTCCCGGGCAAATCGCAGCAGCTCCTTGCGCACCAGATTCCACGCAATGGCCCGCAGCCAGGCCCGGAACGAGCCCGCTGAGGTCAGCGCCTCGAGATTCTGAAACGCGAACACAAAGCTTTCGTGCGTCACCTCATCCGCCAGATGCGCCACCGGCAGCTTCATCGCCACAAACGCACGCACCGATGCCAGATGCCGCCGCACCAACTGCGCATACGCATCCGCCTCGCCACCACGCACTGCCGCGACCAGCTCAGCGTCGGTCGGTTCAGGAAAGTCTGGTGAAAAAAATGACATTCACCAGCATTGTAACGCGAGCCTGGGGCGGCGTTACAAAACTGTGGAAAAGAATCGCGAGTACCGACTGATGCCTGTTTTCTCAATCGCAGCCGAGATCTTGTCTGCGTTGCAGTCTCGCCAGATTGGTCAGCTCTCGGTGCTCAGTCTGCACGGCCCTATCCCAAAATCTCCGTCGGACAATCCGGCAGCGCGTTGAGGAAGGCGCGGCCGTAGCTTTTGCTGAGGATGCGGTTGTCGAGGATGGCGCAGATGCCTTTGTCTTTGTTGGAGCGGATGAGGCGGCCGACGCCTTGGCGGAGTTTGAGGATCGCTTCGGGCACGGAGTATTCGGTGAAGGGATTGAGTCCCTGTTCTTCGATGTGCTCAAGACGCGATGCAGTGAGCGGATGATCGGGCACAGCGAAGGGCAGGCGTGTGATGATGACGTTTGAGAGCGCCTCGCCGGGGACATCGACGCCGGTCCAGAAGCTGTCGGTGCCGAAGAGCACGCTGTGAACGTCCTGCTTGAACTCCTGCAGCATCTGGTGGCGCGGCAGCCCCCTTCCCTGCACCAGCAGCCGCCAGCCTTTGTCATCACAGTGTTCCTCGAGCTGATCGGCCATTGTGGTCATCATCGAGTAGCTGGTGAAAAGCACGAACGCGCGGCCTTTCGAGAGATCGAGGAAATGCGCGATCCAGCGCTGCATCTCGCCGTTGTACTCCGGCGTGCGCGGCTCGGGCATCTTTTTCATCAAGTAAAGCCGCATCTGCTTCTTGAAATTAAACGGGCTCTCGATGCACGCGGCCTTCACCTTCCGTGCGCCGACGCGCTTGCGGAAATACGACAGCGCCTGATCCTCGCCCACTCCCAGCGTGGCGCTGGTGAAGACGCACGCCTTCTTCCCCTGGAAAAAGATCTCCTCCAGCTTCTCCGACACATCGATGGGCGCGCTGTGAAACGAGAAATTCCGCAATTCGCCGCCCGACTTCTCCGCCCAATAGACGTGGCCTTCCTCGCTCTGATCAAGGAACGCCGCCACCGTCGTGCGCAAGGCGGTGAGCCGCTTCGCCATGTCATGAAACTCCAGCCGCGTGTTCTCATGCTTCGCCTCATCCCCCGATTTCAGCGCGGCGCGGGCGACGCGCTGCAGTGCGAGCGAAACGGTGTCCTCGACAATCCCCGGCTCGCGGATGCGAAATTCGCGGCTGAAACTGCTGGGGAACTTGCACCGCGCCTCCGCCGCGCGAAAAAACAACTCCACCGACTCGATGGCCTGCTCCACCTCACGCGCACCGTCGCGATTGCCGTGATGCGCGAAGAAGCCCTTGCGCGTCTTCGGATTGAAGAGCCGGCCCAGCTCGAACTTCATGTTCGACTCGCTCACATGCAGTCCCAGCGCCCGCGCGGCGATGTTCTCGATCGTGTGCGCCTCATCGACGATCACGAAGTCGCGCGGAAACAAAAAATTCACGTCATCCGCCGCCAGCTCCTCGGTGGACGACAGCAGCGTGAAGAATAGCGTGTGATTCAGGATCAGCACATCCGCCTCAGCGATGCGGCGGCGCACATCCTGATAAAAGCAGCCGCTGCCCGGAGGACAACGCCGCGGCGTGCATGCGTGCGGCTCGCTGCAAACCAGCGACCACACCTTGCTGGCCGGCGTGAAGTCGAGATCGCTCAGCGTCCCGTCCTTCGTCGTCTGCGCCCACTCGGCCAGTAGTTGCAGCTCCGCAGTCTCGCTCGTGGTGAAGAGATCACCCGTCTCCTTCCAAGCGCGGCCAAGACGGTTCGGACACACATAATTCGAGCGGCCCTTCAAAAGCTCGGCGCGGAAGTCGCCCACGATCTTCTTCACGATCAGGATGTCCTTGGTGATGAGCTGCTCCTGCAGGTTGATCGTGTGCGTGCAGATGATGGCCTTGCGCTTCTGCTCGAGCGCAAAAGTCACGGCGGGCAAAAGATAGGCCAGCGATTTGCCCACACCCGTGGCCGCTTCCACGATGAGCCCGCTGCTCGTCTCCAACGCATGGGCCACCAACTCCGCCATCTGCTGCTGCTGCGGGCGGTACTCAAAATCCGCCGACGCGCTGAGCTGTCCGTCCTCGGAGAAAGCCAGCCGCATCCGCCCTTCCAGAGATGGCCCAGTGCTTCCTTGTGTGTCCTCGACGATGTTGATCATTCCCCGCGCGCACAGTGGCGAGATCACCATTCCGCGCAAGGTGACGCCGGTCCCGTCGCCACCATCACCCGCTATTTGGAAGGCAGCAGCGGCTGCGGATTCTCGATGTGTCCCGCATCGCGCTGCCCGGGTGCGCGCTGCTCACCATCACCCAGCTCAGCGCGCGCGTGCTCCGCGAGCCGAGTAAGCCTCCGCACGATCTCGGGATGCTGCAAAGAAGCCTCATTCGCTTCGGAGAGATCGTTGCGCACATCGTAAAGCGCGAGCTTCTGTGCTGCTGGTTTTCCCTTCGCCCTGGCAAGAGCGCCTTTGCTTTCGAGTGGAAGGTACAGCTTCCACGGCCCGGCGCGCACAGCCTGGAGCTGGGTGATCTGGTAGTAGAAAAAGCCGGTGTCGTCGTATGGCGACTTTGCGCCAGCATCCCCAAGCACGAGTGGAGCGATGTCGTGGCCATCGATTTTGTTTTTCGGCTGAGGCGCGCCCGCGAGTCTGGCCAGCGTTGGCAGCAGATCCATCATCGTCGTCAGCTCATCGCACACCGTCCCTGCGGGCACTTTGCCTGGCCAGCGGATGATGCACGGCATGCGCTGGCCGCCCTCGCTCGTGCTGTAGCCCATGCCTTTGTAGGGCGCGTTGCTTCCCTGCGGTGGATTGCGATTCACCGCGCCGTTGTCGTTCGTCCACACGACGATGGTTTTGTCGTCGAGGCCGTTTTGCTTCAGAGCTTTCAAGACCTCGCCTGCTGACCAGTCGAGTTCTTCGATGGCGTCGCCGTAGAGACCGTTCGCCGACTTGCCGCGAAATTCGGGGCCGGGGTAGCACACCTTGCGGCTGCCGGGTGCGGCCTCGGGGAGGTAGAGAAAGAACGGCCGCTCCTTGTTTGCCGTGACGAACTTCACCGCCTCCTCCGTCAGCCTCCGGGTGAGATTCTGCGCGTCTGCTGGCGCTTCGATCACTTTTTCATCTCGCATGAGCGGCAGCTCGGGCCAGTCGCGGTCAGGCACTCTGCCCCGCTCCATGTCCTCGCTGTACGGAATGCCAAAGAATGAATCGAAGCCGTTGCGCGTCGGCAGAAACGCCGGCTGATCTCCGAGATGCCATTTGCCGATGCAGGCCGTCGCGTAACCCGCGCTCTTGAGCAGCTCCGCCATCGTCTCCTCCGCCGGATTGATCCCGCGCGTTGCCACCGGCTGCAACACCGCCGCACCGATGGCGCTGATGTGCAGCCCGACGCGACGCGGATAACAGCCCGTCATCAGCGCCGCACGACTCGGTGTGCACACCCCGCTGGCGGAGTAGAAGCTGGTGAACCTCCGCCCCTCCGCCGCCATGCGATCCAAGTTCGGCGTGCGGTGCTTCGTCGCCGGATTGAAGCACGCGATGTCGCCATTGCCGAGATTGTCGCAGAGGATGATGACGATGTTTGGCCGCGGCTCGGCGGCAAGATGCTCAATGGTTACAAGCGCGACGAGAAAGACCGACAGCAGGTTGGGATAGGAAATCATGAGCCGGGAAACGAACAGGTGATCCGCAGTTTATCCAGCCGACCGTCGCGCAGCCAGCAGTCCGTGCTTTGGCGCGAAGATGAACGCGAGCGTGAAGAGCAACGACTGCGCCAGCACGATACAGGCGCCGGTGGAGCCGTTGAGGAAAAAGCTGACATACACTCCGGTCACGCTGGCGGTGACGGATGATGCGACGGCGATGAGCAGCATCCGGTCAAAGCGGTCCGTGAGCAGATGCGCGATGCAGCCGGGGGTGACGAGCATGGCCACGACGAGAATGATGCCCACGGCTTGCAACGAGGCGACGATGGTGCCGGCCAGCAGCGAGAGCAGCAGGTAATACAAGAAGCTGGTGTTCAGTCCGACGGCGCGCGCGTGGGCGGCGTCGAAGCAAAAGAGCAGCAGGTCTTTGCGCAGGATGAGCACGATGGTCAGCGTGATGACGGCGGCGACCACGGACTGGATCATGTCGGCGCGCTCAATGCCGAGGATGTTGCCGAAGAGGATGTGATTCAGATGCGCGTCGGTCTCCACTTTGGTGAACATCACCAACCCGAGCGCGAAGAGGCCGGTGAAGACGATGCCCATGACGGTGTCCTCTTTAATGCGGCTGTTGGCCTTGATCCAGCCGATGGACACGGCGCAGAAAAGTCCGGCGACAAACGCGCCCAGAGCAATCGGCAGTCCCACCATGTGCGCGCCGACGACACCCGGCAGCACGGCGTGCGAGATGGCATCGCCCATGAGCGACCAGCCCTTGAGCACGAGAAAGCACGACAGCACCGCGCACACCGCGCCGACGAGCGCACCGACGAACAGGGCGTCGGTCATGAAGCTGTAGCGGAATGGTTCGAGCAAACTCATGACAGTGCGGCTGCTCGGCGCTGGTTGCGCGCGGCGAGGAGGCCGTGCTTGGGCGCGAAGGTAAAGACGATCAGGAACACCACCGTTTGCAGCACGACGATGCAGCCGCCGGTGGAGCCGTTTAAAAAGTAGCTGGCATATGCGCCGATCATTCCGCAGAGCGCGCCGGTCGTGGTGGCGATGGCGATCATTTTGCCAAAGCGATCCGTGAGCAGATACGCCGTGGCGCCCGGCGTGACGAGCATGGCGACGACGAGCGGCGCGCCCACCGTCTGCAACGCGGCCACTGCGGTGGCGGACAGCAGCGCGAGCAGCAGGAAATGCAGGAAGCCCGTGTTCAGCCCGACGCTGCGCGCGTGTTTTTCATCGAAGCAATACAACAGCAGGTCGCGCCACTTCACGCCGAGCACGGCGATGGAGAGCGCGGAGATGATGATCACCTGCGCGATGTCGGAATCGGAGATGGCGAGAATGTTGCCAAAGATGATGGTGCGCAGGTTCAGATTGCTCGGAAACAGCGTGAGCAGCAGCAGCCCTAGCGCGAACCACGTCGTGAACACCACGCCTATCACCGCATCCTCGCGCAACCTCGTCTTGCTGCGCACCCAGCCCATGCTGAGCGCCGCGAGGATGCCCGCCACAAACGCGCCCACGGAAAACGGCAGCCCAAGCAGCCAAGCGAGCGACACGCCCGGCACGACAGCATGTGAAAGCGCATCGCCCATGAGTGACCAGCCTTTCAGCGTGATGAAGCACGACAAAAACGCGCACACCCCGCCGATGAGACCGCTCACAAGGATGGCCTTGAGCATGTAGTCGTACTGAAAAGGAATGAGCAGGTCATTCACTCGCCCACCTCCTTCGCCCGCTCCTTCACGATTTCCTCACGACCCTGCCGCTCGGTGTACTCCAGATGGCCGTCTTTGCCAAAGACCAACGGGCGTTCGTCGTCGGTGAGAAGGCGGACCGTGCGACCGTCGTGATCCTGAATCGTGGACTGGTCGAAGTGGAAGTGCCGCAGCACGCCGCCGAAGGCGCGGGAGAGATTGTCCTCGGTGAAAACTTTCTCCGTTTTGCCAAAGGCCAGCACGGTGCGGTTCACGAGCACGACTTGATCGCAAAACTCCGGGACGCTGCCGAGATTGTGCGTGGAGACGAGGATGATGTGGCCGTCGCTCCGCAACGCGCGCAGCAGATCGATGATGGCTGCCTCGGTCTGCACATCCACGCCGGTGAACGGCTCGTCGAGCAGCATGATGCGGCCCTGCTGTGCCAGCGCGCGCGCAAGGAAGACACGCTTCTTTTGTCCGCCGCTCAGCTCGCCGATCTGCCGCTCTTTGAATTCCGTCATGCTCACGCGCTCGAGGCATTCCTGCGCGATGCGTTTGTCCTCGGCGCGCGGGATGCGCATGACGCCCATGTGACCGTACCGGCCCATCATCACCACGTCCCACACGCTCACGGGGAAGGACCAGTCCACCTCCTCGCTCTGCGGCACATAGGCCACGAGCTTTTGTTTGCGCGCCGCATCAACGCTGAGGCCGGCGATGCGCACCGTACCTTTCGCGGGTCGGAGAAAACCCATGATGGATTTGAACAGCGTGCTCTTGCCGCTGCCGTTCACACCCACCAGCGCGCAGATCGTGCCCGCGCCGAGCGCGAATGACGCGTCGCGCAGGGCGACCATGCCGTTGTTGTAGGCCACGGTCACATCGGCGACTTCGATGGAGAGCTGCTGCATGTCAGGGCTGGGCGAAGGCTTTCACGATGGTGTCGGCGTTGAATTGCAGCAGTCGCAAAAACGTGGGTGCCGGGCCGTCGTCGTTGGTGAGCGAATCCACATAGAGCACGCCGCCGTAGCGCGCGCCGGTTTCCTTCGCCACTTGCAGCATCGCTTTGTCGCTGATCGTGCTCTCGGAGAAGACGACGGGAATCTTGTTGGCCCGCACCGTGTCCACGACTTTGCGCACCTGTTGCGGCGTGCCTTCCTGGTCTGCGTTCACGGGCCAGAGATAGAGTTCCTTCATGCCGTAGTTGTGGATGAGATACGAGAACGCGCCCTCGCAGCTCACCAGCCAGCGTTGCTCCGCCGGGATTTTTTCCAACGTCGCGCGTACGGGTGCATCAACGGCGCGCAGCTTCTCGGTGTAGGCGGCTGCGTTCGCGGTGTAGATCGCCTCATTCGGCGGATCGAGCTTCACCAGCGCCTTGCGGATGTTCTCCACATAGATGATCGCGTTTGCCGGCGACATCCACGAGTGCGGGTTCGGCTTTCCGGTGTATGGCCCCTCGCCGATGCCCATCGGTTCGATGCCGTCGGTGAGCACGACGCTGGGCACGTCCTTCACTTGATGAAGAAATTTTTCAAACCAGCGCTCCAGGCCGAGGCCATTCCACAGCACCAGATCCGCGTGCTGCGCCTTCACGAGATCAAGAGGCGTCGGTTCGTAGTCGTGGATCTCCGCGCCAGGTTTGGTGATGCTCTCCACGATGGCCGCCGTGCCAGCCACATTCTGCGCGATGTCCTGAATGATGGTGAACGTCGTCAGGATGCGCTTCGGCCCGCCGCTGGTTTTTTCAGGAGATGGACCACACGAGACGAATGAGAGACAGGCGAGAAATAGAACGGATTGCTTTTTCATGGTGATTTAAAAACGAATGCTCATGCCGGTGAAGACGCCGAAGTCCTCCGCCGCGCGGTTCAGTCCGATGCGGACACCGGCATCGAAGATCAAGTTGTCGGTGACGGCGAACGTGAGGCCCGCGTCGAAAAGCGCGCGGTAATCCGTCTGCGCACCGGCGATGCCGACCAGCTCCACATACATTCCGAGCTGATCCGTGAGCGCCAGTCCCAGCGTCGCCGAGTGGAGCCACTCCACATCATGCCCGCCCGCGTCCTCGTCATGCACGATGTCCATCTCAGCCATCAGTCCGAGGCTCAGACGCTCAGAGAGCGAGATACCCAGCGGCACGATCAGGCCGCCCTCCCACTCGCCATTGCTCAGCTCGGAGCCGGTTGGGATTTTCAGATACGGCATCACCGCCAGCGCCGTGGTGCCGCTGTCGTTGCCCCAGAGATTCTGTTTGAGCCGCAGGGTGACATCGCTGAATCCGCTGCGCGTCTCATCTGATCGCTCCCGTGTCCAGGAGTCGAAAATGAACTGCAAGTCCGTGTCAGGCAGCAGGCCCGCCTTGAAATTCACCAGGCCAAACGACCACGCCTCGCTGTCCCCCCCCGCATCGCGGCTGTGGTCGAAGAAGCTCATCTCCAGCTGAAAATGCCCGGCGGGCACCGTGTAAGGGGACTCGGTGGTGTCCGGCCTGTCGGTGCTCATCTCGCGCAGCTCCTCCGCCTGGGATGGAAGGACGGAGAGGGCCGCGAGGAATGAAAAAACGAGAGATGGCTTCATGGATTGGCCCTAATTTAGGCTGGGCTAAGATTACCAGCCCGGCCAAAAGCGCAACCCATGATTTAGTCCGGACTAACTTTCTTTTCTGCGACGCAAATATCCGGTTTCCCATCCTCGGCACGCTGCTAGCATCCCGCGATGCCAGCCAAGCGCCGCGAACCCACCGCCCACACCGACTCCCCGGCCATCGAGGATTACCTGGAGCAGATTCACAATTTGATCGAGGCCAAGGGCTATGCCCGCGCCGCTGACATCGCGCAAAACCTCGGCATCTCCCAGGCCAGCGTGACGAACATGATCCAGCGTCTGGATGCCGAGGGCTACCTCGTCTATGAGCGCTATCGCGGCGTGACGCTCACCGTCGCAGGCCGCAAGATCGGCGCGGAGATCGCGCGCCGGCACGATGTGCTCACACGGCTGCTCTCCGGCTTCGGCCTCGACGCCGCCGAGGTGCATCGCGACGTGGAAGGCATGGAGCATCACATGAGCAAGCAGACGCTCGAAGTGCTCACGCTCATCATGGAGGAGCTGGAGGGGAATGCGGAGCTGATGCGGAAGCTGAAACGCAGGCTCAAGACCCGCTGAACAAAATACCCCGGCCAGCTCGCGCCAGCCGGGGTTTCCCAAATCGAAACTGTCTGACTACTCGCCGTAGGCCGTCTCGCCGTGCTCGGCTAGATCGAGGCCCATGCGCTCGTCATCCTCACCCACACGCAGAGGCATGAAGAGGGCGATGACCTTGAGGATCACATAACTGGCCACACCCGAGAGCGCGATGGTGTAAACTGCGGCCAGCAACTGGGTGACAAACTGTTTTCCGATGTCGAAGTCGCCGAATCCGCCCGCGAATGACTTCGTGCCAAAGACGGCGAGCAGCAGGGTGCCGATGAAACCGCCGACTCCGTGTACGCCGAAAACGTCGAGCGAGTCGTCATAGCCAAATCTTCTTTTCAGCTTTGCGCAGGCCAGCCAGCAAACGATCGCGGACGTCGCGCCGATGCAGATCGCGCCGACTGGCCCGACCACGCCTGAGGCTGGTGTGATGGCGGCGAGTCCGGCGATGGAGCCGGTGGCGATGCCGAGCGCGCTGGGTTTGCCCAATGCCAGCCACTCGATGGTCATCCAGACCAGCGCGGCGGTGGCGGCGGACGTGTGGGTGACGATGATGGTCATCGCAGCCGCGCCATTGGCCGCCACCTGGCTGCCGCCATTGAATCCGAACCACCCGACCCAAAGCATGCCTGCGCCTACGATGGTGAGAGGCAGATTATGCGGGATGAACGGTGTGTGCGGGAATCCTCTGCGCGGACCGACGACGATGCAGAGCACCAGCGCTGCCACGCCAGCGGTGATATGCACGACGATGCCGCCGGCGAGGTCCTTCACGCCGTGCAGTCCGAAGAATTCGCCCGCCTTGTGCCACACGCCGTAGCAGCACGGCACATAGACGACCAGGCTCCAGACCACGCTGAAGATCAGCATGGCCTTGAATCTCATGCGCTCGGCGAATGCGCCGATGAAAAGACCGGGTGTGATGAGGAAGAACATCATCTGATAGGCGAACCAGAGGCCCTCCGGAATGTTCTTGTAATCACTGCGGACGGTCTCGGCAGTCACGCCGGAGAGAAACATGCGTCCCAAGCCGCCAAAAAAGGCGCCGCCATCCGAGAACGACAAGGAGTATCCGCACGCGAGCCACAGCAGGCTCAGCGCGCAGGTGAGCACGAAGCACTGCATGTAGATCGACAGCGTGTTACGCGCCTTCACCAGACCGGCGTAAAAAAGCGCGAGGCCGGGAAGCATCATGAAGAGCACGAGCGCGGTGGAGGTGAGCATCCAGGCGGTGTCGCCCGAGTTGATCGTGGATGCGGATTCTGCGGCAAACGAAGACACGCTAGATGCAAGACTCACGACGAGCCCGACAAACGCAGTTCTCCGCAGCCGCTCCTGTGGGAGCAGTGGGTTGGTTCTCATGGTTGGAGGCGATCCTTAAAGCAGATCGCAAGACAGGATGCGAGCGTATTCTTTCCGGAGCGATCGCGCGAGGTGCGGCGCGCAGCGACGGAATCGCGGCGATGAAGGTCTTCACAGAAGGATGTCCCCGGCCCGGAGACTTCATCCGGAGGCGCGGCCTTCCACACAATCGCTTTCGTCCCGGACGTTTTGCTCTGCCAGCGGCGGAGGCTGCTTCGACAGGCTGCTAAAGGCTGGACTGCACCAAGGCGCCTATCGGACTGTCGATGATGCCGAGCGCGGTTTCTTGTTTCAGCCGGAGCTGTCCGCACGCCGCCGCAATGTCGTGGCCCTTTTCTCTGCGCAGCGTCGTCATGATTCCGGCGCGCACGAGCACTTCCTTAAACGCATCCTGCCGCGTCTCGCTCGGGCGTTTCCATTCGAGACCATCGACGGTGTTGTATGGGATGAGATTCACGAGCGAGTCCAGCCGCCGCGCGTGATCGGCGAGAAGGTGCGCCTGATCGAGTCCGTCGTTCACGCCTTCAATGAGGATGTATTCCAAAGTGATGCGCTGCTTGCGCCCGGACGTCCACACATCCAGCGCGGAGAACAGCTCTGCGAGCGGATACTTCCGGTTCACCGGCATGATCTTGTCACGCACATCGTCGCTGGCACCGTGCAGCGAGATGGCGAGACGAATCTGCAACGGGAACTCCGCCAGCTTTCTGATCTGCGGCGCGAGTCCGCTGGTGGACACCGTCATGTGCCGCGCGCCGATGCCGATGCCCCAGTGCGCGTTGAGGATCTCGATGGCCTTGAGAAGGTTCGTGAGATTTGCCAGCGGCTCGCCCATGCCCATGAAGACAATGTTATCCACGCGCTCTCCCGATTGTGCCTCGACCTGGACGACCTGCTCGACGATCTCGCCAGCGCTGAGATTGCGCGTGAAGCCGGCCAGACCACTGGCGCAAAATTTGCAGTCATACGCGCAGCCGACCTGGCTGGACACACACAGCGTGCGCCGATCCGCGCGGTCTCCATACAGCGCGGGCGATGCGGGGATGAGCACGGTCTCGACGAATCGGCCGTCGTGCAGCCGCAGCAAATATTTGCGCGTCGTGTCCTTCGAGCCCGTGACGCTCTCGAGGGTCATCGTGCGCAGCGTGAACTTTTCCGCCAGCTTCGCACGCAGCTCACGGCTGAGGTTCGTCATGTCATCGAGGCTCGTCACGCGGCGGCGGAAGGTCCACTCCACGACCTGCCTGGCCCGGTAGGCCGTTTGCTCCCAGTCCGCGAACATCGCCACCAGCTCGTCGAGAGTGGTGCCGAGGAGAGATTGTGGCTGGGCTGGGGCGGACATCGGGCGCACGATAGCACACACTGGAAAAAACTTTGCGCCTTCCTCGCTCTTTGTGCCAAATAGGATCATGCCAGAGACCGACCCAGTCACTCCCCCGCCGACCGAGGGTGTGTCGTGGCTGGATGGCCTGACGGATTTTCTCATGGGCGAGGAGGGCGTGGAGGCCATCCGCATCGTGCCGAAGGACAAGCGGGTGTCCGTCGCCACGCTCGGCACCGTCGATACCGCAGCGCTCCAGCAAAAGCTGTCCGAGGTGCTGAAGGCGCTGGACTCGCGATGGGTGGTCGGCGGCAAAACGGTCCAGCCCACACACGACCAGCAGTCCGGCGCATTCCATGTGCAGCACGACAGCCGCGAGGTGCTGCTGGAGAAACCCTCCTGCCCCACCGCGCCGAAGTTTTGGAAGTGGCGCGAATTTGAATGGCCCGAGGCCGAGGACATCGAACGCCGCAGCCTGGAGGAGTGGCAGACGCTGGCCATGCAGGCCACGATCTGCGGTGTGGCGCTCATCGCGGGATTCGTCGCGAAGAGCGCGTTCTTCGCGCCTGACTGGCTGGTGCATTTGATCTTCAGCGTGTCGCTCATTTCCGGAGGATGGGATGCTGCGGGCGATGCGTGGGAAAAGATCCGCGAGAAGCAGCTCGACATTCATTTCCTCATGCTCGCCGTCGCGATCGGCGCAGTCAGCATCGGCGCATGGGAGGAAGGCGGGCTGCTTTTGTTTCTCTTTTCCACCTCTGGCGCGCTCGAGCATTTTGCCTTGCACCGCACGCATCGGGAGATCAACGCGCTCACGAAGGCCGCACCGAAGTTTGCACATGTGATCCTGCCCGGTGGCGGCACGGAGGACCGGCCTGTGGCCGTGCTGCAGATCGGCGACACCATCCTCGTGAAGCCCGACGAGCTGTTCCCCGTCGATGGCTCCGTCATCTCGGGCCAGACTGCCGTCGATGAGTCCACACTCACCGGCGAATCGATGCCCATCGACAAGGAAAACGGCGCGCAGGTTTTTGGCGGCACGCTGAATCTGTGGGGCGTGGTGCAGGCGCGCGTCGAGAAGCCCGCAACACAGAGCGCTCTGGCGAAGATCATCCACATGATCCAAAACGCGCAGCATCTGCGCGCACCGAGCCAGCGCTTCACTGACAAATTCGGCACGCGCTACACCGTCATCACCATCGCTGCGGTGATCGTCATGTTTGTCGTCTGGTCGCTCGTCTTTGACATTCCGCCGTTCGAGAACACCGCCACCAGCAAGTCCGCCTTTTACCGCGCCATGACGCTGCTGGTCGTGATGAGCCCCTGTGCGCTCGTGCTTTCCATCCCGTCAGCCATCCTCGCCGCCATCGCCTGGGGCGCGCGGCGCGGCATTTTGTTTCGCGGCGGAGCGGCCATCGAAAAGCTCGCCGAGGTGGACACCATCGCCATGGACAAGACGGGCACGCTCACCGAGGGCGAACTCAAGGTCTCACTGATCGAGAGCTTCCCCCCCGGCAAGGAAAACGACGTGCTGCGCATCGCCGTCACGCTCGAGGCAAATTCAAATCACCCCATCGCCCGCGCCATCACCCAGTATGGCAAGACGCACGGCATCACCGCCGACGTGCTCGCCGAATTCCAATCGATCACCGGCCAGGGATTGCGGGGCCGCACCGAGAACGGCATCAGCTACGTCGGCCGCCGCGAGCTGATGAAGCAGAGCGATCTCGGCCAATGGCTAGCCGATGTGCCCGATGCGCCGCTTGGCTTTTCCGAAGTCTGGGTCGTGCACGAGAAGCTCATGGGACGCGTGCTTTTGAAGGACGAAATCCGCAGCGGCAGCCGCGCCGTCCTCGCGCAGCTTGCCAAGGAAAACATACGCACCGTCATGCTCACCGGCGACCGCCGCGCCGCCGCCGCTGAGGTAGGCACCGCGCTCGGCATCGCCGAAGTCCGCGCAGGATTGCACCCCGAAGACAAGGTCGCCTTCATCAAGGAGATGACCGATCAAGGCCACAAGGTCGCCATGATCGGCGATGGCGTGAACGACGCCCCCAGCCTCGCCGCCGCCTACGTTTCCGTCGCCATGGGCGCGCGCGGCACCGATGCAGCGCTGGAGCAGAGCGATGTCGTCCTCATGCAGGACAAGATCGAAAAGCTCCTCTCTGCCAGACACATCAGCAACATCGCGCGGCGCATCATCAAGCAAAACATCGCCATCTCCCTCGGCTCCGTCATCATCATGGCCATCGCCTCCCTCTTCGGCATCGTGCCGCTCACGCTCGGTGTCCTCACGCATGAGGGCAGCACGGTGGTCGTCTGCTTGAACAGCTTGCGTATCTTGTTTGCAAAAGAGTGAGCGAAGCCTGCGGATCAGCGGCGGGCCCGCTCCCCCGTCCATATCGGAACACGCTCTCCCAAGTTCGCCCCGCAGCAGCCCGTCATTGATCTTCCCTCACCTCCGCAGGTCGTTGATCAGCTCATCCAGCTTGTTCATCACCATTTGCATCTGCGCTTGATTGTAGTCCGCGTCCGCGCTGGCGCTCAGTGTGTTCACCCCGTTGCTGTTGCTGCTTGTGTCTCCCATCGCGGTCAGCAGTTGGGCTTGGCTCACCTCACCTGTCGGCCCTTGCGGCCCGTCTGGGCCCTGCGGACCTGGAGGTCCGCTCGGGCCATCCGGACCGGTGGCACCCGGCGGCCCCGGCGGCCCTTCCGGCCCCGGCGGGCCGCCCGCCGGGCCCTGCGGCCCCGGCTCCCCCTGCGCACCCGGCATCCCCTCCAGTCCGCGCGGGATGCCAAACGTAAACTGCAGCGTCCCTGCGGTCACCGTCACCGTCACCGTTGCCGGATCTCCCGGCCCCAGCGTGTTCACTGCATCGATCTGCGCGCCGCTCACCGTCAGGATGTTCGTGATCAGGCTGAACAACGCTTGGAGCTGATCTCGGATCACTTGGGACTCCAGTGGCGAGTGTGGTAGTGGGAGGGTAGGATCGTAAGGCATGGCGAGGAGTGTGAAATGACGAATGACGAATCACGAATGACGAGCGACGATCGGCGGGTGGCGGTGACGGTGGCAGCGGCGGGTTTGGCGGTGAGGGGGACCTTTGCGACGGGCCGGGCGGACTCAAACTCGGTGGCGGCGGCCGGGCGGACGGTGGGAGCGTTCGAAAAACCGGTCGGAGGTTCGGTGAGGCCCCTTTCACCGATTTCGTCAGCGGTCAAAGGGGCCAGTTACACAGTCGGACCGGGCTTTTGGACGGTCAGACCGGCTTTTTGACTCCCAAAACCGCTGTTTTTTATGGAAAATCGAATTTTACCCCGATTTATGGGGTCGGCGGCGTCGGCGTATCCTTCTTGGGGCGGCCAGGGAAGCGGGTTTTCAGGTCATCATAGATGGTGCCGGCACCCGGCACGCCACGCTTTGCAGCCTGCTTGGTGTTTTGGTAAAAGGCCAGGTCGCCCATCATGTTGTCCGAGTTAGCCAGCATGATGGTGTCTTCCAGGCCCTCGCACAGCGGGGCCAGCTCGCGGAGGCAGGGCAGCAGATCCGCCACTGCCTTGCGGTCGAGCGCCATCTCCGCCAGATCCAGAAAGCTGGGCACCAGATCCGGGCGGCTAGCCATGTAGGCCGCGCACTTTTCATCGAAGGCCAGCGAGTTGTCCCCGATGCGCGGCAGGCTTTGGCGCTCCTCCGGGGTGAGATTGATGAGGAAACCGTCGAGGGCGGCTTTCAGCGCCGCGACGGCGCTGACGATGGCAGCTTTCTGAGCGGCGGTGAGTTGCAGGGAGATGCGATTGTCAGAGGCCATGGTGTGTTTCGGTTGTGTGTTTTGCACCATGCCATCCCACGTGATCCCGGGCGCGGACGAGTCCCACACCAACAACGAGTCCCATGAAAGAGGCAGAGGCACTGAGCGGGATTTCAGCAAAAACCCGGCGTCCCGCCAATCACAAAATGAAAAATCTTTGCGCGGCAGCGCCGCCACTCCGTGCACTTTCCGTTCTTGCCCCGGCGCGGAAGACCCGCTTTCATCGGCACGTCTCCCAAATCATCCGATGCCCCATCCCGTCGCCGATTATCTCAGTGAGCTGCACCTCATCTCCGGCGTCAGCGTGCCTGAGACCTCCGGCTA
>JANOBO010000076.1:0-38072 GCA_031411695.1 Verrucomicrobiaceae bacterium
CGGCCTCGAGTTCCTGGCCCACGGTGAGCACATCGGACGGACGCGCGATGCGCTTGATCCAGGACAGCTCGGAAACGTGGACGAGACCTTCGACGCCTTCCTCGACTTCGACGAACGCGCCGTAAGCGACGAGCTTCGTGACCTTGCCGCGGACCTTTTGGCCGACGGGGTAGCGGGCCTCGATGTTTTCCCAAGGGTTGTTGGCCATCTGCTTGAGGCCGAGTGAGACGCGCTCTTTCTCGCGATTGACCTCGAGGATCTGCACTTCGAGACGCTGACCGATGCCGACCATCTCGGAAGGATGGTTGAGGCGGCCCCAGCTCATGTCGGTGATGTGGAGCAGTCCGTCCATGCCGTTCAAATCCACGAACACACCGAAGTCGGTGATGTTCTTCACCACGCCGATGACCTTGTCCCCCGGCTTCACACCGTCGAGGAACTTCATGCGCTGCTCGGCACGCTCTGCCTCGATGACTTCGCGGCGGGAGAGGACGATGTTTTTGCGGTCGTCGTTGATCTTGACGATCTTAAACTCGTAAACCTTGCCGACGTACTCGTTGAGGTCCTTCGGCGGGATGATGTCGATCTGGCTGCCGGGCAGGAAGGCCTCGACGCCGACGTTGACCATAAGACCGCCCTTCACGACGGACTTCACCTTGCCCTTCACGAGGCCGCCGTCCTGGAAGACCTTGTAAATCTTGTCCCAGTTCTGGCGGTGCGCGGCCTTCTCCTTCGAGAGTACGACCATGCCCTCGTCGTTTTCGAGCCGTTCGAGGAGGACTTCGACTTCGTCACCCACCTGGATGTCTTCGTCTTCAAATTCGTTGGAGGGGATCGCGCCTTCAGATTTGTAGCCGATATCGACCAGCACGATCTGAGGTTTGATTTCGAGGATCCTGCCTTTGACAATGGATCCTTCTGAGAGCGCCCGGAATGATTGGGCGATCATTTCCGAGAGAGTAGCTGCACTCATTGATGATGTTTGGGTTGTGGAGTGATGTTTGTTACGACATGGCCTCCCACTCCAGGAGGCTGATGCCGTTCCCCTCTTTTCCAAACCAAGCCCGAGTGGCCGGGGACGAGAGGGCCGGTAAAGTGGGTGCGTTCATTTGGAACGCAAGATGTTTTCCGGGCCGCTTTTCACGGTCAAAAAGACCGGCGCTCGCGCGGTGGGACTTTTTCGCCATGCTGCGCGCCTCACTTTGCAAACCGATGAAACCACGCCCACCCCTGCCGCCCTTCACCGAGGAAACCGCGAAGCAAAAAGTCCAGATGGCTGAGGACGCGTGGAACAGCCGGGATCCAGAACGCGTGTCGCTGGCCTACACGCCGGACACTGAGTGGCGTAACCGCGACGTGTTTCTCCACGGCCGTGCAGAGGTCGTGGAGTTTCTGACGCGCAAGTGGGCCAAGGAGCAGGACTATCGCCTCAAGAAAACGCTGTGGGCCTTCACGGGCAACCGCATCGCCGTGCGCTTCGAGTACGAATGGCATGACGATGCCGGACAGTGGTGGCGCAGCCACGGAAACGAGAACTGGGAGTTCGACGAGCATGGCTACATGGCGAGACGATTCGCGAGCATCAATGATCAGGCGATCCACGAGCAGGATCGCAGATTTCGCTGGGAGCGGGCCTAGCGCTGACTTTATGAAGACACTCCTTCACTTTTTGTCAGCGTTCCTTGTCTTCAATCTGGCGTGCGCGGCGCGGCCGAACGTGGTCATCATCCTCGCGGACGACCTCGGCTATGGCGATCTCGCGTGCTACGGGAATGCAAAGATCAAAACCCCTCACCTTGACCAGATGGCGGCGGAGGGCGCACGGCTCACGCAGTTCAATTGTCCCGCTTCATTTTGCGCGCCCACCCGCGCTTCGCTGATGACGGGGCGCTATCCCTTCCGCTGCGGCATGACGCAGAATCCCGCGCCCGATGGTGGCCCGGCGGCGGATGCGCTGGCGATGCCGAAGTCCGAGATCACGCTGGCGCAGATGCTGAGGGCGGCGGGTTACGCGACGGGCATGGTCGGCAAGTGGCATCTCGGACACAAGCCCGGCACGCTGCCCACAGAACGCGGCTTCGATGAGTACTTCGGCATCCCATACTCCAATGACATGAGGCCCGTTCAGGTGCTCGAAGGTACGCAGGTCATCGAGCATCCCGTCGTGCAGGCCACCCTCACGCGCCGCTACACGGAGCGCGCGCTGACCTTCATCGAGCGCAGCAAGAGCGGGCCTTTTTTCCTCTACTTTGCCGAGGCCATGCCGCACAAACCCCTCGCCGCGTCCGAGGCCTTTTACAAAAAAAGCGGCGCGGGACTTTACGGCGACGCGGTGGCAGAGCTCGATTGGAGCGTCGGTCAGGTGCTCGGAAAACTGAAGGAGCTGGGCCTCGAAAAGGACACGCTCGTCATGTTCAGCAGCGACAACGGCGCGACGTTCGGCGGCAGCACGGGCGGCCTGCGCGGCATGAAAGGCAGCAACTATGAAGGCGGCTACCGCGTGCCGATGATCGCCCGCTGGCCCGGCCGCATTCCCGCCGGCCACGTCAGCACCCAGCCTGCGGTGATGATGGACTTGTTTGCCACGACGCTAAAGGCCGCCGGCATCCCGGCTCCGCAGGACCGCGTGATCGACGGGCGCGACATCATGCCGCTTTTTACGAGTGACGAAAAGAGCCCGCACGAGGAAATCTTCGCGCTCAAACAATCGCAGCTCACCTCTGTGCGTGACGCGCGCTGGAAGTTGCATGTGCTGAAGCCCGGCGGCGGCCTCGCCAGCGTTTACAAGCCGGGCGAGAAATACATCGACCCGCGCGGACCGGATGGCGTGACGATTCTCGCCCCCTACGAGCAGGCGCAGCCAAGCGAGCTTCCCGGTGTGCAAACCGGAGACGCCTCGAAGCCCATGCAGCTCTTCGACCTGGCAAGCGATCCCGCCGAGCAGCACGACGTGGCTGATGCGAATCCCGATGAAGTGCGTCGTCTCAAGGCCGCCTACGACGCCATGAACAAGGACGTGCCTGTCATTGAGGAAGTGAAGCGGGTGCCCTTCAAGTGACCGCCATCCGCGCGGCGGGATCACGCGTCGTCATCGCGCCGCACAAAGCGCCGTCGGTGCCACACCAGCCAGAGCAGCGCCAGCACGCCCCATGTGCACGCAGCATAGATGTGGTGGGACACCGTGGTCGAGGGTGCCCACGCGGGAGTCGCGCGCGTGATGGCTGCGAGCACGCCGAGGAAGATCAAAAGGCGCGGCCATCTGCCACGGGCGGAGAAGCCCTCGAGGTCGCCGCTGTGCCCGAACAGAACGCGGCTGCCGACAATGAGGAGCAGCATGCCGAAGCCGCCGATGTAAAGCAGATGCTCGACCGACACATGCGCCGCATAACGGAACGGCGCGAGCACCAGACCGAGCAGGCCGAGCAGCAGGGCCCAGAACAATCCGGCAGTCAGAGAGCCGCGCGGCGCTGCATCGGAATCTCTGCGCCAGCGCACCTCGATGAGCAGAAAGCCTGCGGCCGTGAGGGCGCGCAGTCCGATCCCGATCATCACCTGACCGCGAGCTTCGAGGAGAAAGCTTGCCACCAGCAGCACGGCGGCCGTCACTGCACGGATCAGCTTCGTGCGGCTCTCCGTCGCATCTTTTGCATCGCCAAAGCCGCCACCCAGCATTCGCGGAAAAACGAACGAGCCGATACCGAGCACGGGAGCGAGCAGCAGGCCCTGGTAAAGCAACAAGCCCGCAAGCCGCGCGCGTTGCGCGTCCACTTGCACGGAAGGCCGCATCAGCATCGTCGCGCCTGCGATCCCGCAGAGCAGGCCGGTAAGCGCGAGCAACATCTGCGGCGGCGGCGGTTCCGTTGAAAACTTCACTCCGCGAATCACCAAGCACATCAGAAGCGTGATGAGCATGGCGATGAAGCAGCCGTCTCCCCATGCGTGCCGCAGGCAAAGATGGCTGAATGCGCAGGCCTGATGCAGTGAGAAAAGCCAGGCCAGCTCCAGCGGCGTGAGCTTAGGCGCGGTCATCATGCGCGGCCCCGCCGTGCCGAGGAAGCCGACGACAAACGCGCCGCCGAACGCCTCGATCATCAGCCGTGCGTGGGCGATGCCCGGATAAAACCCGAGCGCTTGCGCATGAAACAGCGGCCACAAAGACACACCGATGACGCTCCACACCGCCCCGCTGATAAAGAACACGCGATACGGCTCAGACGCCAGCCAGCGCAAGCGCGCGACCGCCGCTTCACTGGGCGGGTGTCGGTGACCGCTGCTGCTCATGTCAAGGCCTGCGGAGCAGGGAGCGCGGAGTCAGGCTCGCTTGGATTCTGCGCGGCGCTAACAGGAGCGGCATTGATCTTTGTGCGAATGACATTCGCCATGTCCTCGGCGCACCTCTTGATATGCCCAGCCTTCTCACCCGCGAAAAGATCATCCACCGTGCCGCAGAACAGGGACAGCCAGCGGTCGAACTGCGCGCGACCCATCGCCGTCTGTCCCGCGAGCCTCGCGTGTGGGGAAAGCGGATTCCCCACATAGCCGCCGCTGCGGAAGAGCACCGTCTCCCAGAAGCTGTACATCTTCGGCAGGTGCGCGGCCCAGTCCGTGCGCGCAACGTCGTTGAAGATGAATCCGATCGTATCGTCCTCGCGCACCCGCTCGTAAAACGTGTTCACGAGAAGCTCGATTTCCGCGCGGCCGATGATGTCGGGTTTGGTTGTTGGGTTCGCCTTCGCCATTTCTGAACATGCACCCGATGCACCTCGGATGGCACCGCGCATTCTGCCGGACTTTGCGCGGAAGTCGCCACGCACCTGCGGTGACGCCAATGGAATGCCACACAACCGCAAGATCGGATCGCTGGGCGCGGATCGCGGCGCGTTTTCTTGCCCTCCAAACGCAATCACCATGAAATCCATCCTTTGTTCATTCGTCACGGCCTCCGCCATGCTCATCCATGCAGCCATAGCCGCCGAGCCTCTAAGCATCGCGTCGGAAACGCAGACCAACACGATCTGTCCCGTCAGCGGAAAGCCGGTCGATCCCGCCATCACGCATGTTTACGAGGACCGCACCTGGTCGTTCGCAAACGCGGACTCTCGTGACCAATTCAAGACTGCCCGCGAAAGCAGCCTTTACCAAAAGCTCGGTGGCAAGGCCGCCATCGACGCCGCCGTCGAGGCCTTCTACGTGAAGGTCCTCGCCGACGAACGCGTGAAGCACTTCTTCGACGACGTGAGCATGGACAAGCAGCGCAGGAAGCAAAAGGCATTCCTTTCTGCAGCGCTCGGGAGCCCCGTGCCATGGACCGGCAAGGACATGCGCAAGGCGCACGCGAACCTGGATCTCACCGAGGTCCACTTCAACGCCATCGCTGAGAACCTCGTGGCCACGCTCAAGGATCTGAAAATCAGCCAGGAGTTGATCGGCCAGGTGATGGCCGTCGTCGCCACGACAAAGGACGCCGTGCTGAACCGGCCGAAGGCCGCGCAGTAAGCCGGTGTGGGTGAAATAGCGCGAAGGCAACTGGCGCTCGGCGACGTTTGATCATGCGTCATGAGGCTCCTTATTCTCGCCGCAGCGTTCGTTTCCGTCACAGCACTTGATGCCGAAGTCGTCGGTCCGTGGGATCTTGATGCGCTGAAGAATAACGTGCCGGCGATGAAGTGGGTGCGGCGGGATCAGCCCGTGCAATCGCTGACGTATGCGGGCGAGAAACTTCAAGGCCGCGACACCGAGGTGTTTGCCTTTTATGCCTCGCCCATCACGCTCGGTCAGGCGAAGGCAGGCGCAAAGTTTCCCGGCGTGGTGCTCATCCATGGCGGCGGCGGCACCGCTTTTGCCGAGTGGGTGCATCTGTGGGCGAAGCGTGGCTACGCGGCGATTGCGATGGATCTGAACGGCTCGCGTCCGCCGGATGCGGAGTTTGATTCCAAAACAGGAATGGCCGTCGGCAACGGTCACCGTGGCACGCGAACGCGTCTCCCAAACGGCGGTCCGGCGCACGGGCCGTCGGAGAAGTTCGACAGCATCGGCGGGGACACCAGCGACGACTGGCCCTTCCATGCGGTCGCCAGCGTGATGCGCGCGCACACGTTGCTGCGCAGCTTTGCGGAGGTGGATGCCGACCGCACTGCGGTCACCGGCATCAGTTGGGGCGGCTACACCACATGCCTCGTGGCGTCGCTCGATGATCGCTTCAAGGCCGCAGTGCCAGTCTATGGCTGCGGCTTTCTGCATGAGGGGGAGTCCGTGCAGAAGCCCAGCATCGACAAGCTCGGAGCCCGCGCCGCCGCATGGGTGAAGGCATACGATCCCGGCAGCCTGCTGCCGCGATGCCGCGTGCCGATCTTTTTCGTGAACGGCACCAACGATGTCCACTACGTGCTCGACAGCTACATGAAGAGCTTCGCCGTCGTGCCCGGCGAGAAACAAATCCGCATCCAGGTCAACATGCCGCACGGCCATCCGCCCGGCTGGACACCGCAGGAGATCGGCCTCTTCATCGACTCCAAATGCGGCGCGGGAAAAGCGCTGCCCGTTCCAGGCACACCAGAAATCAAAGGCGACAACATCGAGGTCACCTGCACAGCGACGACCGCATTGAAGAAGGCCGAGCTCAATTTCACGACTGACACCGGCCCGCGCTCCAAACGGAAATGGACAACGATCCCGGCAACGATCACCGGCAACACAATCACCGCGCCGAAGCCGCCTGCGGAAGCGAACACATGGTTCCTCACGATCACTGACGAGCGCGATGCGATGGTGAGCACAACGGTGCAGTTTCAGTGAGCCCTCCCTCAAGCGCGCGGACGAATGGACGCCGGTTTCGCAGAATCAACCACCGGCCGGCGTAGTGACAGGATGCGCACGAAATCCACCCGCCGGAGATTGCTTCAGGCCGCCACTGGCGCGTGGCTCGCAGGCAACAACGCCCATGCAGCGACGGCCAGAAAGCGCGTCGTTGTCATCGGTGGCGGCATCGGCGGATTGAGCTGTGCGTTTGATCTGATGGAGCGCGGGCATGACGTCACGGTGCTGGAGGCCTCGCGGCGCACAGGCGGGCATGTGAAGACGATCCGCGATCCACTGCCGGATGGATTGTATGCCGACGTGGGCGCGGAGCAGTTCACCGATCCCGGCTATGACACGTATCGCGAGTGGGTGCGGAAGTTCGACCTTCCGGTGGTCGCGTATGCGCGGCGGCGGGACATGTTTTGCAACGTGCGCGGCAAATGGCGCACGGAGAGCGAGCTGGAAGACGCGAAGACACAGCGCGAGTTCGGCTTCAATGAGAGGGAGGTCGCGTTCATGCAGGAACACGGGTGGCGGGAGCTGTCGCGTCTGTTTTTCGCGCCGATGGCTGTGCAGTTCAAAGACGAGTACCAGCCCTTCGGCGTCGGGCTCGATGACCTCGACAATGTGGTGCTCGGGGACTGGCTGGCCGGGCAAGGCGCCTCCGAGGCGGCGCGCGGCCACTGCGGAGGCTCGCGGCTGACGAGCAAGGGCAAACCCGCGAACGAGAGCGATGTCTCCGCTCTGTATCGCATCTGGCAGGAGGCCATCGTGAAGCTGCGCGGCCTGCCGGTCTTCAAACGCGAGGTGTTCCGGCTCAAAGGCGGCAACCAACTTTTGCCCGACACCTTTGCGCGCCATCTGGGTGATCGCATCCGCAAAAGCTGCGTCGTGACCCTGCTGGAGCACGATGCGCGCGCCGTCGCCGTCACCTTCACCGAGGGACCGGACAAGAAGGCGCAGACGCTGAAGGCTGACCACGTCGTGCTGTGCGTGTCCCCGCTCGTCCTGCCAGGCATCCAGGTCTCGCCAGCGTGGCCGGAGCAGAAAAAGTTCGCGCTGGGAAACACGCCGATGGGAATGCAGTCGCGCATCGTGCTCCAGGCCAGGACGCGCTTCTGGGAGGGAGACAAACTGCCGGGCATCAACTTCGAAACGGGCGACAGCACGATGAGCCTTGTCTATGAATGCGCGCACGAGGTCGCTGGTGAGAGCTGCGTGCTGATGGGCAGCGGACCGCCCGCGTTGTCGCCTCAAGATGCGCTCGCAGCATTCCGAAAATTTTATCCAGGGATGAACAAGGACACCATCGAGCAAGCCATCGTGCATCAGTGGTGGAAGGAGGAGCCATATGCCGTCGGCTGTGAGCGCAAACCTTTCGCCCTCGGCAAGCTTGCGCAAATCTGGCCGCACCTCATCGCCCCCGTCGGCCGCGTTCACTTCGCCGGAGCTGCTTTCGACAATCTCCCGTGGGGCCAGGACGCCGCCACCCGCTCCGCAAAGCGCGCCGCCCTCGCCATCGACGCCGCCTAACTCCCCGTTAGTCATTCCGCATTTCGCATTTCGCATTCGTCCCTCCATCTCCCATGCTCCTCGCTGATCTCAAATGGACCGAAGTCGCCGCGCTCAGCCGCGACACACCAGTCGTCTTCCCCATCGCCGCGCTCGAGCAGCACGGGCGGCACATGCCGGTTTTCACCGACAGCCTGCTGACGGGCGAGCTGGTCCGCCGCAGCGAGGCGCGCCTCGGTGGCAGCGTGCTCTTCGCGCCGCTGACTTGGCTTGGGAACTCGCACCATCACATGGATTTCCCAGGCACGCTCTCTGCGGAGCCGCGCGTGTACATCGACCTGCTCAACGGCCTGCTGGAAAACTTCATCGCCCACGGCTTCAGGCGTCTCGTCTTCCTCAACGGCCACGGTGGCAACGACACGCCCGGCAAGCAGTCCGTCTTCGAGACGCGGCAACAGCACCGCGAGCGCAAAGATCTGCTGCTGCTTTTTGCGACCTATTGGAACCTCGGCGCCGAGCCATGGAAGCAGGAGCCGGCCCTCCAGCAGCGGATGATGGGCCATGCGTGCGAGTGGGAGACATCCATGGTGCTGCGCATCCGGCCTGAGTTGGTGGGCGATCTCTCGCAGACGTCCGATGTGCCGTTTGGCAATGCCTTTGAGCCTGCCACGCGTGGCTGGATCATGCCTGACCGCAGCGAGCCGGGTCACATTGGTGATCCACGCGACGCCACCGCAGCGAAAGGCGAGGCGTTGTTCTCATGCTTCACGGACGAGGTGGTGAGGCTGCTCGAGCGCGTGATCGCGTGGGATGGGATGAGCTGGGAGGGCTGAACCTCACACCGCAGGTTTCTGCGCGAGCACCAGATACTGCGCGCCGAATGGCAGCCCGCTGATCTTAAACTCCAGCGGCCGGAGAAATCCGAGCGCCGAGGGAAAGATGAACAGAAAGTCTGTGCGCTGCACCCGCAGACCTGTCGTCCCCACCAACCGCCGGGCCTCGGAAGGCCAGAGCAGAATCGCATCGTGATCGAAAGGCACAAAGCGCATGAGCAGGCGCGTGATGGGATTCCAAGGATTGTTTTCCCAAAACGCAAACCAGCCGCCGGGCTTCAAGGCGCTGGCGATCTGCGCGACGGCCTTCGCCCGCGCGTCTGGCGGGATGTGGTGAAAGACACCGTTGCAATACGCGAAGTCAAAGCTGCCGGCCTGCGCAGCGAGCGCGTCCGGGTGCGAGAAGCGAGCGCCATTTCCGCCATGCGCCTGACGTGCGAGATCGCAGGACTCGGCGGAGGTGTCCACTCCTGTGATGTCGGATGCCTCGATGATGCGGGCGAGAAACGGCGTCGCGGCACCGATGCCGCATCCGTAATCGAGGCAGCGCCAGCCGGGCTGGAACGCAGGCCCGAGCACGCGGCGCACCCAGTTGAGCCGGCCTTCGGCGAAATACTCCTTCGACTCACCCGTGAAGCGCAGCCCGCGATTGAGGGCCGTGTCGTACTCGGCGGCGAACTCATCGAAGGCTCGGGGCGAGAGCGGATCCGGCGCGGATGAGATGGGGTCAGGCTGGCTCACGGGAGGGATTTGCACTTCGTGGCCTTCCATATTCTCTCGTTTCATTTCCCGCAACGCCGATTCGACGGGCCGCTCTTGCGGCGCGCGGGAGATTCGCGACTTGCAGAAGGCTCCTTCTGCGCCACAGAAAAGCCGCATGAGTGCCTATGACACGTTGAGGGAGAAGCTTCGCAGCAAACCGGAGGACTGGCTGGTGACCGGTGCGGCGGGATTCATCGGCTCGCATCTCGTGGAGACGCTTCTCTCACTCGGGCAACGCGTGCGGGCGCTGGATAACCTGCAGACCGGCAAGCGCGGAAACATCGACGCGGTGATCGCCGGCATGGCGGCGGAAAACCGCGCGCGATTTGAATTCATCGAGGGTGACATTCGTGATGGGGACACCTGCCAGCGCGCCTGTTCCGGCGTGCGATACGTTTTGCATCAGGCCGGGCTCGGCTCCGTGCCGCGCTCGCTGGCGCATCCGGCTGACACGCACGCGGCCAATGTGACGGGCACGCTGAACATGCTGATCGCCGCGCGTGACAAGGGCGCGGCTCGGCTCGTGTATGCATCGAGCAGCTCCGTGTACGGCGACGATGAGCATCTGCCGAAAGTGGAGCACCGCACCGGCCAGCCCCTCTCCCCGTATGCGGTGAGCAAGACGATGTGCGAGGCGTACAGCAAGATCTTCGCCCGCTGCTTTGACTTCCAATCCATCGGGCTGCGCTACTTCAATGTGTTCGGTCCGCGCCAAGATCCCGACGGGCCGTATGCCGCGGTAATGCCGAAATGGATCGATGCGATGCGCAAACACCAGCCGGTCTTCATCAACGGCGACGGCAGCACCTCGCGTGACTTTTGCTATGTGGCCAATGTCGTGCAGGCGAATCTCCTCGCCGCCACCTCACCCACGCAGGGACTCGGCGGCCGGGTGTTCAACATCGCGCGCGGAGACCGCACCGATTTGAAGGAGCTGTTCCACGCGATCCGTGACGGGCTGGCTGGTCGTGATGCCGCGCTGAAGTCCGTGGAGCCCGTGTATCAGGATTTCCGCGCGGGCGACATCAAGCACTCGCTCGCGGACATCTCCGCCGCGCGGGAAGCTCTCGGCTATGAGCCCACGCATGATGTGAAGCAGGGGCTGGACGAGGCGCTGGATTGGTATTGGGACAATCTCCAGGCTTAACCGGCCCTACGGAACACGGTGATCACGTCCTTGTAGAGGCCGGCCTGGTGCGTGGTGCCGTCGTCCTGCCATTCGAGGAAGGAGTCGATGATCTCGAAGCCGCGATCCTTCAGCAGCTTCAGCATCGCGTCGTGCGTGAGATTGCTGCGCCAGCCGCCGTGCGTGCCGCCGGCGCTGCCGTGATGGATCACGCCGACCGCGCCCGGCGTCATGATGCGCCGGAACTCGCCGGCATACGACTCCACCTCGGACTGATTGATGTGGACGAAAACATCGAAGCTCCACAGCGCATCGATGCTGCCGTCGGGGACTCCGTTGAGATCCGCGCCATTTCCGACGATGAACTTGGCTTTTGCCTCGGCGCCGAACTTTTTGCGACACAGCTCCACGCAGCTCTCGGAGATGTCCACAGCGGTGAACTCGCTGCTGCGCCCGATCAGCGCGCCCGTCCATCTCCCGCCGCCGGGGCCGATCTCGAGCACGCGTTTGCCTTCAGGGATGAACTTGCGCAGCACGCACTTCATCACAGAAGACTTCCACTCTTCGGAAGGCGTCCACTCATCGCCGCCACCGCCCCAGTCCCATGCTTCCCAGATGGCCTTGTTCAGCGCGCGGCTGTTCATGCCGGGGATGCCGGTGCGGCGGCGGATGTCATCCATCATCTGGAAAAAGCGGCCGGCCACCGCGCTGGCGCCGTAATAGGCGGCCAGACATGCGCACCAGACGATGCCGTTTTCCTTCAGCACGAGCATGCCGATCCTGAGCTTGCTGGCGAGGCCGAGCCGTTGGCGATTTTCAACAATGTCCTTCATCGGGTAGGGCGCGGTGGGCATCGACCGAGTGCGGCTCACACCATTTGCGTCATCCGCCCTTTTGCCCGAAGAATGCGCCCCGGTCAAACGGGACTCTCCCCATCATGCCGTCATCGTCAGAGGAAACAGCAAGCCCTTCATCACCGCCATCTTTCGGAGCGCGCCAGGCGGTGCTCTGCGCCTTGATTCTCTGGGGCCTGTCCGTTGTCCTGCAGTGGCATAACGGCGCCTTCACTGCCGACATCGGCGCGGATCCCGACGAGCCGGCGCACGCCGTCACCAGCCTGATGCTGCGTGACTATTACGCCGTCGGGCTCTGGCGCGGCGAGCATCCGCTGCACTTCGCGCAGCGCTACTACGATCACTTTCCGAAAGTCGCGCTCGGCCACTATCCGCCCGGCTTCTATCTTCTCGCCGGAGCATGGCTGCTGCCGTGGCCGACGAAGACTGCGCTCATGCTTTTCATGGGCCTGCTCTCCGGCGTGCTCGGCGCGACGACCGCCGTGATGGGCCATCGTTGCGGACTCGACAAGGGGGCGGCATTTGTAGCTGGAGTGTGGGTGGTGCTGCTGCCCATCACGCAAAAGCTCTCGATGCTCGTGATGTCGGACCTGCTGCTCGCCACGCTCTGCCTGCTCGCCGCTGGTGTGTTCGCCAAATTCATAGAAAAGCCTCGCGCCGGCACCGCGCTGCTGTTTGGCGCCCTCGCTGCGGCGGCCATCCTCACGAAGGCCTCTGCTGTCTCGCTCGCGCTCGTGCCGCCATTGTCCATTCTGTTTCTGAGACGATGGACCCTGCTGCTGAACTGGCGCTTGTGGCTCGCACCAGTCCCTGTCGCGCTCACCGCGCTGCCGTGGACGCTGATGACGATGAAGATCACGCAGGAAGGCATGCAGCCAAAGTCAGTCTCCGAATATTTTCCCGAAGCCCTGCGCTTCTACGCAGACGCGGCGGTGAACAACTTCGGCGTGATCATTCTCGTCCTGGCTTTCATCACGCTTGCTTCTTCAGTGAAAAAACTGTGGCTGCGCAAAAACGAGATCAACATCTGCGGCGTGGCCCTCGTGTCATTCGGCGTCGCTCTCTTCACTCTCTACCTTGTGTCACCGACTGGACTCAGCTCGCGTTATCTTCTTCCGCTCGTGCCGTTGATGCTGATTGCCGCTGCTTCGACGCTGGGGAGAGTGCGGCGCGTGTGGACGCTCCAGCTTGCTCCGCTCACAGGATTTGGTTTCGTCACCATCATGGCCTTGGTGGCACTTGGCCCTGTTCCACCAAAAGTCGCATCCGGCTTCGGTATCATCGCCGATGATCTCACCGCGCGGTCGGCTGGCGCTAAAGTTCTCGTCAGCTCCGATGCGCGTGGCGAGGGCAGCCTCATCGCCGAGCTGGCCTTCCGCACCCGTGACCGCAGCGTCTCGACATGGTCCGTCGTGCGCAGCAGCAAGTTTCTCGCCTCGAGCGATTGGATCGGCCGCGATTACAAAACGGCGTTCGCCAACCGCGACGACTTCCTCGCCGCGCTGCAGCGCGATGGCATCGCGTGGATCGTCGAGGACAGAAGCATCCCTGCCGACTATCACTTCCAGCATCATCGACAACTCGAAGAGTGGTGCGCCGCGATGAGCATCGACAAAAAAGCGCCCGCCGCGCGGCAAGGCGAGGCAAAGCCCGGCACCATCGCCTTGCTCCGCGTCCCCGACCCTGACGCATCCAAGCCATGATCCCGCCGCCCTGGAGAATTCTGTGGGTGAAGGCCGGCGCGCTGCATCCGCCTGACACCGGAGGCAAGATCCGCACGCTCAGCATGCTCCGTGAGTTGAACCGCTGGCATCACGTCACTTACCTCGGGCTTCAGCCGGAAGGGCTCGCTCTTCATCCTGACGAAACAACAGACCCCTACGCGCGCGAAAAAATCTGGATCGCAAAACCCGAGCCCGCGCGCGGATCGCCGCGCTTCTTTGCGCAGCTCGCGTTGAACCTGCTCTCGAGCGAACCCTTCGCGCTATCGAAGCACCACTCGGAAGCGATGCGCGCGCGGTTGGTCGAGCTGGATGCTTCGGGCCGCTTCGACTTGATCGTCTGTGACTTCCTCGTGCCTGCGCTTCACTTCGAGAATCACTCGTGGCGCACGCCCACGGTTTTGTTCCAGCACAACATGGAGTCACAAATCTGGAAACGCATGGCCGCCCATCACAGCAATGTGGTGGGCCGCGCCTTTCTCCGGCTTCAGTTTCAGCGCATGTTTCGCTGGGAGGACAGGCTCAGCCGGCTCTTCGATGGCGTCATCACCGTTTCGGCGGAGGACAGCCGTTTCGCGAGGGACACCTATCGTCTCACCAACGTGCTCGGCGACGTGCCGCCCGGAGTGGACACGGAGTTCTTCAAACCCGCCGCCACGTCCTCGCAGCCGACGCTCGCTTTCCTAGGCTCGATGGACTGGATGCCGAACATCGAGGGCATCCGCTGGTTTGTGCGTGAGGCTTACCCCGCCGTGAAACGCACTGTCGGCGATGTGCGCCTGCGCATCATCGGCCGCCGGCCCGGACCCGAGATACGCGCGCTCGCGCAAGACGATCCATCCATCGAGGTCACCGGAACGGTGGATGACGTGCGGCCATGGCTGCGTGACGCGTCCGCGATGATCGTGCCGTTGCTTTCAGGCGGCGGCACACGCATCAAGATCCTCGAGGCGATGGCATTCGGCACACCGGTGCTCTCGACCACGGTCGGCGCGGAAGGGCTTCCATTCCTCAATGGCAAACACCTGCTGCTCGCGGATGAGCCTGGCGCTTTCGCTGCCCGAAGCATCGACCTGATCCGATCCCCGGAATTGCGCCAACGCATCGCAGAATCTGCGCGGCAGGAAGTCGTGGACCGCTACTCTTGGGCCGTCGCGTCGGCGACGTTTCAGAAGCTTTGCGAGAGGATCGGGGAGAAGCGCCGCTGAACACGTCGGCCAGACGAGGAGCAAGCCGTCACCAGCACAACCCTTCGTAACTCCACGCGAGGGATTCGATCTCGCGCCAGCCGTTCACATCGATCACGTGCTGATCCGCACGCACGACTGGCTCCAGTTCCGCCAGCGACACACATTTCTGTGAGGCGACGATCACATCGCTCCCGCCCACCACCTCTGCGGCACTGTCTTTGAGCAGCGATGAGAGATGCGGCATCCTGCGCTGAATCTCCTGCTCATTCGAGCCGATGAGGCGCGAGAGATTGAGCTGCGGATCAAAGATGCGGAGTTCGTAGCCCCGCCCAAGCAGGCTCTCCGCCAGCGCGACCATCGGGCTGCCGCGGAGATCATCGGTGTCGGCCTTGAAGGCGAGGCCGAGCAGGCCGATGCGGCGCTTGTCCTTCCCGACAATCAGATGCGTGAGGAGATCCAGGTGGGCCTCATTGCTCTCCATCGTGTGCTCGAGCAGCGGGAGCTGCACGCCATCCCGGCGCGCCTGTGACATGAGCGCGCTGACATCCTTCGGCAGACACGATCCGCCAAAAGGATTCCCGGGCCGCATGTAGTAGCGCGAGATGTTCAGGCGCGTGTCCTGGCACACGATATCCATCACGCGCGCGCCGTCCTCGCCGATGTGCTTGCAAAAGCGGCCAATCTCGTTGGCGAAGCCCACCTTGAGCGCGTGGAAGTAGTTGCACGCGTACTTGATCGCCTCCGCGCCTTCCCATTTAAGGATGGCGGGATCGCCGCCGAGAAGACGCGCGGCCTCATCACTGGCGGGCGGAGCACCGTCATGTGTGCCGATCACCGCGAGGGACGGGCTGCGGAAATCAGCGACCGCAGTGCCTTCGCGCAAAAACTCAGGGCAATAATAAACCTGCATGAGACTGCCGGACTGGAGCGCGGCGAGGTGCTCGGCCGCGAGCGAGCGCGTGCTCCCCGGCAGCATGGTGCTGCGGAAGATGAGCACGTGCTTTTTATTCAGCTTTCTGACCGCATCGGCGATCTGCTGGGTCACATGCCGCACGTAGTCCAGATTCAGCCGGCCTGACGGCGATGACGGCGTGCCGACACAGACGATGGACACTTCGGATTCACGCACGGCATCCTCAGCGCTGGTCGTGGCGGCCAGCCGGCCCTCTCGTTTGGCATTTTGGAGCAGCGTCTCCAGCTCCGGCTCGATGATGGGCGACACACCCGCGCTAAACGCAGCGACCTTCGATGGCTGCACATCGACGCCAAGGATGGAATGCCCCGCCTCAGCAAGACATCCGGCCGTGACCGCGCCCACATAACCCAATCCGAAAACGCTGACTCTCATGAGGCCATGCCTTTCGCTGCGAAGTCGCGGCTTGAAAAGCGGATTGTTCCCCCCGCGTGGCGCGGAGATCCACGAGGACGCCGCTCAAGCGCGCGCACCGCGCGGCGCTACTCGGGGATGGTGATCTGGTCGTTCGGCTGGAGCTGCACGTCGAGCGCCGGGTTCTTCGTGATCTTCTTCAAGTCGAGCACAGTGGTGGTGCGCTGTCCGGTGGCGCTGGTGCGGGTGAGCTGGGTCTTTGTGACTTTGGCGAAAGTGCTCGGCCCGCCTGCGCTGCCGATGGCCTGCATGAGCGTGAGCCCGGAGCGAAAGGGGACGGGCCCGTTTTTCAAACAGCCGGAGTTCACAAACACGAGACGCTGGCCCTCGGCCGTGGCATCCATGGAGACGGTGACGGTGGGATGCGTGTAGATTTGCGCCGACTTGTAGGCTTCTTCGATCCGCTTCTGCAACTGCGAGGGCTTCATGCCAGCGGCCCTGATCTCGTTGATGTGAAGGAGATTGATGCTGCCGGCATCGCTGATGGTGTAGGTCTTCGAGATGGACACCTGCTCATCAGCGGGCACGCCGCCGATGCTGATGCTGATCTTGTCGCTCGCCTGCAGCGGCAGCTCCCCGCCCTGCGCGTGAAGCCGCGTGGAGGGAGAGATCACAAGCGGCAGCAGGATGGCGAGCACGAGTGCGATGAAAGATGGGCGATGTGTGTTCATGGGATTGAATTGTGAGGTTCTAAAACAGGTCATCCTGTGGGCCGCGCGGAGAGGCTGTCACACGCTCGACGATGCTTGGCCGAGATTTGGGCGGGCCGTCTGCCTTGCGCTCTTTCTTTCGATGCTTCTTCTGGCCGGGCCCTGGGGCACCCATGTTGGCGGGCGAGTAGTAGGTGTAGTAGCTCGTGTAGTAGCTGTATTGGTTGTCGCTTCGCACATCGACGTTGTTGAGCACCACGCCTAGCACCTTGCCGCCAACGTTCTCCACGGCCTGCTTCACCCGCATGAGCATGTGCCGCGGAAGCTTGCGATGCTGGACGACGATGATCGTCATGTCGGCTTCGTTGGCGAGAACGGACGCGTCACTCACACCGAGGATAGGGGGCGAGTCGATCAACACGAGGTCGAAGCGGCTCTTCACATCCTCGATCAATTCGGACATGCGCTGCGAGTTCAGGATGCCGGCGCTGTCGGCGGGGAGAATGCCACTGGGAAGGAAGAAGAGGTTTTCCACCGGAGTCTGCACGACGACTTCCTCGAGCTGGACATTCGTGGTGAGGTAGTTTGTGAGGCCGACCGCGTTGCTCATGTCAAAGAGCGTGTGCAATCTCGGCCTTCGCAGGTCAGCGTCGATGAGGAGGACGGTGTAGCCGCCTTGGGCGCATACAAACGCGAGATTGCTGAGCGTGGTGGACTTGCCTTCACCGGCGCCGCCGCTGACGACGGTGATGCAGTTGGCGTTTGGGTTTTTGCGGTTGAACTCGATGTTCGTGCGCAGGATGCGATAGGCCTCGGCGTCCGGATTGAATCCGCTGGCGCGATGCAGAATGCCGACGTCCTTGGGCACGACCGCGAGTACAGGCACGCCAAGGAAGCGCTCCACGTCATCCAGGCTCTTCACCGTGGTGTCCATGTACTCGAGCAGGAACGCAAGGCCGAATCCGAACATGAGGCCCAGCACGCCGCCGAGCGCCAGGTTCAAGACCATGTTTGGCTTTGCGGGCGCTCTCTCCGGCTCGGCTTTCTCAAAGATGGTGGCCGCTGACTTCGCCTGCGCCTGACTCAACTCGGCCTCGGAATATCGAAGGCGGAGCTGGATGAGCGAGGTCTCGATGTTCTCGACATCCCGTTTCGCCACCTCATACTGACTCTTCGCGCTTTGCTGGTCGAAGATGGTTTGCTTCGATGCCTCGTTGTACTTTCCAAACTCGCTTTTCCTACCGATTGCGGCGGCGAGACGGCTCTCAAGCCCCATCCGATAATCCGTCGCTTCCTTGATGATGATCTCCTTGTTGGCTTGGATCCGGGCGTCGATGCTGAGGATTTTCTGATGCTTGGGCCCAAGGCCGTCGTTCAGCAAACCTTCACGATCAACGGTCAGTTTTTTGTACTCCGCGTACATTGTCGCGACGAGCGGGCTGTCGATTTTCAGGCCCGACGCTCTTGCCACGAGTTCATCGCCCTTGAGCTTGGAAAGCTCCGCCAGATCGGCGGTGAGGCTTTGGATCTCCACATCTGCCCTGAGCATCTCCTGCTCGCGCGTCATGGCCATCAATTCGGTCGGCGTCTGAATGCTGGCGCCCGGAGTGTTCATCAGCCCAGGATTATAAATGCCGTCGCCGATGATCCCTGCCTTCTCCCGTGCCGCCTGCATCTTGAGGCGCGCCTCGTTCGAGCGTTGCTCCAGATCGGCGATTTGCTTCTGGATGATCTGGAGCGCGGCGTTTTTCTGCTCGCTTTCGATCTCTACGCGCTTGGTCTTGTAGCTCTCTGCCACGGCGTTCGCGATGTCCGCGGCAAGTTTGGGATCCTCGTCGAAATACTCGATCACAACGAAGTCGGAACGTACGTTGGATTGGGTGTCGAGATTCTTCCGGAGCCTGTTTGCAGCGTCCTGCCGGTTGGAAAGTTCCCAGTGTTTGACCAGATCGAACGCTTCGATGACGGGGTAAAGCGTCTCCAGCTTGGTGATGCTCTCGTATTCTGTGCGAATCATGTTTTCCCCCAATGCGTAAGGCTGGTCTGACATATCCCGGCTGAACACGGGAAGCTTGTTCACGTTTCGCTCGATCTTCATCTCCACCTTCCCGCGATACTTGCGCGGCATGATGTAAGTCACAATCGCGGCGACGAGGAACACGAGCAAGAAAGACAACGTGATGAGCCCGATGCGATTCCGGATCACCTGCCAAGTGTCCGCAGCGTGCTTCTGGAGTTCCATTCCGGGTTCGTTCATGGCGGGGTGTGGGTTGAAAATCTTGAGAGCTTAATGAAGGAGGGCGTGGATAGTCTCGGTGTGCTTCATGCTTTGGTGGGTGAGATCAGGTGGGATGGCCTTTACCTTTTCGCGGCATCAAAACTGCGCGCTCAAACCGAGTGAAATCCGGTTGCGGTCGTATTCACGGAGACTGTCATCCGAACTGAGCAAAGTGTAGGAATAAGCGGCGTCCATGCTGACGTGATTCCACAGCCGATAGGCAAGTCCGGCAGAGGCGTGGACTTGTTGTTCCTTCACGTCTTGCGTGGTTTCGCCGTCGCCTTTGTAATCGCTGTTCACATAGTGCAGGCCACCCTTCAAAGTGAGGCGATCGGTGGCTCGATGATCAGCGGTCACACCGACGCGATATGCGTAGCGTGATTCGTAGTCGCCCAGTTCGGCGCCGTCGAAACCAACAGAGCCATAACCGTGTATGCTGGTCTTCTTGCTCGTGGCGTGATCGATCCCCACCTCAAGATAGGGTGCGGTCTGGGTGACACGGGCGGACTCATAAAACTCCGCTCCCGCACGAAGGGAGCCGGAAGTGCGCTCGCTCCACGCCTGATCAACTCCGGCGAGGAGGTAATGCGAGGTGTAGTCGTTCGAAGCGGTGTCGTAGTCAGTGACTCGGTAACGATACTCGCCGACCAAGACGGTCTTCCGGTTAAGGGAGTAGCTGAACTGCTGGGCGATGATGTGCGAGAGCCGGTCCTCGGATCTGCCAACTTCGCTGTCCTCGTATCGGATGCCGTCCACCGTGTAGGAAGTGGTCGTGCTCAGTCGCTCCGACCAAGCGTAGCTGACGGCAAAGTTCTCGTAGCCGTAAAAGTACTGGCCGTTTCGGAGGGCCGTCGAGGCACCGATCGAATAGTCTGGCTCCACCTCATAGGTCACATAAAAATTGTTTGCGATCTTGAGGCGCTGCGAGGCCTGATGCACAAGGTTTAAAACAACGCGGGCGTTGTAATATGTGTCGTCGCCACCATGAGTGTCGTCGAGGTAGTTCAGCACCCCAACGTCAGCGCCGACACTCCAAGGCGTGCGTTTGTCAGCTTCTCCATAGAGAACCCCCGCTGACCCTTGAATGAAGAACGAGTCAATGTCCTGGATACCATTTGCGTCAGCCTTGTAATTAAGTCGATCATATCCGCCGGTGGCGCCAAGAATGAAAGTCAGCGGCTGCGCCTCGCGGAAGTCTGCTTGATTCTGAAGCGAGAGAAGTCCCTGCGCGGAAGCGTGACCGCAAATCAGCGAAGCGCCGACGAAGAGAAAGGTGGCAAATTTGGCGCGCGTGATCATGATTCCAGTGGGGTTTCCCGAGTTGAGATCCATGCGGAACCGGGGTTGTTTTATGGATGCGCCTGAGCGGGTGAAAGAGCCACCAAGTTGCGCGTGCGCCGGCTGTTGGCTTGGTTCACGTTGGCGTCATCGTCATCCCGATCGGCGGACGCGGGGCCGTTCTTAAGCACGGCCTCCTCGTTCTTCTTTTCGTCTTGGAGGGTGGTCACAAATCCCGCTGCCGCCGGTTGGATGAGATAGACGCCGCGAATGTTTGTCGCCCATGTGTTGCTGAAGTCCGTTCCTTCTGGCGTGTCCGCCACAGGTGCGACAGGAGTGACGTTCACCACCTCCTTGCCACCTGATTTCTCAAAGGGCAGTGCGGCCACATTCGCTCCGCTGTCGGGTGCGACTGCGCTCGCACATTCGGCGATGACGGCGGACATTTTGGGAGCCACGGCCATGCCTGTCTGCACGATCTGCTGCACCATCGCGCTGTCGGCCTTTGATCCGATGATCGCAGCCTTCACCACTTCACATGCGCAGGTTTCGTTGATGACGAGCGCATCCTCGACGATCATCAACACTTTTGCCGGATCTTTAGCGACGGCTTCCCGCACATCGTTGGCGATGTTATCACAGGGTGACGACGACCCCGCATTTCCCAAAGGGACGACGATCGCGGCACTGAAGAATGCCAGCGCTCCCACAAAGTGGGAATTGATTCGAGATTTCATGTTGCAGCTTCTTTCTAAGAGTTCGTGTGTCTGGAGCGGGTAGTGGGAATCGAACCCACATGGCCAGCTTGGAAGGCTGGAACTTTACCATTAAGCTATACCCGCAATTGATATTATATTAACACACGAACGTTATAAGCGGCAAGAGATTTCTCAGAATTATATTAATTATCGCGAGTTGTTGACGTCGCGGTCAGCTTACAGTTTCGGAAAAAGACTCCCGAATCAAAAGCCGCGTGATGATAGCAGGCGCGGGCTCGCGTTGCAAGTTTCGAGTTCTCCGCGAGCCTTCCCCGCAGTGCCTCATTGAAAAGGACACCGTAGTTCTGCCAGAGCACGATATTGGAACGAAATCACGCCGATAAAGTGCTACGCGGGTATCGCAAACGCAGTCCCGGGCGGCGCGCGGTGTGGAGCCAGCGGCACCCACAGCGGCGAAGATATCGCGCCGCTCAAAGCCGCGTGGGTCCCGGCCGGACAGCCCTGCAAACGCTCGGCAGGCGAGATGCTCCAGCTCTGGCTGGGATCCAAGTAGATGCATCAAGACAAGGTCTCTGCGGAGCAGTGCCCGCGCATCGATCAGATCTGCGCCGCGCAGATCACCGCGCCATGGTCCCGTATATCAACGCCGGAAAACGCCGCCGCATCGCCCCTGGCATACAAGCAAACTTCAGGCCCAACTCACCGCACACAACGCCTTCGGCAGGAAGGGGAGCGGCCAAGCCAAGCTCAGAGCCGTGTATGCCCTGCGCGCCGAGTTGCAAGCCGAAGACGGCCACCAAGCGGCAGGGAGCACAAAGGCGACACCACCACCGGCGCGGAGCGTGGGGGCAAAACGAGCCTGGTCAAAAGCGCCCGAAACACCGAAACCCAAATCCCCCATGGTATCCTCCACCGTGAGGCATCAAATCGCCTCCTGGCCTCTGCTTCGGTGTCTCCCTCGAAGGGCGGGGCATCACGGTCCGTCGAATGCGGATCATGGACATTCAGCTGCCGTGGCAGGCCGATCAGCGCACTTCCCTGATGAACTTGTCGGGAGCAGAGTCGAACTTGGCTTTGCACTCGGCCGAGCAGAAAGTCACCTCGCGCTTGTAAGTCACATTCACGGGTGAGGTGATGGCCTTCTTGCTCAGCGGGCACTGGCCGGAATGCGCGGTGAGCAGGGTGTTCAGATAGGCTTTCGGGGTTTCGTCAAACTTGGCTTTGCACTTGGTGCAGCAGAGCGCGACGGTTTTTGCGTAAGTGGTCGTGTTCGCGGCCACGACAGGTTTGCCATCAATGGGGCACGACTTGTTCGGCGCATCAGCACCGCAGGATGCACCCGCGATGAGCGCGAGAATTGAGAGAACGCAAAAGATGTGTTTCATGATTTGGAAGGGCAGGATTTTGGTTGGCGGAGGAAATGAAATACGATTTTGCGCGCCGACAGGCAATCAAAAACTCATCACACGCAGCCTCGTCTCGCTGAACTTGCGATTTGCCGAAATTCGCTATTGCCCTTTGCCTTTCCTGACGGCTAATCTCACCGCTCTATGGGCGCGCTAAACAAAGTTATGCTGATCGGGAACCTGACCCGTGAACCTGAAATCCGATACACTCCAAAGGGCAGTGCCGTGTGTGATCTCGGACTGGCCGTGAACCGACGCTACACCACGGAGAGCGGAGAGCGGCAGGAAGAAGTCACATTCCTCGACGTGGTGCTGTGGTCAAAGCAGGCTGAGCTGGCCGGGCAGTACCTTCACAAAGGGAGCCCGGTCTTCATCGAGGGCCGCCTTCAAATGGACACATGGGAGGACAAAGCCAGCGGCCAGAAGCGCAGCAAGATCAAGATTGTATGCGAAAACATGCAGTTCATCGACAGCAAAGGAGGCGCGGCGCGCGGCGGCGGCGGCGAGCACGATGAGGAAGGCGGCGGCGGTTCCGCGCGTCCGCCAGCACGGCCCGCGCAACAGCGTCCGGCTGCAGCCAGCGCACGCCCGCCGCAACGCGCACAACCTGCGGCTGCTGATGAATTCAGCGACGGACCCATCACCGAGGGAATGGAAGAGGACGACATCCCGTTTTGATCCGCACGAGGCGTGCCCGAACGTGAGCCGCCCGCCACAAGATGCACCAACTCTTCACGGATGAAGGCGGGGACGAGTTTCTCTTGGACGAACTCCGCCGCACCTGGCCCGGCGCGCATCGTAAGGTGGAACGCCCCGGATGGGTGAGCACGGACGCGCCGCTGACTGATGGTGCAATTCCCGCGCTCGTCGCATTCGCACGCCAGACTTTCCCGAAGTGCATCGTCTGCGAAGCGCCGTCGATCAATCAGTGGGCGGATCGTTTGGTGGAGGCCATCATCACTTCAGTTCCGGCGGAGCAGCCTTGGCGTCTGCACCTCTGGCCGGCCTATGGCGAAGGACGCGCGGGCCTGAATCGCTGCGGTCTGATCCGGGAAGCCCTGACCGAAAAGCTGCGGAAGAAGCGTCGGCAGTTGTTGAAGACCTTGGAGGAAACGAGCGAGCCCTTCGGCCACCAGACGTCCCTGGTACAGCTCGCCTTGCGCTCGCCTGACGACGGCGTCCTCTCCGTCTCCATTGCTCCGGAGCCATGGCAATGCCGCAGAATCCTCAGCGCGTTCCCCGAGGGCGCGGTGCCGGTGGCGGTGGACAAGGGCGCGCCGTCTCGGGCGTTTGCAAAACTCGTCGAGGCCGAGCAGCGGCTCGGGCGCCAGATCGGCAAAGGCGAGACGTGTGTGGATCTCGGCGCATCACCGGGGAGCTGGAGTCATGTGGCGCTGGGACGCGGGGCGCGCGTGATCGCCGTGGACCGTGCCGAGTTGCGGACCGATCTGATGCGCAATCCGAAGCTCCACTTTCATTGCGGAGACGCTTTCAAGTTCCGCACGGAGGCGCGCGTGGACTGGCTTCTGTGTGACGTGATCGCCGCGCCGCAGCGCAGCATCGACCTGCTGCTCCAATGGCTGCGCGAGGGGGCGATGTCGGCTTTCGTCGTGTCCATCAAGTTCATCGGCAGCGCGGAGTACCCGCTGATCGACCAGCTCAAGACGGAGGCCGCGCCGCTGTGCCGCGAGCTGGGCCTCACGCGGCTTTCGGCGAACAAGAACGAGGTCTGCGCGTTTGGCGTCGCATCGTAGCATGTGGTGGAGGATCAAAAACTATCTGTGGCTCACCGTGATGCTGGCAGGCATCGGCCTCGCCTTCTGGACCGAGCGTCAGCCGACGCTTCAGCAGACAGAAATACCGACCCCAACAAAGACGACCCGGCCGCCCGCGAAGACGCAGAGCGGCTATGAGACGCTGCGGAACGCGCGCCTCGTGGAGCATCGTGACAACGACGGCGACAGCTTTCACATCGCGCACGACGGCGGGCAGGACGATGAGTTCCGGCTCTACTTCGTCGATGTGCCGGAGAAGCGCCTGCATCAGTTCAATGGCCGGCGGATCGAAGAGCAGGGCCGGTATTTCGGCGGGCTCTCCACGCAGCAGACGATCGAGGCCGGCCTACAGGCAAAGGCCATGACGGAGAAACTGTTGAAGACGCGGCGCTTCACCATCCAGACGCGGTGGCAGCGGGTGTTCGACAGCGCGCGCTGCTTTGCCTTTGTGTTCTTCGCGGAGGAAGGCGGAAAGACGGAGGAGCTGGGGGAGAAGCTCGTGCGCGCCGGTCTCTGCCGCATCTACACACAGGGCGCAAACCTTCCCGACGGCCGGCGTGAAAAGGAATTTGAGCAGCATCTCAAGGCGCTGGAGCGCGAGGCGAAGGCAAGAAAGCAAGGTGCGTGGAGGTTCTAAGGCCACCGTGATCCCGACGCTGAATCGCTGCAACCTGCGCGCGTTGCTCGACGGGTCGGCGGCGTCGCGCCGGTGAAGTGAGGCGGCTGCCGTGGTTCACGGCTTCTGCGTTTGCTTGCGGCCCGCCGGCTTCGTCTGTTTCGGCGGCATCACCTCCTCCCACGGTGCCACGTTCGCACGCGCCGCATACGCATCGAACATCGCGCTCATCCGGCGCACGCGACCAGGCTCGGTGCCGCTCATGTCGCGCTGTTCGGAGCGGTCATCTGTGATGTTGTAGAGTTCCCAAGCCTTGTTGTGCTCGGCGACCAGTTTCCATCCTCCCATGCGCACGGCGCGGTTACCCTCGTGCTCCCAGTAGATGGCCTCGCGCTCGATGGTGCCGCCGTTAAAAAGCGGAACCAAGCTGCGGCCTTCGACTGGCTTCACCTTTGCCGGATACGTTGTCTTCGACAGTTCTACTGCGGTGGCCATGAGGTCGATGAGATGTCCAGGCGTGTGTTCGAGTTCGCCTTTGCGGGCGATGCCAGCCGGCCAGTGCGCGATGAGCGGCGTGGAGATGCCGCCTTCATGCACCCAATGTTTGTGCTTGCGGAACGGCGTGTTGGATACCGTGGCCCACGCCTCACCGTAGCCGACGAATGTGTCGCCCGCTCCCGCCATGACGCCTCTGCCTTGCCGCACGGGGAATCCATCGCGCGTCTGTTTGGGAATCATGTCCGGCTGAAGGTAATCCTTGCCCAATGCGGGTAGCGAACTCGTCTCCGCTCTCGGCGCCGCATCGCCGACACGTCCCGTGTTCTCCGCGCAGCCACCGTTGTCCTGCAAAAAGCAAATCAGCGTGTTCTCAAACTGACCGGACTCCTTCAGTGACTTCACGATGCGGCCGATCCCTTGATCCATCGAGTCCACCATCGCGGCAAAGACCTCCATGTTCCGCTGGTCCCATTCCCAAGCCGCCTCCTCGCCCATGCCCTCAGGCAAAGGCCAGAGCGTTGTGTTTTGCCTCGTGATCACTCCTTCCGAGATCATCTTCGTGTAGCGCGCCTTGCGGACAGCCTCGTATCCTCCCGCGTAGCGGCCTTTGTATTTGGCGATGTCCTTCGCCCTCGCGTGCATCGGCCAGTGCGCTGCGGTGTAGGCCACATAGAGGAAAAACGGCCTCGTCTTTTCATGCTCGCGGATGAATCGCGCGGCGTGGTCGCTGATGGCGTCGGTGTAATAGTAGTCGTCCGTCGGGTACTCCGGATCGTTGAAGGGTGAGATGTAGCCATTGTCGCGAGTCAGCGTGTTCGGATCGAAGAAGCTGCCCGCGCCGTGGATGGTGCCATAGAATCGGTCAAAGCCGCGCTGGAGCGGCCAGTTGTGCTTCTCCCACTCGTCCTTCGGCTTCGTCACCTTCGTCACATGCCATTTGCCGACCGCGTAGCTCTTGTAGCCCGCAGGCTTGAGGGCCTCCGCGATGGTCACGCAGCTTCGGTTCAGATCACCGCGATAGCCTTCCAGCTTCCGGTCTTCCATCATGTGGCCGAGGCCCGCCTGATGCGGATACAGTCCTGTGAGCAAACTGGCGCGCGTGGGGCAGCAGCGGGCGGTGTTGTAAAACTGGGTGAGGCGCAGGCCGCCTTTTGCCAGGGCATCCAGGTTCGGCGTCTCGATCTCTCCTCCGTAGCACCCGAGGTCGGAGAAGCCCATGTCATCCGCCAAGATGTAGAGGATGTTCGGCGGGGCGGAGACGGCCGGATGCAGGAGCGCGAATGAAGAGAGCGTGATGAGGAGAAATCTTTTCATGCTGAGGTATCAGGCTGGGTGACGGTGAAATCAATGGCGCGACGGCGGCCTGCGGCCTCGGCGATTGGCGCATTGCGGGGCAGCACGTCTGTGATTCCTGCGCGGTGACCCGACGTTGATGGGAAGGTGCTTACACGGGTGGAGCCCAATCCTTGAAGAAGATTGCGCAACCGAAATGGGGGGCAGCGGCGGCATGGGATCACTTCGTCGTCTTGAGTTTTCCCGCCTGCAAGGATGACCCGTTGTCAGGCGGCATCGCCTGATGCCACTCGATCACAGATCGGGTCAGCCGGGCGGTGATGTCGCGCTGCCTTGTGGCGAGGTTCGTCGTCTCGCCCCGATCTTTGGCCAAGTCATAGAGCTGAGGTTCTGTTCCGTCGTACTCACACAGCAGCTTCCACTTTCCTTCGCGCACGGCGAGGTCAGGAAGGAGTTCTGGAAGCGCGGCGGAAACCGTCTTCCGGTCCGGCGGACGCCGCCAAAAGATAGGCTTGGCACGCGATATTTCTCCCTGACCCAGCAGCGCGGCCGAGATGTCTTCGCCATCGAACGCGACGCCCGAAGCTCCGACACCTGTGATCGACAGCAGCGAAGGCACGAGATCCATCGCGGCGAAGATCGACGTTTCGTTGTGTGTGCCCGCCTTGCTTGCATGGATGAGGCCCGGCCCCCACACGATCAGCGGAGATCGAGTGCCGCCTTCGTAAAGTGTCGCCTTCGTGCCGCGAAACGGACCCGCGCTGCCTGCGCCTGATTCCGGGCCGTTATCGGAGCAAACGAGGATGAGTGTGTTGTCGCGCAGGGCTGGCGTGCTGCGGATGTGATCGAAGAGCTTGCCAAACTGGCGGTCCATCTCGACGAGCACGGCTCGATACATCTCGCGCTTCGTCTTGCCGAACCTCTCCACGGGCGGCCACCACGGGCCGTGAACGTCATCGGGCCAGAGATTGACGAAGAACGGTTTCTTCGCGGCGGCAGCCTTGTCGATGAATGGGATCGCCGCGTCGATGAATCCTGCGGTGATCTTTGAGCGCTGCATCCACGTCACCGGCTTCCCGAGGCGCTCGGCATCCTCCCAGATCCGGCCGGGTTCCTTGTCACCCGGCTTCAGCGTGAGCGGTAAAAGCTTCGGCCCCATCCCTTCGAAATTCGTCAGCGATTCATCGAAGCCGTAAGCGGTGATCGGCGGCGCGTCGTCCACATCGCGCTGGCCGCCGAGATGCCACTTTCCGAAGTGACCCGTGGCATAGCCGGCCTGCTTCAGCATCCGCGCCAGCGTCGGCGCGGCCGGGTCCAGCCACTGCGCGCAGCCGCGGCGTTCGTTGTCGGCGCGGTTGTTGAGGAACGACGTGATGCGCCATCGCTGCGGATACTGACCGGTGGTCAGGGCGCATCGCGAGGGCGAGCAGATGGGCGCGTTCACATAGAACTGGGAGAAGCGAACGCCTTCTGCGGCGAGGCGGTCGATGTTCGGCGTCGCGGCCGTTTTGTTTCCGAAACAAGAAAAGTCCCCCCAGCCCAGGTCGTCGATGAGGACGCACAAGAGGTTTGGCCGCGCCGCAGCCGAAAGGAGCGGGCTGAGGACGAGAAGTAGAAACAAGAAGCGCATGGCGGTCATTCAGACTTTTGCGGCGTCTTTTCGAGTTTGATGTCCGACCTGTCTGGCGGGACCGGGCGGAGGGCGGCTGGATCGGAGAGCAGCCGCGGGTGGTTGAAGACCGTTTGCTTGTCGCCTTGCGCGCGCATCCAGGCTTCGAGCTGCGCGCGCAGTTTCAGCACGAGGGAAGCTTGCGTGGCGTCAGCCGCCAGATTGTGCAGCTCGTCGGGGTCCATGCGCAGGTCGTATAGCTCAACGGCGGGCCGCTCGTGATAGCGCCTCACGATGGCGGCGGCCTCGGGATCAGTCCGCGCCCGCTCATGCCACGAGGTCCAATAAGGAAGGCCGCTGCGCACGTTTGGCGACTTGTCGATGTGCGTGCTGTGCGCGAACTCGGGATGGAGATTGATGATGAGCTTCCACTCGTGAGTGCGGATCGCTCGGATCGGATAGACGTTCATGTCGCCGTCACCGCTGTGCGTGGTGAAGATCACGTCGCGATGCGCGGAGATCTCAGCGCGCAAGACGGGCAGAAACGACCGACCGTCGATCTCATCAGGCACCTTGCCACCCGCGGCATCGATGAGGGTCGGTAGCAAATCGGTCCATTGGATCATCGCATCCGACCGCGCGCCGGCCTTGATGACGCCGGGCCACGCTGCGAGAAAGGGCACGCGCGTCCCGGCGTCATAGAGATTCCATTTTCCGAAGGGCCACTGCCCGCCGTGGTCCGTCGTGTAGAGAAGCAGGGTGTTTGCTGGCACGAGGTATTTTCCGGCCAGCGCCATCACCGCGCCGAGCTGCGCGTCGGCCGTGGTCACATCCGTGTAGTATCGCGCGCGAAACTCACGTGTCTCGGGAGTGTCCACAAACTTCGGCGGCAGCGTGACCTTTGCGGGCTCGTAGCCCTCGAGCTTGTCCCACGGCACATGCGGCTCGTGCGTGCCGACAAAGAGGCAGAGCGGCTTCGAGGCGTCCCGCTGCGAAAGGAATTTCTCCACAATGGCCGCATCGTGCCGCTCCTCAATCACGTCGAACCCATGTCGCGTGCCGTCCTTCTTACCGTGCGCCACCTTGCCAAACGCCGCAGTCTGATAGCCGAGCTTGCGGAGCGCATCTGGCAGCGAGGTCACGTCATCGCGCTTGAACGTGTGATTGTCCTCCGCGCCGTTTCGCGCGGGCATCCGTCCTGTCAGCATCGCCGCGCGGCTCGGCGCGCACGAGGGCGATGCGATGAACGCGTGCGTGAAGGTCATGCCCGCATCCGCAAGACGCTGCATGTTCGGCGTGCGGACGTCTCTAGCGCCGTATGGGGTGGAATCGAGCTGGCCGTGATCGTCCGAGATGAAGACGACAAAATCCGGCCGGGCCGCGAGTGCGGTGTTCGTTATAACGATTGCCAGGAGCAGGTGTGAGAGACGTCTCATGCAATGAGAACGTGGTCATCGCTTCCTGGTTTCATGCGCAATCCTCGTGTGCCTATCCATTCGACACATCCGCGAGGACAAAGCGCCTCCGTCATGGTGCGGGGGTCACCCGGATGCGCAGGAAGCGCCTGCCCACACCATCGGTGCTGAGCGGATCGGTCGCGCTGCGCTGCTCGACCTGCGGCCCGTTCATGAGCAACGCCTCGTTCGGGATGAAGGGCGTCCACGTGGCGAGGTCGGCGCTGCGCTCAAACGAATAGCTGAGCGTGCTGTCGATGATGCGGAGATACGTGACGCCGGAAACCACGCCGCCTTCGTTTTGTCACCGATGAACGTGGCAAAACTTGCGAATGGCTTTCGCCCTGATGTCGCTGAGCTAGCCGCTGGATTCCGGCAGCGCCTCGAACCGCGCAACGCTTCCTCGTTCTCCACATAGAGACGGAGGAAGACATCGTGGCGTTCGCGCTCGGACGGGGTCACAAAAGAAACACTGCCGGCCCCGCGCGCATTTGCCGGAAAAAATTCCGGCGCTACGATCCGTCGGCACCGCCCGGCACCCGGGGATCATGCACGGGCGTGAAACGCCGGGTCTTCGGGTCGAAGGAAACACACTGAGTCGCGCCCATACTGGCCGTCTTTTCCAGCGCGTGGCCGAGTTTTTCGAGCTGGCCGAGTGTGTCGTCGCCGATCTTGGTCTCGATCTTCAAGGATTCAGGCCGCCATTGATGATGAAAGCGGGGCGCGGAGAGCGCTTCGTGTGGAGACATGCCGAGATCGAGCATGTTCGTGATCGCGAGCAGTGTCTGCGTGATGATCGTGGGTCCGCCTGCCGCGCCGACGGTGAGGATGGGCTGGCCGTTTTTCAGGACGATGGTCGGGCTCATCGAGGAAAGCGGGCGCTTGCCGGGCCCGACCGCGTTCGCCTCGCCGCCGATGAGCTTGAATGCGTTTGGCACGCCGGGCTGGATGGAGAAGTCGTCCATTTCATCGTTCATGAGCACGCCGGTGCCGGGGATGATGACCTTCGAGCCGAACGCGGTGTTGATCGTCTGCGTGAGGGCGACCCAGTTTCCCTCGGCATCGGCGGCGGAGAGGTGTGTGGTGTGCTTGCCGAAAATATCGCCCTCCCAATTTGGCGGGTTGTTGTGGGCGGGCACGTCGGTCGTGTGGTCCGGATTGATCTTCTTTGCGAGTTCGCCGGCGTAGGCTTGATCGACCAGTCCGCGTGGCACCTTGGTAAAGTCGGGATCGCCGAGCCAGAAGGCGCGGTCGGCAAAGGCGAGCTTCATGGCCTCCGTGACGACATGCACGCGGGCGGCAGCGCTGAGGTCACGGACGGGGAAGTGCTCCAGGATGTTGAGGATCTGCGCCACGTGCACGCCGCCGGAGCTGGGCGGCGGCATCGAGATGAGATCGTGGCCACGATATTTGGTGAGGATGGGCTCGCGCTCGACCGGCTTGTAGCCTGCAAAATCATCGGCCGTCATGATGCCGCCGTTCTCCTTCATCCACGCTGCGGTCTTCTCGGCGAACGGCCCGCGATAAAACCACGCGATGCCATGCTCAGCCACCGCGCGGTAGGTGGCCGCGAGATTCTTCTGAACCAGCGGGTCGCCTTTTTTCAACAGAGTGCCGTCGGGCTTGAATAGCGTGGCGGTGGATTCAGGAAACTTTTTGAGCTTGTCCGCAGTGGCCGCGAGCTTGCGCGCATAGACCTCGTCGATGGGGAATCCCTTCTCCGCGAGGTCTGCGGCCGGCCGAAGCAGAGCGGCGAGCTTGAGCTTTCCATGTTTTTGCAGCGCCAGATCGTAGGCCGCCAGAGCGCCGGGCACTCCGGAGGCCAGAGCGCCGGTCTTGCTGGCCTCATCGTCGAGCTTGCCGTCGATCACATACATGTCGCGGCTCGCCTTTGCCGGAGCCATCTCACGCCCATCGATTGTCGTGACGGTGCCGTCGGCGGCGCGAATGACGATGAAACACCCGCCGCCGATCCCGGAGTTGTGACCATCGACCACGCCAAGCGTGAGCGCACAGGCGATGGCGGCATCGACCGCGTTCCCGCCGTTTTTCACGGCATCCACTCCGGCTTGCGTGGCCAGTGGGCTCACCGCGGCGATGGCAAAATTCTCAAAGGTCCTGGCGTCGGACGGCTCGGCGGCCGGGAGGGAGAACGCGCAGCAAAGAAGTCCGAGAAGGGCTTTTTTCATGCCGCGGACTATCGTCACAAAGGCCGGCATGTCATTGAATTACACGGGCGCGTCGTCGCGAAAGTTGGCCCATGCTTGCTGATAGGTGTATCCCATCGCCAAGATGCCGATGAACAAAAGTGCCGAGCGAGCTGCATCTGGCACGGCAAGGATGGTGGACAGGGTGACGCTCGGCTGAATGGCGGTCGCGACGGCGTCTGGAGCGGACGCGGAATCACCTTGGCTCGAGTACGCCGCGACGAAGAATGTGACCGTCCAATACAATATCCCGCGAATTTTCATGTGGGTAAGGTTTGTACACCAAATAGCCTAAGCCACACAAGACAAAAATTTGCGGACCGCACATTCTCATCAGTTCCCCCCTCCGGCCGCGCGACGCTGGAAATACGCCCTCACCAGCCGCCGTACTTAGCGGCCCGAAATCCCATGAAGCAAACACTCGCCATTTTCGCCCTCTGCTGGAGCCTTGCCGCTGGTGCCCCCGCCCAGATCAAATTGAACCGAGGCGATCACATCGCGATTCTCGGCAGCACGACGGCCGACCGGATGCAGCACAGCGCGTGGTTTGACACGCTGGTTCATGCTGCGAATCAGGACAAGGACATCGTCATGCGCAACATCGCCTTTGCCGCTGACGAGGTGGGCACCTGGCATCGCGTCGATGACTTCGGCTCGCGTGATGAGTGGCTGAACAAGGTCGGCGCGTCGGTCATCCTGGCGTTTTACGGCTTCAATGAGTCGTTCAAAGGCGAGGCTGGCGTCGCGGACTTCAAGGCAAAGCTCGATGCGTTCATCAAGCACACGGCGCAGAGCACCTATGGGCCGGCGGGGAAGCCGAGGCTCGTGCTCATCTCGCCCATCGCGGCCGAAAAACAGGGTAACTCCGACATCGCCGATCCGGCGCCGATCAATGCAAATCTGAAGCTCTACGTCGCGGCGATGGCCGAGGTGGCAAAGGCAAACAACACCCCCTTCGTCGATCTCTTCACTGCGTCGCAGCAGGCCTACGCGGATGCGAAGTCGCCGCTGACCTTCAATGGCATCCACCTCATCAGTGAAGGGGACAAGGCGCTGGCGCCCATCCTCTTCAAAGGCGTGTTTGGCGACAATGCGCCGAACATCGACAGCCTCGACAAGCTGCGCACCGCCGTGATCGCGCGGAACGATGTGTGGCACAGCCGGTACCGCACGGTGGACGGCTACAACGTCTACGGCGGCCGGTCCGGTCTGGCGTATGCGGCGGGCATCGGCGGCATGAAGCAGAATGAACGGAACCCCGAGAAGCCCTACATCTCGAACTTCCAGGTCATGCAGCAGGAGATGGGCGTGCGCGATTTGATGACCTCAAACCGCGAGGCCGCCGTGTGGGCGATCGCCAAGGGCGGTGAGGGACAGGTCGATGACTCAAACCTGCCGAAGGTGGAGCAGGTCGGCAGCAACCTTCCCGTGGGCGGTGAGACGTTCAACAAGACGCCGATGACGGGCTTCAAGGTCGATCCAAAAACGGGGCTCGTCGCGTTTCCGACCGGCGAGGAGATCCGGCAGAAGATCAAATCCGCGCCGGGACTGAAGATCCAGCTTTTCGCCGAGGAGTCGATGTTCCCTGAGCTGGTGAAGCCGGTGCAGATGGCCTTCGACACGAAGGGCCGCCTCTGGGTCAGCGCGTGGAAGAACTACCCTGAGCGCACGCCAGACAGCAAAGACGGCGACAAGCTGCTCATCCTCGAGGACACAAATGGCGACGGCCGTGCGGACAAATGCACCACGTTTTACGATCAGCTCAACTGCCCCACCGGCTTCCAATTCTACAAAGATGGCGTGCTGGTGATGCGGTCGCCCGATCTGCTCTGGCTGCGCGACACAAACGGCGACGACAAGGTGGACACTATCGAGCGCGTGCTCAGCGGCCTTTGCGCCGCAGACTCGCATCATGAGACAAACTCCATCTGCTACGAGCCCGGCGGCGCGGTGTATTGCAGCGACGGTGTCTTCCACCGCACGCAGGTCGAGACGCCGCAGGGCCCCACGCGCAATACGAACGGCTCCATCTACCGCTACGAGCCGCGCACGGGCAAATTCATCCGCCATGCCGCGTATGGATTCGCCAATCCGCACGGACGCGTCTTCGACTACTGGGGAAATGACTTCATCACCGACGCCACGGGTAACGCGAACTACTTCGGCCCCGGCTTCTCAGGCCACATCGACGGCGGAGATTTCGGCACCGTCGCGCACAGCAACTACCAGCACTTCTGGCAGCGCCCGGCACGCCCTTGCCCCGCGACGACGATTCTGAGCAGCCGGCATTTCCCGGACGATTGGAACGGGAACTTCATCAACTTCAACGTCATCGGCATCCAGGGAATCCACCGCGTGAAAATGGAGGAGGACGGCTCCGCCATCAAAGGCACCACGGTCACCTACCTGCGCGACGGCAAGGAAATGAACACGTTCATCGAGGGTGATCCCGCTGAGATCGGCACCTTCCGTCCGATCTGCGGCGTCACCGCTCCGGATGGCGCGTTCTTCTTCGCCGACTGGTCATGCGCCATCATCGGACACATGCAGCATCATTTGCGGGATCCAAACCGCGATCATACCTCCGGCCGCGTTTATCGCGTGACGTATGAAGGGCGCGAGCTGCTGAAGCCGAACAAAATCCACGGCCAGCCCATCGCCGCCTTGCTGGATCTTTTGAAGGAACCGGAGAACGATGTGCGCACCCGCGCCAAGATCGAGCTCGACAAGCACGACACCCGGGAAGTCATCGCCGCCACGCAGAAATGGGCAGCGCAGTTTGATCCGAAGAAGATCGAGGACGCGCATCACCTCCTCGAGGCGCTCTGGGTTCATCAGTGGCACAACGTCGTGAACACGGAACTCATCAACACCGTCTTCACCTCGCCCGAGCCTCGCGCCCGCGCGCAGGCCGTGCGCGTCGCCTTGTATCAGCGCGACCGCGTGCCGAACGTCCGCGAGATCATCGCAAAAGCCGCCCAGGATGATCACATGCGCGTGCGTCTCGAGGCCGTGCGCGCCTGCTCATTCTTCCCCGTCGGTGACAAGGAGATGATCACCACCGCGCTCAACGCCACGAAGAAGGACCTCGACTACACTCTCGAATATTGCTTGAAGGAGACGCTGCGGCAGATCGCGCCGAAAGCCGAGCAGCTCGTCATGCTGGACGATGCGAAGGCATCGAAGTGGTTGCTTAACTTCGTCAAATCCGGCGACCTCAACAAACTCGGCAAATCAATCACGGTGCTGCAAGCCATCGTTGACCGCGCAGACAGCAAGCCCGACGCCCGCGAGAAAGCTCTTGGCGAGCTCATGGCCATGAACCGCACCCCGCGCGTCACTGAGCTCGCGAGAGCCCTCGAACGCGTGAACGGAAACAAGGAAGGCGCGAACCAGGATCTCGCCAAGCTCATCCTCACCGCGCAGCCCGGGGAGATCGCCAAAGCCAAGCCTGCGCTGGAGCAGCTCGGCAAATCAACCGGCAGCATCCAGCGTCGCGCTGGGCTCGGCGCGCTCGTCATCGCCGATGGAGCTCCCGATGCCGCATGGTCCGCAGGCAATGACGACGTGCGCCTCGCGCTTCTGGAAGCGGCGGGCAGCATCCCCGATCCCGCGCTGCGCGCGAAGTTTTTCCCGCTTGCCAGCGCCGGCCTCGCCGAAAACCACAACGGCAAGTTCGTCGATACTGCATTGCGCACGCTGCCGCTCCTCGGTGCCGACCATGCCGCCGCCGCATACGCGATTTCCACCGCCTTCATTAAATCCGGCAAGCACCTGAACCCGGCCATCTACTCGCTCGCCAGGCTCCAGGGAGCGTGGAAGGCCGAGGATACGACGATGCTGACGAAGGCCATCCTCGACGACAGCGCCAAACAGTCCGCCAACAGACGCACCAGCGCAGATTACGTCGCCGGCATCCAGCTCGCGCGCGACCTCGCCGCGCTGCTTCCCGCCGACGAAGGAGACGCCGTGCGGAAGAGCCTGCGCCAGATCAGCGTCGATGTCGTCGTCTTGAAAACCGTGCGCGAGCAGCTCCGCTACGACACCACCCGCATCGTCGTCGCCGCAGGCAAGCAGACGGAGATCATCTTCGAAAACGACGACGTGATGCCGCACAATCTCATCATCGCCACCGCAGGCCAGCGCGCGGCGATCGGCATGAAGGCCATGACCATGCCGCCAAACCCCGACAAGCAAGGCCGCCTCTACGTCCCCGATGACAAAGCCATCGGCAGAGGCGCCATCCGCGAGGCCACCAAGATGCTCGAGCCCGGCCAGACCGAGCGCCTCCAATTCAAGGCACCGAACAAGGAGATGGAGTTCGACTTCGTCTGCACCTTTCCCGGCCACTTCATGACGATGGGCGGCAAGCTCATCGTGACAAAGGATGTGGACGCCTACCTCAAAGCCAGCCCCACCGCGCCCGCAAACATGATCTCGATGCCGCCGGCTAAGTGATGCCTTTTCCGGTCCAATGCCGTGCTGACTCAGATGCCTCTCACGCCAGCAGCAGCACCACCCACAGCGCGAGGAACAGCAGCGCGGTGCCGAAGCGAACAGCGGCCGTGTGTCTCCTCTGAAATTCGATCAGCGCGTCGCTCTTCATGCCGAGCCAGGCCAGCACGAAGATCACGATCAGCGGCAGCACGAAGGCGATGTTGTAGAGCAGCAGGTAGCCGACGGCGCTGAGGCTGCCTTGCTTCATCATGTACACGATCGTCGGCAGATACACCTGGCCGGTGCAGGCCAGTTCCAGCAGGCTGATGACGATGCCGCTGACGAACGCGGCGATCACAAAATGCGCGGCGCGCGCCTGCACCCGGATCACGCCGCGGATGCGCGTTTTCAGAAACTCCGGCAGTTGTAGCGTCGCTCCCGCCAGATTGCCCCGCAGCGCGCGGATGCCGTCACGAAAACTCAACCACGCGAGCAGCAGCGCCACGAGCGCGAGGATGCGATTCAACCAGACGCGCAGCCATGAAAAGGCGCTGACTTTCGCGATCAGATGGCTCAAGCCGAGACCCACCGCGAAATAGGAGAGGAACACGGCAAGAATGAACGCGAAACCGACCAGCAGGATTTCCCGCGGACTCCGGCGTGCGATGCGCAGGTAGCTCAAAAAGAAAATGATCGTGGCAAACGCGCATGGGTTGATGCCATCAAGCAGCCCCGCCGCCGCCACCCAGCCGATGCTGAAGCTGCTGAACCGCTGCTCAATCTCCGCGCCCGCCGCCTTGCGTTCCTCATCAGCCACCTGATGCCACGCGGCGTCTGGCGCGGCCTCGCTGGATTTTTCCACGAGCCGTTGCAGCGCATTGAACGTGAGCGCCGTCTTCACCAGCGCGCCAGCTTGCATGAAAACCGCGGGCGTGACCTGCCGCAGCTCGGGCGCGACCTCGAATCTCAAGCTCAACGCCTGGTTGCGTTGCGCCCCATCGCTCATCTCGATGTTGTGCTCCTCGATCTCGAGCGGCTGCGCCCGGCTGATCACGCGCAGCATGTCGCGCACACGCTCGCAGTCCTTGCAGCCCGGCTTGTGGAAGAAAAGCACGCGCAGAGGCTGGGTGGAGGCAACGGGAGCGGCGGCGCGCACAATCGCCTCCGCCGGTTTCGCATCGCTCGCAGCCGCAGCAGGCTCCGCCTTCACCAGCGACGCGAAACTCGTCAGCGCCGCGCCGGTATTCTTGGCGCCGCCCGGATTCATCAGCTTCTGCATCGTCTTCCAGTCATTCTTGCTGAACCATTTCTCCTGCGCCTGATCGAGCAGGAAGCCGTGGCGCGGCGTGAGGCGGCGGAATGATTCCTGCAAAAAGTTCTCCAACATCGCGCGGCGCTCATCGTCATCGAGGGAGGCCAAAGCCTCGCGCAGCGCCAGCGGATCAGCGTCCCTGCCGTTCTCGAGAAGCGAGAGCATCGCATGGAGCCGCACGGTCACATCGGCGTCGCGCGTGAGCGGCTCGATCAACGGCAGCATCCCATCAGGGATGCCGTAAACTTTTGACCGCTGGCGGAATGGCACGGACTCGACCTCGAAGTCGCGCTCTCCGAACCACACGCGCCAGACATCGTTTGTCTTGCGATACGCCGCCGCCAGCGCCTCGCGCAC
>JANOBO010000077.1:0-11935 GCA_031411695.1 Verrucomicrobiaceae bacterium
TTGATTCCCTCGACGAGCACATCCTCCGAGCCCGCAAGCGCCGCTTGCGCCCCCGCAAGCGCCCCTTGTGCCCCCGCAAACGACGCATGTGCCCCCACATGAGCCTCGCGTCACCCGACGATTTACTTCAGAATCAGCGACTTAGCCATAATGAGCTGCTTGTAACCTGAGCGGCACCGGCTTCGCATTTTTGATACTCAAAGGTATCTCCGGCACCGGTGGCGGCCCTGGAAGTTTCGGTTGGCGGGTGGAGATCCGCCGCTGGCTCGGGTTGGTGCGCAGTGGATGGACTGTCGGCACGCGCCCGCTCGAGATCGGGGCGTGGCGGCTGCCGCTGCGGGGGGAGCTCATCCTGGGGCCGCGCCCTGAGCCGCCCTGCACAGGTGTCAGACCCGAAGTGCGCCTGCGTCTCTACCGCACCCAGCGCGGCGCACCTCCTGGCCGTGAGAACGACGGACATTCAAACCGATCCAGGCGCCATGAACTCTCTCATGTGGCCGACGTGCCGCTGCACCTGCTCCAAGCGCGGGCGCAGTGAGGGCGCGCTGCACCCGATCCGCTGCCGCAGAGAAAATTTTTTCGCTCCATCGCACGCGGTGACAGCCGCTGACGTGACAAGCGCCGTTTCCCTTGCATGAACGACGCCCCAGACGCCGAGGTCGATGAGACGATAGCCATCCCTCTGGCGGAGCGGCACTGGATCGTGATGTTGGCGGTGCTCAACGACTTCATCTACAGCACTGTGGATCCTGTGTTGAAGGAGCTGGCCAAGAGCGGCCCGAATCCGATGCTGAACAAGCAGGAAAGCGCGGTGCTGGCAGGCTCCCTGCTGGCGCGGCGCGTGATCGTGAAAAAACTGGGCTCCCACGCCGTCTTGAGTGACGGCTTGAGCGCGGACATCAGGGTGGCAGACCTCACCGCAGCACCCAAAACGTTGCGCCCCGCGCGCCGTGCCTCGCCTGTGACCAGCTACGCGGGCGTTTAGCGTCCGCCGAATCAGACACCCTGTGACGAGGGAAATGCGCGACCACACTGACTCCGATGTGGAGCCGTGTGGCGCCGCGTTCCGCCAGCCTCGGCGGCATTCCAATCATCAGCGTTGCCTCAATAGAACACGCTGAAGCCGATCTGGCCGCCGAGGGAATTCAAGCCCAGGTTACGGTCCGCCGTATCAGCATTGGAGACATGCCGGTAGCCGCCTTCAAAGGTGAGCGCCCATGTCTCGCTGAGCATGTACCGCACACCCAGAGATGCCTGGAGATTGAACTCCCACTCGCGGCCGATGATTTTCTGGACTGGATCGCGGTGGATGTCGCTGTAAACACCACCGGCTCCGATTTGGAAGTATGGGATCCATTTCGAATCGGGCTGGACGAAGTTATACCGCAGCAGCGCGGTGCCCCCGGTGACGTAATCCCCGGGGCCTTCAAAGATCTGCCCGTAAAAACCCTCCAGGAGGAACTCCCAATTGCCGCGCGACCAGTTGCTCCCGCGCACATCGGTGAGCATCCACCCGAGCCGCAGCGTGGCCAGCCAGTGGTCGATCTCCGGGCGCTCCATGGACTGTTTATCCACTGACCAGAACGCACCGCCGAGCGCCTCAAACTCCATGGCCCCTTTGGTGAACGGGGACGGCGAATCGGTGTGCATCACGGCTGATTCCTGTGTGATGACGGTGCCCGCGTGGGCGGGAGGGACGCACAGGCAGGCGGCCAGAACAGGGAGGACGATGAGGGTGGTGCTGATCTTCATTCTATTTGTATGGAGTTTGGTTGCGGCTCACCATCGGCGGTCCTCGATCAATCAGCCGTATGAATTCTCAGCCTGATGCTCCTACCATCCAGCCTTCCTCATAAGTTATCCGTCATTCCTGTTTCCCCGTCGGTGCCATACAACCAGCCGGTCCACCAACGCCGAACCGAATGTCCGCATGGAAGCCGTCGGGACATCAAATTGCAGTAGCCGCTCAAAGCGGGCAGCTCCATCCGCACCGTTGACCACGGGAGTGCGGCGCAACGCCCGCTGCCTGATGATCAGCGCGGACTGGAAGTGCTCCACGCCGCCTTGACGCGCAGCACCGACACTAGATCACACGACACTGCGGAGACCCATCGGCCTCCGCGGGCGGGCGCCGCCCGCCGACGCGCCGCGCAAGGCGCACCCCCTCAAAGAAAAAAACCAAAACAAACTCAGAAAAACAAAATCAAATGAAAAACACAATCAAGACAATCGCAGCAGCCATCCTCACCCTCTGCTGGCTCACCGCCGGCACCACCTTTGCCGAGGACAAGAAGATGGATCATGACGGCATCATGATGATGGACGGCAAGATGATGGTGATGAAGGACGGCAAGAGCATGATGATGGACAAGGACATGACGCTGGAGAACGGCACCATGGTCATGAAGGACGGCTCCTACATGAAGAAGGGTGGCGAGAAAAAGATGATGAAGGACGGCGACATGTTCACCATGGACGGCAAAATGATGGACCACGGCAAGAAGGACGGCGGGAAGAAGCCAGACGCGAAGGAAGGCAAGTAGCCGCCCCTTCCACTTTCTTGGGTTGCAGCACGGCGGGCCGCGAGGCTCCGCCGTGCTTTTTTGTGCGTAGGCGAGCCCGTCCCGGCTCGCAACACGTCGAGCCCAGCCGCACCACCGAAGAACCGGCAGCCGCGAGAGACGTCGCCCGCGCTCGTGCCCCCGCAAGCGCCGCTCGTGCCCCCGCATGAGCCTCGGGTGAACCCACTGCGGGTAGTGAAACTGCGCGCGCGGTGAGAGGAGGGAGCGGCCTTTCGGTTCCTGCTGTCCCCCCTCGATATCGTCGAGGTACCTTCCGAGACGTACCGGCTCTGGCAAAAACTCTCGAGGGACCTGCTGAGCGTCGCAGTGGAATGGAGCCGCCGGTCACCCCAGCGCTCCGAGGTCGGGGCGCGCTGGCTTACCGCTTTGTCATTCAACTTCAAACACACCTTCGATCTCCACGGCGATGTTCCCGGGCAGCGATCCCATGCCGACGGCGCTGCGGGCGCCGATGCCGTTCTCGTCTCCCCACACTTGGGCAAAAAGCTCACTGCACCCGTTGATGACCTTCGGGTGGTCGGTGAAGCCGGGCGTGCTGTTCACCATGCCGAGCAACTTCACCACACGCCGCACGCGGCCCAGGCTGCCGAGCTCCCCGCGCAGCGTGGCGAGGATGGCCATGCCGACCTGACGCGCGGCGGCCTTGCCTTGCTCGAGGTCGAGATCCGCGCCAACGCGCCCGCAGATGTATTCGCCATCGCCGCGATACGGCCCGTGCCCTGAGACGTACGCGACATTGCCGAGGATGACGACGGACTTGTAAACGCCGCCCTTCGGCGGGGCGGGCGGGAGAGTGATGCCGAGGGCGGCGAGCGTTTCGTCTGCGTTCATGAGGGGGATGGAGATCAGAGGTCGGCAAAGATGCGGCGGTTCTTCCAAAAGTAACTGAAGCCGGAGGCGAGCGTGAGGAAGGTGGTGAAGTAAATGCAAAAGCTGCCGAGCCATTTCGGGGAGAACACGGTGATCTCGAAGAACGGCGCGGCCCATGCGAAGAGCGGCTCGGCGGAGGCGGCGCGGAGCATGAAGTAAAGGGCGGTGATGATCTGCCAGAGCATCTTGTGTTTCCCCAGCTTCTCGGCGGCGAGCACCGCGCCCTGATTCGCGGCGACGAGGCGGATGCCGGTGACGAAGAACTCGCGCGCCAGGATGGTGATGGCGATCCACGCGGGCATGACCTTGTCCACGGCGAGGAGGATGAAGGCGGCGGCGATGAGGATCTTGTCGGCGAGAGGATCGACGAGCTTGCCGAAGTTTGTGACGAGATCGTATTTCCGCGCGAGATAGCCGTCGAAGTAATCGGTGATGGAGGCGACGGCGAAGATGATGAGGGCGATGGAGACGCCGTTCTTCAGCGGCAGCGAGAGGCAGGCCACAAACACGACGGTGAGGATGAGTCGCGAGACGGTGAGCTTGTTCGGCAGGTTCATGCAGTGGCTGGGTGCTGTGATAACGAGGAGACAGGGGCGATGTCAACGCTGGAGTCGCATTTGTCACCGCAATGGAGCGGCGGCGGGCCGATGATGGCTGACAAAATCGGCGCTTCAGCCTTGCGCTCCAGCATCGCCTTCATCTAATCTCCGCGCCCCATCCCGAACTCCAACCACTCACAGTCATGAGCAGCAAGAAAAGCACAGCGAAGCCGGCCGCCGGCAAGAGCACGAGCGACTTCAAGTCCGTCATGGTCGAGAACCGCGTCTTCAAGCCCTCGGCGGCGTTTTCCAAAAAAGCGCGCATCTCCAGCATGGCGCAGTACCAGAAGATGCACGCGGAGAGCCTGAAGAATCCTGACAAGTTCTTCGGCCGCGAGGCGAAGGAGCTGCTCTGGAACAAGCCGTGGACGAAGGTGCTGGAGTGGAAATGCCCGAACGCAAAGTGGTTCGTGGGCGGCAAGCTGAACGTGAGCGAGAACTGCCTGGACCGGCACATCCACGGCGCGCGCAAAACGAAGGCGGCCATCATCTGGGAAGGTGAGCCGGGAGAGAAGCGCGTGCTGACCTACCAGCAACTGCACCGCGATGTGTGCCGCTTTGCAAACGTGCTGAAGCGCAACAAGGTGAAGAAGGGCGACCGCGTGCTGATCTACATGCCGATGGTGCCCGAGGCTGCGGTGGCCATGCTGGCCTGCACGCGCATCGGCGCGATGCACAATGTGGTCTTCGGCGGATTCAGCGCGGAATCGATCAAGGATCGCGCGCTGGACAGCGGCGCGACGGTGATCATCACGGCGGATGGCGGCTACCGTCGCGGGGCGGTCGTGGCCTTGAAGAAGAATGTCGATGACGCGCTGAAGGGCGGCGGCACACCGGTGAAGACAGTGATCGTGCTGAAGCGCACGGGCCAGGACGTGCACATCGAGGAAGGCCGCGATGTGTGGTGGCACCGCGAGCTGGAGTACGTGGATGCGAACTGCCCGCCGGTGCCGATGGACAGCGAGGCGCCGCTTTTCATCCTCTACACGAGCGGCAGCACGGGAAAACCGAAGGGCATCCTGCACACCACCGGCGGCTATTTGCTACACAGCTACATGACGTGCAAATACGTCTTCGATCTGCGCGATGACGATGTGTACTGGTGCACGGCGGATGTGGGCTGGGTCACCGGCCACAGCTACCTGGTCTATGGTCCGCTGGCGATGGGCGCGACCTCCCTGATGTATGAAGGCGCGCCAAACTGGCCGGAGAACGATCGCTTCTGGCGCATCATCGACGAATACAAGGTCAGCATCTTCTACACCGCGCCGACGGCGATCCGCGCCTTCATGAAGTGGGGCGACCAGTGGATCAAGAAGCACGATCTCTCCTCGCTGCGTCTGCTCGGCACCGTGGGCGAGCCGATCAATCCCGAGGCGTGGATGTGGTATCACAAGCTCATCGGCGGCGGTAAGTGTCCCATCGTCGATACCTGGTGGCAGACAGAAACGGGCGGCCACATGATCACGCCCATCCCCGGCGCGATTCCGACAAAGCCGGGAACGGCGACGCTGCCGTTCTTTGGCGTCGATGCGGCGGTCGTCGATGATGCCGGAAAAGAAGTCGGCGTGGATGAAGGCGGCAAACTCGTGATCCGCAAGCCTTGGCCATCGATGCTGCGCGGCATCTGGGGTGACAAGGAGCGCTTCAAGCAGGCCTACTGGAGCGAGTACAAAGGCATCTACTTCGCAGGTGACGGCGCGCGCCGTGACAAGGATGGCTACTTTTGGATCGTGGGCCGCATCGATGACGTGCTGAACGTCGCCGGTCACCGCCTCGGCACTGCCGAGGTCGAGAGCGCGCTCGTCTCGCACCCATCCGTGGCCGAGGCCGCCGTGGTGGGTCGGCCGGATGAATTGAAAGGCCAGGGCGTCGTGTGCTTTGTCACCGTGAAGGAAGGAATCAAAACCAGCCGCGAACTGGGCGACGAACTCAAAGCCCACGTCCGCAAGGTCATCGGCCCCGTCGCCACGCCAGATGAAGTCCGCTTCGCCGCCGCGCTGCCGAAGACGCGCTCGGGCAAGATCATGCGCCGCCTGCTGAAACAGATCGCCGCCGGCGAGCTGATCAAAGGAGACACAACCACGCTCGAAGACATCAACGTCATCGCCGCGCTGGCTGCTAGCGGGGAGGATTGAGATGACGGCTCACGCTCGGTAAAACGGGCATCTTCAATTCCATGACTCTTGTCGAGCGACTCTTCGCACTGCCTGAATTGGCCGAGTGTCCGGCTCTGCTGATCGGCGGTCATGCGGTGAACGCGCTGGGACGAATTCGCGCAACGCTGGATTGGGACTTCATGATTTGCCGCACGGAATTGCCGAGGTGGCGAAAGGCGCTAGAAAGCATGGGCTTCACTCTATTCAGTGAGGCGGATGCGTTCGTGCAATTCAAGGAACCGGCGGATTTGCCGCCGGTGGACTTAATGCTCGTGAATGAGGCGACGTTTGAGAAAATGTTTACCGCCTCCATTCGCATCCAGGTCGGGACCATCGAGGTCCGAGTGCCCTGCCCGCAGCATCTCGTCGCGCTCAAGCTCCACGCCGCCGCTTCGGAGTATCGCGGAGAAAGATCAAAAGACTTGGAGGACATCTACGCTATCGTCCGGCGGCACAAACTGAGCGTCGATGATCCTGCCTTTAGAGAACTCGTTGAGCGATACGGCGGCGCTGCCGCTGTCCGGCTCATTAAAAGCCACGAGCTCGGTGATAGTGTCGAATAGCGTTTCGCTCGAGCTTGATCTGCCTGTGCTGGACAGACCGCCGCCCAGACGGCCGGAACGACTCGTTTCCATCGACATGGCCGAGGCAAACTTCCGGCCGCTCATTGATGCCACGCGTCACCTGTGGCCCTCGCAGGAGGAACGGCTGCGGAACAAGAACCCGGAGCCGTTTGTGATGGATTGATCCCCGGTGGAAAAGCCGGAGGAAGAACACCGGGCGATGATCGTTTTCACCCGCATGAAACGAATCCGCCTCCTCTCGTTCCTCCTCGCGCTCACACTTCTCCATGCCCACGGCTCCGCGCTCCTTGCGGCGGAGCCACCGCGCCCGAACATCCTCTTCATCATCTTCGACGACTGGGGCTGGCAGCACGCGGGTGCCTATGGATGCGATTGGGTGAAGACGCCCAACTTTGATCGCATCGCAAAAGAGGGCGTGCTGTTCAAGAGCGCCTTCACTTCGAATCCGAAATGCAGTCCGTGCCGGGCGTCCATTCTGACCGGACGGAACTCGTGGCAGCTCGAGGAGGCGGTGTCCCACGGCGGTATCTTCCCGCCGAAGTTCGCGGTCTATCCTGACATGCTCGAGGCCGGCGGTTACGCGGTCGGACTGACCGGCAAGGGCTGGGGTCCGGGGAAATTTGATCTCGAAGGCCGCACGCGGAATCCGGCGGGGCCCAGCTTCGACAAGCACAAGCTCGAGGTGCCGGCGAAGGGCATCCTGCCGAGCGATTACGCGGCCAATTTCACCGACTTCCTTGCCACGCGAAAAGACGCGCAGCCATTCTGTTTCTGGGTGGGCATCAAGGAGCCGCATCGCAGCTACGAGGCGGGCAGCGGCGTGCGCCTCGGCAAAAAATTGGCAGCCATCGATGTGCCATCCTACTTGCCGGACAATGAGGTGGTGCGCAGCGATCTCGCCGACTACGCCATCGAAGTCGAGTGGGGAGACACGCAGGTCGGGCGTGTGCTGGAGGTGCTGGAAAAGAGCGGCCAGCTCGATGACACGCTCGTCATCGTGAGTTCCGATCACGGCATGCCATTTCCCCGCGTGAAGGGCCAAATTTATGAAGACGGATTCCACCTCCCGCTGGCGATGCGCTGGGGCAAGGGAATCAAGCCGGGCCGCGTGGTGGAGGATTTTATCAATGTGCGGGATCTCGCGCCGACCTATCTCGAACTCGCCGGTTTGAAGCCACACGAGCAGATGACGGGCAAAAGCCTCGTGAACATTCTGCGCAGCGAGAAGAGCGGCTGGATCGAGGATCGCAGGACCATGCTCGCAGGAAAGGAGCGTCACGACATTGGCCGGCCAAACGATTGGGGCTACCCCGTGCGCGCGATCCGCACGCCGGAGTTCTTCTACAGCCACAACTACCACCCCGAGCGCTGGCCCGCCTGCAATCCCGAGACAGGCTTCGGCAACTGCGACGATGGCCCCACGAAGTCGTGGATCGTGGACAACAAGGGACCGTTCTTCGATCTCGCGTTCGCGTATCGCGCGGAGGAGGAACTCTTTGACCTCAAGACCGATCCTGAGTGCGTGAAGAACGTAATCAAGGATCCCAAACACGCAGCCGCAGCCAAGGAACTCCGCGCGCGGCTCGACAAGATGCTCGTTGAAGAAAAAGATCCGCGCGCGCTTGGCAACGGCGCGATATTCGACACCTACAAGTACCTCGGCAACCGCAGCAAAAAAGGCTACGCCGAGTGGGAGATGCGGCAGAAAGGCCTGCTCCCGGCGGAGCCGGAGAAGAAGAAAAAGAAGAAGGCGGCTGATGAGTGATGCCGCTGTGATAGCGGGCATCGGTGTTCACCGTTCCTAGCGATCCGATGCACCGCCTCATTCTTCTCTGCGTTTTTGTTCTGCACCTTCCAAGTTTCGCTTTCAGCGCGGCGAAACCGAACATCGTCTTCATCCTCGCGGACGATCTCGGCTATGGGGATGTGGGCTGCTACAACCCGCAGTCGAAGATTCCCACGCCGAATCTCGACCGGCTCGCGAGCGAGGGACTGCGTTTCACGGACGCTCATTCGCCGAGTTCCGTCTGCTCACCCACGCGCTACGCGATTCTCACGGGTCGCTATGCTTGGCGCACGAGGTTGCAGCGCAATGTGCTAGGCCCTTGGGAGAAGCCGCTGATCGCGGAGGACCGACTCACCGTTGCATCGCTGCTGAAGCAAAACGGCTACTCCACGGCGGCGATCGGCAAATGGCATCTTGGCCTCGCATGGCAGACAAAAGATGGCGCGGCTCCAGCGATGGGCGCGTCGCGGCTTGGCAATGTCGATTACACGAAGCCATTCACGGATGGCCCGATGACGCATGGCTTTGATCACTACTTCGGCGTCAATGTGCCGAACTACCCGCCGTATTGCTTCATCGAGAACGATCGCACTCTCGGCATCCCATCCGTGCCAGATACCGGACGTGACGATGACTTCAACATGCCAGGCCCGATGCTGCCAGGATGGAAGCTGGTGAACATTCTGCCGGCGCTCACACAGCGCGCGGTGCAGCACGTCGAGGGCGCGGCGAAGAGCGGCAAACCCTTCTTCTTGTACTTCCCGCTCACTTCTCCGCACTATCCGATCGTGCCGTCTCCGGAGTTCAAAGGGAAGAGCGGCGCGGGTGATTTCGGCGACTTTGTGGTGCAGACGGACTGGACGGTCGGCCAGGTGCTCGATGCATTGAAGCGCACCGGCGTCGCCGACAACACGCTGGTCATCTTCACCAGCGACAACGGCCCCGAGATCACGGGCGAGGTGAAACCAGGCGCGTATGATCGCGTGAAGGAATTTCATCATTACAGCATGGGCAGGCTCCGCGGCGCCAAGCGTGATGCCTGGGAAGGCGGTCATCGTGTGCCGTTCATCGCACGGTGGCCTGGAAACATCGAGGCGGGCAAAGTCAGCGACGCCACGATCTGCCACGTCGATTTCATGGCCACCGTGGCCGCGATCCTGGATGTGAAATTGCCGGAGTCTGCGGCGGAGGACAGCTTCAGCCTGCTGCCCATTTTTAAAGGAGAGCAGCCCTTGCGCGAGGCAACCGTGCATCACAGCGCAAAGGGCAACTTCGCAATCCGCAAAGGCGACTGGGTCTTCATTGATGCAAAAACTGGCGACGACAACAAAGAGCCGCAGTGGTTCCGGCAGGAGCGCGGCGTGGAGGAGGACGACCAGCCCGGCCAGCTTTTCAATCTAAAGGAAGACCCCGCCCAGCTTCGCAACCAGCACGCTGCCAAACCCGAGATCGTGAGCGAGCTCAAGGTGCTGCTGGAACACTACAAGGCCGAAGGCCGCAGCACGCCCGGCGCGCCGCAGAAAAACGATGTGCCCATTGGCCCCGGCGCACCGAAGATTAACATCCGGAAGAACTGACCCTCACTTCAACATCATGCGCCTCGTCCTCTTCCTCCTCTCTTTCGCCTCCTCCGTCTTCGCCGCCGACCGGCCAAACATCCTCTTCGCTATAGCCGATGACTGGGGGCCGCACGCGAGCGCCTATGGCACGCCTTGGATCAAGACGCCGGGCTTTGATCGCGTCGCGCGCGAAGGTTTGCTTTTCAATCACGCCTACACGCCAATGGCCAAGTGCGCGCCATCTCGCGCGTGCATTCTCACGGGCCGCAACACCTGGCAGCTCAAGGAAGCGGCGAATCACATCCCGTACTTCCCCGCCGAGTTCAAAGGCTGGGCCGAGGCATTGAGCGAGCACGGATGGAACGTCGGCCACACAATGAAGGGCTGGGGACCCGGCTCGGCGAAGGATGCCAGCGGCAAGCCGCGCCTGATGACCGGCATCGCTTTCAACAAGCGCAAAGCCGCGCCGCCAACGCCGGAGATGAGCAACAACGATTACGCGGCGAACTTCGACGACTTCCTCAAGGCCGCGCCGAAGGACAAGCCGTGGTGCTTCTGGTATGGAGCCATCGAGCCGCATCGTGGTTACGAGTTCGGCAGCGGCGTGGCGAAGGGCGGGAAGAAGCTGAGCGACATCGATCACGTCCCCGCCTATTGGCCTGACAACGAAACGGTGCGCAACGACATGCTCGACTACGCCTTCGAGGCCGAGCACTTCGACCGGCACCTCGGACGGATGCTGGAGAATCTGGAGAAGCGCGGGCTGCTCGAGAACACGCTCGTCATTGTCACCAGCGATCACGGAATGCCGTTCCCACGCAGCAAAGGCAATGCGAACGCGATGGCCAATCATGTGCCCTTCGCCGCGATGTGGAGGCGCGGCATCAACAAGCCGGGCCGCGTGATTGATGATCACATCAGCTTCATCGACATCGCTCCGACCTTCATCGAAGTGGCCGGATTGAAATGGAGTGATACCGGCATGGCCGAGAGCCCAGGCCGCAGCCTCACCGACATTTTTCGCGCCGAGAAACAAGGCCAGGTCATCGCCGCGCGCGATCACGTTCTCATCGGCAAGGAGCGCACCGACATCGGCCGGCCGAACGATTGGGGCTATCCGATCCGCGGCATTCTCACCAGCGAGCATCTTTACCTCCAAAACTTTGAGCCCACGCGCTGGCCCGGCGGCAATCCCGAAACCGGCTACATGGACTGCGATGCCGGAATCACGAAGACGTTGCTCATCGACGCGCATCGCAAGAATGCCAGCGATCCCTTCTGGAGCCTCTGCTTCGGTCTGCGGCCTGCCGAGGAGTTCTACGACCTGACCAAAGATCCCGACTTCGTCTCCAACATCGCCAGCGAGAACTCGCCGATCAAAACCAAGCTCCAGACCCAACTTCACGCCGAACTCAAACAGCAGGGGGATCCGCGCATGGAAGGCAAGGGCGACATTTTCGACCAATACGAGCACGCCTCGAAAGCCAACGTCGGTTTCCACGAGAAGTTCATGCGCGGCGAACCCGTGAAGGCTGGCTGGATCAACGAGACGGACATCGAGCGAAAGCCGTTGCCGTAGTTATGTCGGCAGCAACCGGGTGTGAAGAATCTCGGGCCAAAGGCCCTATACAAGCCAGCCCAGGCCAAGCGAGTCCGCGAGCGTCGGCCTGGGTAGGAAGCGCGAGAATATGGGAAGCCCCAACGGGGCGAGACAATACTGAGCCTTCTTCGTTAATGCGGACAGCAAAAGTTGGGTAATAACCCAAACTGACATGAACAACACAGCAACGAAAAAA
>JANOBO010000078.1:0-4205 GCA_031411695.1 Verrucomicrobiaceae bacterium
GTCGGCAGCGCCAACCGTCGCATCGACCATCGCCAAACCGAGCATTGCCTCGACGCTTCCCGGATCAAGCGTCAACGCCCGTTGGAAGAAACTTCGTGCTTGCGTCATGCATTCGGGCGTCTGCCCCTTGTTCAACCAGGCTCGACCCTGGAAATGCAGATCCATCGCATCAGGATTCAGCGCGCGCTCGGCTCGCCTTGCCTCGGCTGTGACGAGTTCCGTATCCAGCGTGTTAGCAAGCCTCGACACGATCTCGTCCTGCATGTCGAACAAATCGGCGACCGGCTTGTCAAAACGTTCGGCCCAAAGGTGATTGCCGGTTTCGGCGTCGATCAACTGCATCTAGCCCAAAGACACGGTTTTCGACGGCCAAAGCATCGCCCCACAACTCCGTGGCGAGCCCGGCACACCACGCGAGTGGGTCTATAACCAACTCGCCGCCATGTGGTATGTGCGCGATGCCAAATGGAAGCTCAACGAGAAGGGCGAACTCTTCGATATGAGCGACGCGCCCTTCACCGAGAAGCTCGTCATCGGCGATCATCCCGTCCGCGCCAAACTCGCCGCCGTGCTCGCCAAGCTGAACCCCGCAGGCGGCATCCCCGACAGCGGTGATGGCACCGGTCGTCATGGGAATAAGAAGAAGAAAACCGAGGCCCCAACCGCGACAACGATGACTGCTGAGGAGCAAGAACGCGCGACCAAGTTCGACAAACTCGACAAAGAGAAAGCGACCAAACTCACTCGTGAGTATTACACCAGCAAGCAATCAGATGCCGCCGCTGCTGGTGAACGCTTTGACAGATACGACACCGACAAAGACGGCTTCGTCACCCGCGAGGAATACATTCTCAAAGGCAAAACGGGGAAAAAATAGAGTTTCAGACGCTGGTGGAATATTGGCGGTAATAGTTCCAGCATCAGCTTCTGATTTTTCACCGTCGATCTTTTACCAGCCTCCTATTCAATCAAGCAACACTGACCACCATGAGATACATCGTCACCGCCCTGCTCCTGATATTGCCCTCGCTCCACGCGGCCAAACCCAACGTCCTCTTCATCGCCGTCGATGACATGCGGCCGGACCTCGGCTGCTATGGCAACACGATCATCAAAACGCCAAACATCGACCGCATCGCCGCGCGTGGAATCGTTTTCAACAAGGCTTACGTCTCACAGGCGGTGTGCAGCCCATCGCGCACGGCCATCATGACGGGACTGCGGCCGGATGTGACGAAGGTGTGGGACTTGGAAACGCATTTCCGCGTGGCGCAGCCGGATTGCATCACGCTCCCGCAGCACTTCAAAGCGAATGGGTATCACTGCGCGGCGCTGAGCAAGGTGTATCATGCGGGCTTCGAAGATGGTCGCTCCTGGAATGAGCCGCATTGGTATCCGAAGGGTCGTGCGGTGGACACCGATCCGGTCGATTGGATGAAGCAGATCGTCACGCGGCATGATGTGAGCGTGGAGGAATACAGCGCTCCGCAGGAAGGCGGTGAGCTGCGCAAAAACGGCAAAGGCCCGAAGAAGGGACCTGCGTATGAGGTGAGCGCGAAGGAGGACGATCAGCTCCCCGATGGCGCGACAGCGGTGGAGGCGGTGAAACGGCTCGCGGCACTGAAATCGAAGGGCAAGCCCTTCTTCCTCGCCGTGGGCTTTTTGAAGCCTCATCTGCCTTTCGTGGCACCGAAGAAGTATTGGGACCTCTACGAACCAAACACCATCCCCGTGCCAACCACCCACAAACTGCCAGCAGGCTCGCCTGAATGGGCCGGACACACAAATGGCGAGCTGCACGCCTATCCCGGTGTGCCGAAGGAAAACCCCATCCCCGCTGACTTCGCCAAAACACTGCGCCACGGCTATTATGCCTGCATCAGCTACACCGACGCGCAGATCGGCAAGCTGCTCGATGCGCTCGACAAAGAAGGCCTCGCCGACAACACCATCATCGTCCTCTGGGGGGATCACGGCTGGCAGCTCGGCGATCACGGCCTCTGGCACAAGCACACGAACTTCGAGATCGCCGCGCGTGCGCCGCTGCTGATCAGCGTACCGGGAACGAAGACCGCTGGTCAGAAGTGCGAGGCTCCTGTGGAGTTCGTCGATGTCTATCCCACGCTCGCGGACGTGTGCGGCCTGCCAATCCCGACCGGCCTCGGGGGCGGTAGCTTGAAGAATTTCATCGAGAACCCAGCCGCACCCGCCACCGATGTAGCGATCAGCCAATACCCCAAGAAGACCGAAGAAGTCCAAGTGATGGGCTACAGCATCCGCAACGACCGCTACCGCGCCACCTTCTGGCGCGAGCGCAACGGCGCGAAGATCATCGCTACCGAACTCTACGACGAGCAAAACGATCCCAGCGAAACCGTGAGCCTCGCTGACAAGCCGGAGCACAACGAACTGCTCGAGACGCTCATCAAACACCTTCCGTCCGTCGGTTCTGATGCCGCGCCGGAAAAGAAGTCAAAAGGCAAATCCAAGGCTGCCGCGAAGCCGGCAGCTCCTCCGAGCGACGAGCCACGAGATGCCCGCTATGACCGCCTTTATCCCGGCAGGGCCAGGCTCTCGCTCGGCGAATATCTCGCCAAGCAATCCAACGGAGACGAAGCCAAGGAGCGCTTTACCAAGTTCGACATGGACAAGGACGGCTTCCTGTCGCGTGAGGAATTCATCCGAAGTGGAAAGAAGGCGGAAAAGTAGTCACACGCACATTGTGTGAGGGAGGACAAAACCATTGATGAACTCAGCGCAGAGTCTTCGGTCTCGACCCGGGCGCGGTCTGCCGAAAAAGACGCCCGCCCAGGCTGAGTGAACTCTCTTCTGACCCGTCTTGACCTTTTCAGGCCCGCCGCTATGACTTGCGGCGCCACCCACCCAACACTTTTCATGAGCAACAATCCCGCGAAAAAAATCATCAACGACCCTCTCAAATGCGCAGACCAATTGTTCGAGGGTCTGGTGCTGGCCTATGACGGCAAGGCGCGGAAGGCAGGCAAGCGGTCCATCGTGATGAACGACCTCCGACCTGACGCGCCCGCGCTCCTCGTCGGCGGCGGCGCGGGGCATGAGCCTATTTATCACGGGCTCGTGGGGAAGGGGATGGCCGATGGAGCGGCTGTCGGCGACATTTTTGCCGCTCCTCCGCCGGATATCGTTCTGGAGGCGACGCAGGCGGTGAATCGCGGGAAGGGAGTGCTGTATCTCTACGGCAACTACGCTGGCGATGTCATGAACTTCGACATCGGCGCGGAGCTGGCCGCAGAGGAAGGCATCGAGGTCAAAACGGTGATCATCGCCGATGATGTCGCGTCCGCTCCCGCGTCGGAGAAGAACAAGCGCCGCGGCGTCGCAGGGCTGGTGGCGATCACAAAACTCGCGGGCGCGGCGGCGGCGACGGTTGACTCCCTGGAGGAGCTGGCGCGCATCGCACAAAAAGCGTGCGACATGACTCGCTCGGTGGGCGTGTCCACCAAGCCGGGGTCGATCCCGGCGACGGGCGCACCGACCTTTGAGCTTCCACAGGAGGTGATCGGCCTGGGCATGGGCATCCACGGCGAGAAGGGCGTGGCATTGATACCGATGTGCACGGCTGACGAGCTGGCGCCGAAGATGCTCGACATTATTTTCAATGACGACCTTCCGCTGAACGCCGGAGATGAGATCGTGTTCTTCGTGAACAGCCTCGGCTCCACGCACATGATGGAGCTGCTGATCATCCTGCGGTCAGCTAGGCCCATCCTCGAAAAGAGAGGGATCAAGGTGCATCAGACCATTGTGGACAACATCGTGACCTGCCAGGAGATGGCCGGCATCTCATTCAGCATCACGAAACTGGATGCGGAATTGAAGAAGCTCTGGGACATGCCTTGTGAGTCGCTCGGCTACACCAAGCTTTGATCGCGAAATAGAAGCCGGCTCTTCTTGATCAATGCTCCCCAATAAGAGCGGGGCGCGTCGGGCACCCTAGGCCGCAGCAATGCGGGTCAGCTTTGATGACTGCTCATCGAGCCGGCCGCGTCTTCCTCGTCCTGCTCCCGTTGCCTGATCTCGCGGCGCACTTCACGCAGCCGCTTGTAGCCCACAAGCTTCTTCTGCTGCTCGTCCCAGAGACGGAGCGAGAGGGATTTCAGACTGGTCCAGAAGGTGAGGGGTTTCACCTCGCTGAACAGAGGATGAGAGTGGTGGCAGCGCTCCAG
>JANOBO010000079.1:0-9891 GCA_031411695.1 Verrucomicrobiaceae bacterium
ACTCCCGTTTCCTTATGGGGCGTCTCCGCGAAGGCCTCGTTTTCTCATTGCCCGCCGATTTTCAAAAGCAGAAGGAGGCATCCCCAGTCTCTGAGGTCTGAATGGATTACCGGATAGAGTCGCTCCGACTTTGCTGTGACCGTTTCAACGTCTAAGGGGAGCTGACTTACCGTCCCTGCATTCAGTATTTGGGATGATTACCCCTTGCTCGTCTGGCTATAAATCCTCAACACTCGATGGAACGCGCGGAGGAAAGAGCGGGCTGTGTGTGCGTTCCCCTTTGTTTCCGGAGTCGGACAGTGGGGTTCGATACCGCGCAGGCTGGATGGGTGGGCGAAATTGCCATATGCTTGCCGTTTAGCGATAGCGGCTCGAAAATCTAATTCGTCGCGATCACTCGCTCAACTCCAGAATGGTCGAGGCTCCGCCGCCGCCTTGAGGGCTGCCTTGGACTACGGCGATGAGGGATTTGGTGAAACCACCTGTGGTGCCGCGACTGACGATGCGCCGCGTGCTGCTGCGGACGGTCAGGATGCCGGCCAAGCTCTCTGGATTTCCGGCCACACCGAGGAGGCGCAGCGCGGTTTGAAGGTCGGGAAACAGGGCGTCGTCGCGCGTGTTGCGGATTCCATCGCGACCGAGCCTCCGAGCTTCGAGCTGCTGACAGATGATGAGATCGGCCCCGGTTACTGCGGCGAGGATTTGCGGCTCGGTTTCGTTGATGTCCAGGGATCCGCTGGCATGGATGCTGAACCAATCACGCCAGTTGGGATAGGCCTGCTCGACCTGCGCCATGCCCCTGACCAATGACATCTCCTCAAGCGAGCGAAACGGCCGGTTGAATGGGAGTCCGGGCATGTTGTATTGCCGGAACTCCGCGCCTTTTGGCATCGAGAAACTGTCCGCATCAGCCCAGTCGATCAGGGCATCGATGAGCCCTTCGGCTTGCTGGAGATTCATGCCCCAGTAGCGAAAGACGCGCCGAAGCGTCTCCCGATCCTGACGCTGCAACAGCGCATTGGGATTGAGCCGCCCGTCTTCCCCCCGAATCTCCACTTCGTAACCTTCGCCCTCCGCGATTTGCTGATGCAGCAATGGATCGTCCGGCTTCACATCGGGATGTGCAGCGAGTGCGAGGCCCATCTCGGCGAGCATGCGTGCCCGAAACATCTGGCGCCGAGTGCCGACGGTGTCCACGTCCTGCATCACGAGCAGCGCGGTGGTGGCCACGAGCATGGACAAAAGGGCAATGATCCACAGCACCGCGAGCAGCGCGCTGCCTGGGTGACGACGAGCTAGCCTACGCTCTCTCCCCAGCATTCTCATCGGACAGTCGGCCCTCCTGGAGATGGCGGTGGTGCCCCGCCCTGAGCCGGCGCGCCAGCTCCGCCCGGCCGCTCTTGTTGAGGCGTTCCCTGGGGTTGGGGAGGAATACCCAGCGTAGCGCCCCGCACCCCGGGCGGAATCCAAAATACAGCCCGCACCTCCTCGCCATCATCCAGCGCGAGACTCAATTCGGCAAACATGGGCCGGCCCTGCGGCTCTCTCCAGTAGTTCTCCCACTGGCTGGATCTCGGGTCGTAGAAGCGCCACTCAAAGCGGGCGACGTTCTCCAGGAGCGGCAGCTCGGCCCGCTTGTCGGTTTTCATGGGTTTCCCCTGCCGGGCCGCGTTGGTCTGATCCGCGTCCAAACCCCGCAGTCCCACGCGCAGGTAGCCGCCCGGCCTCTCCTCGGTGTAAACCTCAATGCTGGAATCCGGCGAGAGCGCAGGACCGGGCGAGAAGGATGTGCCGCCATTGTACACGGTCAGAGTGGGGAGGTAGGTGGCACCGACGCTTTTGACCTTCAAGTCGATGGAGGCGTCCCCCGGCAAGGTGCGGAAGGACTTCCGCAAAAACTCAATCAGGTTCTGCCGAATGAGCGAGCGCTCCTGCGCGTACGTGAGATCGGAACTGAGTTCCAACGTGCCGTTCGCAATGGCAAAAATGCCGCCGATGAGCAGGACGAAAATCGACAGCGCCACCACCATCTCGATAAGGGTGAAGCCGAGCCCCCGACAGGCTGCATGGGCAAGCGCACCGCGGCGCGAGGCCATTGGCGTCGGCTGAAGCGTCCCGCCCCGAGGCTTGCAAGCTGAGGGGTGAATCTGTTTCGGAATGGTCACTTCGTTATGTTCGCTGTGTGGTGCGGTTTAGCCCCGTCAATCCATCCTCAGCCTGTGGGTTGAAACAGGCCCACAAACCGGAGCGTCTCCGCATCCAGTTCCATCGGCTCACGGTTCTCCTTCCATTTCGCCGTCACATGGATTCGGAAAAGGCCTTGGAGAACTCGTCCTTCCTGATTCTTGGCATCGCGCACGTTGGTGATCTTCACCACATAAATGACGCCGTCCTTCCCCGCCTTGATCTCCTTCTCCATCTCGTCGAGCACCGGTGCCTTGCTGTACTCGTCGATGATGGATTCCATTCCCTGCTCGACATTGCGATACATGCGCGACTCCAGCACTGCATGGCCGATCTGATTGATTGCCGTGACGAGGGCGACTGCGGCGATGGCAAAGATCGCGAGGGCAAGAAGGACCTCGAACAAGGTCATGGCGTTGCGGAGGCGGCGGCGGCGGAAGGACGAATGACGAATGATTAATGACGAATGAATGATCACAGCACGACACGCACCGCCACCGCGAGCCGTCCCCCGTCCGTCATTCGTCATTCTGTATTCGTCATTCGACATTCTCATCTCCCCACCGTCGTCATCAATTGATCCGTCGGCGACCCCGTCAGCGGATTGAACCCCATCTCGAGCAGCGCCTCACCGGATTCGAACCGAACCTTGATGGGATCGCAAAGTCCGTTGCCGCCGAACAGCCACATCTGTCCCTCGGCAGGCTGCCACTCCTTCTCGCCCCACCGGAGAATCGAGAGCTTGGTCCCCTCGGGAAGGGCAGCAGAGTTCCCGCCTTTGCCCTCCCAACCGAGCAGCGTGAACCCGGTCTTCTCGAACGCGATGCTGAAGGGCCGGCCCTGAATCGCAGCAGCGCGCACAGCCGTCTTGGCGAGACGGATCAATTCATCGCTCGGACCCTTCACCGACAGGTCGTCGCCGAATCCCGCGAAGCTGAACGCGGCCATGGCAGTGAGCACGGCGATCATCACCACAACGATGATCACCTCGATCAGCGTGAACGCCCGTGCCCGGATGCTTGGAGTCAGCCTTTGCACATTCATGGTTGCTCCAAAACTGCGGCGGTCACGCCGCATCGACCGGGATCACCAGTTGCCGATGTCGTCCGCGTTATCCGGCTGGCCGTCTGGCCCCATGCTGAAGATGTCAAAGTCCCCGCCGCTCTTCTTGCCGGGATTGCGATACTGAAACACTCGGCCCCACGGATCATTGATGCCGTCAGCTTTGAGGAAAGCTTTCCGCAGACGCGCGTTGCTCGGCGGCGTCGTCAGGGCTTCCAATCCCTGGCCTTCGGTCGGCAGGCTGCCATTGGCCATCTTGTAGCGTAGCAATGTCGTCTCCAGCGCAGAGAGACTGCCCCTGACCGAGGTGATGTTGGCATCATCCACGTTGGTGGACATCTTGAAGATGACCATGCCCATGAGGCTGGTGATGATGAGCAGCACGAGGATCATCTCCATCAGCGTGAAGCCCGCAGTGCGGACGCGGATGGCAGGGTGGGGAAGGCGAAGGTTTTTCATGGTCGGTGTGGACAGGGATGATGACGCGCCTGCGGCGGCTCGTCTTGGGATAGGATTGTATCAGCGCCGACCGCCTGGCCGCAATTGTGAAATCGTGTCAAAGACGATGCTGATGATCATGTAAGCCATTACGCCCACGATCAACGCCATGACGAGAATGATCATCGGCTGCACGAGCGCGGCGGCTTTCTCGAGATTCTTTTCCAGATCGCGGCCGCAGCGGTCCGCCGCACGACGCAGCGCGCCTGGCAGGTCGCCGGTGTGCTCGCCGAGGCGCACCATTTCCAGCAGCGTGGTGGGAAACAAGTTCACTTTTTCCAACGAGCGGGAAAGCGCGGCGCCATCGCGCACTTGATCCACAGCCTTCGCCAGCTGGGCCTGCGCATAGACATTGTTGTTCACCTTCGAGGCCAGCTCCAGCCCGCGCAGCAACGGCAGGCCTCCGGAGGAAAGACTGGCCAGCGTTTCCAGGAACTGGCTGTGCAGGCTGGCGCGCAGCACGCCGCCGACGAATGGCAGGCGCAGCTTCCACTGGTGCCACACGGGCTTTCCCTTCGGCGAGCGCGCATACATGACGCAGCCCAGTGAGATGATGGCGATGAGGATGAGGAAGAGCCACCAATTGTGTTTCAACAGGTCGCTCACGGCCAGGAGGTTTTTAGCCAGCGGAGGCAGCGAGCCACGCGTGGACTCCACCAGCGAGGTCAGCTTTGGAAGGAGGTATGTCACGAACAGAATGACCAGACCCGCGCCCGCGACGAAGAGAAACGCGGGGTAAATCAGCGCCGCCCCGACCTTGCCCTTCATCTCGCGCGACTTCGCGATGTAGGTGGCCTGCCGTCTCATGCCGGCGGCAAGCGCGCCGCCCGCCTCACCGGCCGCAGCCACGCTGCCGAAAAGGTCGCCAAACGAAGGCGACGCCATCTTCACCGCGTTGCTGAACGGATGGCCCTCGCGCACGAGATCGCCGATGCGCTTTGCCACACGGCGGTGCGGCGCTTTGTCCCCGCCGCGACCTTCCATCAGCTTCAGCGCGGGCTCGAGCCTCATGCCGGCCTCCAGAAGCTCGGCAAGTTCCTCCGTGAATGTCTGCAGGTTCTGACCCGAGAGCTTGATCGGACCCGTGGGCGCGGCCGCGTCTGCGTTAGTTTTTGCCTTCGCTTTCGCCGGTGCCTCGCCCTTCCCGCCCTTCGCTTCCGCGATCTTGAACGGCTGCAGCCCGCGGCTGCTGAGTTGCTTCACCGCCGCGCCTCGATCCATCGCCTCCAGCGTCCCGGAGACTTCCTGGCCGGTGCCGTCTGCTGCCTGATATGCGAAGGTGGGCATGGGGGAGGGAATGACGAATGACGAATGACGAATGGGGCGCTGTCGGCTCAGGTCGTTTTCATGGTTGGCTGACGAAGGAGGGGCGGGGATTCTTGGACACGGATCCCACCTCGCTTTTGACCCCGGAGTGCGCGGAGGGTGCTTCGGACGATCGGGTGCGGGTCATGGGGACGGTCAATTTTCTCCCTCTGAAACCGTGACGCTCATGACCTCTTCGACAGTCGTCTGGCCGGAGAGGATTTTGCGGATGCCGTACTCGCGCATCGGTCGGTAGCCGTCCTTGATGGCCTGCTGGAGGATGTCTTGCTGCCGCGCCTTGTGCGTGATGAGCTCGCCCATCTTTGGCGTGAGGCGGACCAGCTCGTAGATGGCCATGCGCCCACGGTAGCCTGTGCTGCGGCACGCCTCGCAGCCGCCTTCCTTGGCGCGATAAACGGGAGTCTTGATCGGGCCGTTGTAGGCCAGCTCGCGCAGTTTTTCCGCCGCGTCCGCCTCCTCCTCGCGGCATACGGGGCAGAGCAGGCGCACGAGGCGCTGTGCAAAGAACGCGCGCACGGCGGAGGCCACGAGGAAGGGCTCCACGCCCATGTCCACCAGACGGGTGACGCCGCCGATGGCGTCATTTGTGTGCAGCGTGCTGAAGACAAGATGGCCCGTGAGCGCGGCGCGCACGGCGATCTCGGCAGTCTCGAGGTCGCGCATTTCCCCGATCATCACCACGTTCGGATCACCGCGCAAAATGCTGCGCAGGCCGACTGCGAACGTCAGCTCGATCTCCGGCCGCACGGCGATCTGCACGACTCCAGGGAGCTTGTGCTCGACCGGGTCTTCAATCGTGACGATGCGGCGCTGCTCTGTGTTAAGCTGCGAGAGGAAGGTGTAGAGCGTCGTGGATTTTCCCGAGCCCGTTGGCCCGGTCACCAGCACGATGCCATTGGGCTTTTTCAAGAGCGCCTCGATCTCCGTGCGCAGGTCTGTCTCGATGTGCAGGCGCTCCAGCGTGAAGCGTTCCTGGCCGAGGAGACGCAGGCTGATGCTCTCCCCTTCCACCGATGGGATCGTGGCGACACGGACATCGATGAACTGCCCGCCGATCTGCAAATTGATGCGCCCATCCTGAGGCAGGCGGCGCTCGGCGATGTCCAGCTTCGCCATGACCTTCAGACGCGCCAGCACGGATTGCTGGAGCTGCTTGATGTTCTCCGGCACGGGCAGCTCGCGCAGGCGGCCGTCGATGCGGTAGCGCAGACGCAGCTTTTCTTCCATCGGCTCGACGTGGATGTCCGTGGCGTGCTGGTCGAGCGCCTCGCGGATGATCTGGTTCACGAACTTCACCACGGTCGCCTCCTCGTCGTCCTCGTCGATGATGTTCGCCTCGTCACGACCATCGAGTTCCGCGGCATCCACCTCGCGGCCTTTGAGAATCTCATCAAACGTGTCGGCGCCGATGCCGTAAAAGTCGCGCAGCGAGAGCAGCAGCCTCTTCCTAGGCGCGAGGCACCAGCGCACGGGCGCATCCACCTCACGGGCCACAGCCTGGCGCGCGATGAGGTCAAACGGATCGGACACCGCGATGAGCAGCTTCTTCGTTTTCCGGCTTTCGTCCTCGATCAATTTCAGGGGAACGAGCCGGTGCTTCAAGGCCACGCGCGCCGGCACCATACGCTTCAGCTCGGGGGCATCGGCCGCGTCCGGTGTCGGCGCGGCCATCCAGCCGAGACCGATGAGCGCGGCGAGCTGGGAGAGAAAAACCTCCTCATCAAAGCCGCCGGTGTCGAGCAGTTCATTCACCACTGAGACACTCACGCCTCCAGACGGAAGGCTGACGCCCGCGCCACCTGCGGACTCCAGACACTGCACCAGCAACTGGCGGATGTTCTTCATGCGCGGAGCCTAATTACCTTCTTCGCCAAGAGGAGGAAGCAATGATGGCTGGATGAACTCGGCCGCCACGGCTTCCTCCACCGTTTGGATGGCAGGCTGCCGCTCCTGCGCGCCGAAGAGGGCGGAAACGTCCGAAGTCCCTTCGTCAGTCCGGGTTGTCTGGGTTGTCTGGGTTGTCTGCGCGGGGGACGCCGTCGCATCGGGGGCCGGCTCATCCACGTCGGGTGTGTAACCGTACTTTACCAAAAGGGCTGTGATCGAGCCCACCGCATCGCCCATCGTGACGGCGGACTGGTGGGCGATCTGCGTCAAATCCGGCCGCAAGGTTCCTGAGATCGTCGCGCGGCCGATCATGCCGAGCGAGCCGTCCGCTGCGGGAGATTGATAGCTCTCGTCATCGGACGCCAGCAGCAGGCCTGCGATCTCCGCTGCCACGGACGTGGAGCGGCTCACGCCATTCTCGACATAGCTCATGGGGGTGGTGAGGGCACCTGCGGCAGAATAGAAGGCTTGAGCCGTCCCATTGATCGTGAAAGCAGAGAGCACCGCTTGTTTCCCCGCCGGACCCGCCGCCATGTAGTAGCGGAGGCTGTTTTGAGACACCGCATAAAAATGGCCACCCTCTTCCGTGGTGAACACGATTGACGCCGGGCCGCCCCTCAGCGGTGCCACCACATAGGCTCCCGTGTAAAAGCTGAAGTTCACACTGCCAGCCTCCTTCTTGAACCGCAGCTCATAGACAAGCCACTGCGCCTTCGCGACGGATGAGATGGCGAGAAACAGGATAGCGAATGTCACGGGCCGGAGAAACCGGAGCATAGAGCGTCTAAGTAATCTGAATTTGCGGACTTGTCGAGGATTGAGGCTACGCGCGACAGACCATCACGAAGAAGGACGGCGGGAGATGCCGATTTGTTGGATTAATGAAGCCAGCCCGCGCATCTGAAGGCCGAGCTGACGGGTCCGAGGTGGCGGACAGAGAGGGATTCGAACCCTCGGTGCCGATTAAGGCACACACGCTTTCCAAGCGTGCGCATTAGACCACTCTGCCATCTGTCCTTCGGTCGCTGCTTAGCGGGAACGCGGAGAGTCGGCTGCTAGCCCGCGTGCTGCAAGCTGATTTTGGGAAGCCGGGACGATTGTTCAGGGATGGCAACCGCAGCCACTCCCGCAGCTTCCGCCGCCGGAAGATTGCGTGGTGGTGGAGCCGCCGCCCATGACCCCAGTGCCGCCAATGATCACGCGGCGCACAGGTTTTCCGCTCTCCGGATGAGCCGTGAGCGCCGCATCCTTCATGCTTTGCTTCAACTCAAAGCGCGCGGGCTGTTCTTTCGGAGATTGGGGGATGGTCTCGTAAACGTAGGTTGGCATGGTTTTTGAAAACGCTATCGCCCAGCCGCGCAACGCTGGCAACCGCTTCATCCGCCGCTGAGCACGACCTGGGATTCCGCAACGGCCACCCCGGCGCACGAAACCCACCCTGTGGCCTGAATGAGATTCCCCAGCCGACCGCTGATCTCGACGCGGATCTCCAACGTCTCTCCAGGCGCGGCGGCGCGAAATATTTTTGTGCCTCGCACCGCCGTGAGCCTGAGATTGGGCATGGCGCCCAGTTCTGGATCTGTCTGTGCCGCGATGCCGGCGACTTGTGCGACCGCCTCGATCAGCAGCACTGCGGGCATGATGGGCTGCGTTGGGAAATGGCCGGCGAGAAATGCCTCGTCGCCCTTCAAGGTGAAACGTCCCGTTGCGCTGGAGCCCGGTTCGAGCGCGATGATTTCATCGACGAATCGAAACTCAGGACCGTGCGGCAGGGATGCGAGAGCAGCGATGAAATCGGCCATGGTGTGGAGTGATCAGCGCTTCGACGGGGTGAGGCCGGACTCGTCTAAATGGAACGTGCCAGCGGGGGCAATGGAATTTTTCTTCGCAGCGAGGACACGCGTCGTCATCACCGAGCCGTCGCGCATAAGGATGTCGAATTTCTTCAACGAGCCATCCGCAGGCTCGATGGTGAACACGATCTCCTTCACCACGATGCCAGCCTTACGGTCACGCAGATCGAGATGCAGGTCCCACACGCCGGGCACGGAGGTTTCCATTGCCGAGCGGATCTCGAATGTTTTCTCGAACGCCTCGAGCGAGGACGGGAAGCCCGCGCCAGCCATGGCGAAGCCGTGTTCCTTGCCGTTGGCGGTCTCTGCGGCGAGTTCGGCTGGCGACCAGACACGCAACGTCTTCTCTTTGACGTCCGCCACACGCAACTCGCCGCCGGATTTGCGCACGGCGACGAGGGATGGCGGCGCGCCGATCTGCCAGCGGAACGAATCTGGCCGCTGGAACCAGATCTTCCCCGGCTTTGTCAGCGGCATCCGCAGCGCCTTCAGCCGCCGCTCCTGGACGAAGTCGATCTCGAGCGACTTTGTCTTGGCCCCCGCCGCAATCCATTTGGACACAAGCGAGCGCGCCTCGGCTGCCGCCGCGTCAGCTGCGCGAAGGCTGACTGAGGAAGAAGAAAGCAAAGAGGCGGTCAGAACAACGAAGCAGGCGCGCATGGTGATGTATGGAACGCGCCTCGCCGCATCGCCAGTCAAGAAAACGCGGCGCGGCGAATTCAGAAAAACAAAGCGGCCAGTCCGCATGACGCGAGACTGACCGCCGTGAGGTTGGGAGGGAGTTCGCGCTTAGCGTTGCTCATCGATGCGCACAACCTTGTAGCCGCCGATCGATTTGAAATATATCAGCAGCAAGAGATAAATGCCCGCCATGGTCAAAGGAATGAAGGAGTCAGCCTTGAGCGTGCGTCGGTCTCCCGTTTGGTCGGCCGCGACGATGGCTTGTTGATCCGCACCCTTTTCCTTGGCTTCTTTTGCGTCAGCCAGCTTCTTGCCATCGATCGCGTTGACGGGGCTGAAGAACAGGAAGGAGGACGGCTTCTCAGCCTTCACCTGTTCGTAAACTGCCGCGTTAGTGATT
>JANOBO010000080.1:0-25093 GCA_031411695.1 Verrucomicrobiaceae bacterium
CGGGATCACGCCTTCATAGTCATTTACGCCGACGTAGAGCGCGCCGAACGCGAAGAGCATCCCGTTCACCGCGCGGATTTCCACCGGCAGCTTTTGCACGTCCTTCGGATCGAGCGGCCGCCCCGGCGCGGGAGGCGTGAAGCGATACAGCCCGCCGTATTGGTCGCTGGCTAGGATGCGCCCCTTGTCGTCCACGCAGAGATTCACCCAAGAGCCTTGCTCCACGCCCGGCACCGAGTAGAGCAGCTCCACCTTGAAGTCCTTCGCCACCTTGATGCGCGAGACAGGCGTGGCTTTGTTTTCGCCGATGGCCGGGCCGACCGCGTCTTGGCGCCTTGGCTTGTCTCTGGCCTTGGCCTTTTGGGCGGATGCCATAGGCGCGAGGATGAAACAAAGGGAGGTGATGAGGAGGATCGGTTTCATAAGTGACGAGAGAATGCTGACCAAGCGGACACCACAATGCGCCGGACTCTGGATGGCGTCCGGCGGTGCAGCTCGGTTTGGACGTGGCGCGATCTTGCGCAAAGCCGCCGCTCAAGGCAACCCCGCATTCATTTCCTTCACGCAAACAGCGCGGCCACCGGCTTGCCGCCATCGGTGATCGGCACGGGGCGGGATCCATCCATCAGCTCCTTGCTTGGATCGATGCCCATCGCGGCATGGATCGTGGCGTGAAAATCCACCAGCGGCACGGGGTTCTCCACGGGCTTCTTCGACAGCTCGTCGGTGGTGCCATACGCGCCGCAATGCTTGAGCCCGCCGCCGGCCAGCACCATCGAGAACGTCGTGCCCTGATGCCCCCGACCGCCGCGCCCATCAAACTCCGGCGGCCGGCCGAACTCCGTCGCCACCACGACGAGCGTCGTGTCCAGCAGCTTCTTCACTTCAAGATCGCGCACGAGCGCAGCGAGCGCGGTGTCCAGCTCTTGGATGAGCAGGTGCTGGTTCTTGAAGCCCTCGTTATGGATGTCCCAGCCCGTGCCGTTCATGAAGTTCAGATTGTGTGACACCTCCACGAACCGCACACCCGCCTGCACCAGCCGCCGCGCCAGCAGGCAGCGCTGGCCGAACTCGCCGCCGAATTCATTTCTCAACGCGGCGGGCTCATCCTTCAGGTTGAAGTGGCGCATGAACTTCGGTCCGGCCAGCCGCAGCGCCTGCTCTTGTGCGAGCTGGTAGTCGGCGGCGGCAGAGCTTTTCAGCGCCCGCGCCATCAGCGGCTTGAGCAATTCATTGCGCACATCGGCGCGCTGCTCATCCACATAGTCCGGCCGCGTGAAGCCCGACGGCCCCGTATTCGTGTCTGTGAGATAAACGTAGCCGCTCTTCGCCCCGAGGAAGCCCGGACCACGGCTCACATTGGGATAGCCGATGAGAATGTAGGCCGGCACATCGGCGCCCGCCGAGCCGCGTTGGTTTGCGATGATCGACCCGATGCTCGGATACACCACGTTCCCGGAAACCATGCGGCCCGTGTGTACCAGATTCGTTGCAAAGGCGTGCTCATCGATCACATGATGATTCACCGTGCGCATCACCGTCATGCGGTCCATCACCTTCGCGGTCCTACCCAGATGCTCCGTCACGCGCACGCCCGGTGACGCTGTGTCGATGGACTTGTACAGCGAGCCGGCCTTCTGCGGCTTGCCCGTGTTGTCGCCCAGGTTCTTCGGATCAAACGTGTCGATCTGCCCCATCCCTCCGCCCAGCCAGATGAAGATGCAGTGCTCCGCCTTGCCCTTCGGCATGATCACCGGCGTCGTGTTTGCAAACAAAGGCGCGGCACCGAAGGCGGTCGAGTGCGTGAGAAAGGTGCGGCGGTTCATCATGCGGTATCAAACGACGGCCCGCCGCAGATTTCAGCAACGATGGGATAACACTTTCGTGGGGGCGGCGTCGCGAGCCGCGTGTTCAGGGGCGTGACTCTTCGCATCGCCTGGATGATATCAGCCACGAAGTTTTAGCGGGCTGATGTCGAGGTTGACGTAGTCGGAGCTGAGTCCGATTTTCCCTGACCGATCTCGGGTGTGCCTGCCGCCATGCTGAACAAACCTTCCCATACACCGCGCATCTTAGAGGCGCTTCACCGGCTCTATACGGTGAGAGATGTGGCGGAGTTTCCTCTTCAGGTGATGAGTGTCATCACGGACCTGCTGCCCGCGACGGTCCTTTCCTTCGACCAGATCAGCCTGAAGACCGGTGAGGCGCTGAATGTCTTCGACCGGTCCATCCCGTTTACGCGTGAAGAGTTCATGGCGCGCTGGCAGGCGCACTTTCACGAGCATCCGGGCATCGCCCACCTCACCACCGGCGGAACGGCGACGGTTTTCACGATCAGCGATTTTCTCTCGCAGCGGCAGTTTCAGCGCACGGGTCTTTATCAGGAGGTGATGAAGGAATTCGAGGTCACGGACCAGCTCGGCATCATCCTGCCGGTGCCGAATTTCGTGCTGGGTGTGGCGGTGAACCGTGACACGGGATTCACATCCGAGGAGAAGCAGCTCATGCAGATGCTGCAGCCGCATTTCGTCAGGGCGTTTGAGAACGCGCAGCTCTTCACCAGCCTGATCGGGGCGCCGGAAGCGAACTACCGCTCGTGGCGGAACCACGGCCTCACGCGCCGGGAGTGTGAGGTGCTGCGCTGGCTGATGGAGGGGAAGCGCAACCGCGAGATCGGCGTGATCCTCGGAGCGCAGCCGCGCACGATCGGCAAGCACGTGGAGAACATCTTCGCCAAGCTCCACGTGGAGACGCGGGGCGCTGCTGCGGCTGAGGCGCGTGCGCTGTTGAACCCCGGCGCGATTCTGCCAAACGCGAACGGCGCCAAGGCCGACCGCTGAGCGCATCTACGGCAAACGACGCATTTTCAGCCGGAGTGCGTCGTGGCATTGTGCGCAGCGTCATCACATGCGAGCGCGGCCTTTGCACGCGACCGTCGAGACGCCGCCACACATCACCACGCCCGGATGAAAAACACGTTCTGCAATCGCAATGACGATGACTGCGGCCCATGCGCGGGCCGGCGGGCTGTCGCGTCGGGTCGTGAGTCTCGCAGTCATCGCTGAATCCTCCGAGTGCCATGTCAGACCGAAGCCAGCATGTCACTCCTGTTGAGTCGTCGAAGCTGCTTCCGTTTGGCCATTGCGGCATCCGGCCCTCGTGCGCACTGTGCCTGAGCTGCCAGCGATGCGCGGAAGATCCAAGCGCAACCTGTGATCTCTGCCAGGATTGCCGCAGGTGTCAGCGTGGGGATTGCGCTCCGCGATTCTCCCGATGAAGAATGCGGCGTCGCCAATCGGTTCCATCTAAACCTCGCCATCCATGTGCATGTGCGCCAAAAACTTTCAACTCATCCCGCACTCACACACAACCCACGAAGACCATGAACCTGTCATACCTCACCTCCCTCCCGCTTCTCGCCTCCCTTGCCCTCGCTTCGTGCGCCACGTCACACTTGCCTGCGGAAATGAAACCGGATCGCGGCACACGCGCGGTGACAGAGCAACAGCGCCTTTCGGTCACCCGCGTGGAATTGCACGCGCAGAACATGGGATACAAGGCGCCGCCCAACAAGCCCGACACGCATTCGTCCATCTTGGTTTACGGGAAGCCAGCAGCGGCGGGCCAGGCGAGCCTGTGGGACATCAAGTTCTATGCGGCGGGAGACTCACGCTTGCGCGCCCCATATTATGACTCGCGCACAGGCCGCTTCACGGTGTTTCAGGACATCGCGACGCTGCCCGCGTGGCTGGGATGCCTGACAAAGATCGCCGTCAACGAGGCCATCGTCCTGAACTACTTTTGCTGGGATGATGACCGGTATGAACTGGAAACCAGTCGGCTCATCACGAGCAAATGATGCTGGCGAGGGCCCGTCCTCCAGCGGTGGATGTGGTGGTGTGGCCGCAGCTTCGGGAAGCTATGGGCTGAAGGCCCACTCGGGCGCGTTGAGCATGGCCCAGAGGATGTCTTCGAGGCGCTGCCGCCAGCCGGCGTCGAGACGCTCGGTGGGCGGGTCGCCGCGGCGCGCGGATTTCTCCTGCTCCATGCGCACGGTGGTGGCTTCGGCGTCGAGGTGATTTGACCACGAGACGTACTTGTCGCGCACGCGGTTCGATTGCGGATTGCGGACTGTGGATTGCGGATTGCTTCGCGTCTCGAAGCCGGGCGCGAGGTGCTTTGCGTAAAGCGCGCGTTCGTCGGCGGTCGGATGGCGGGTGAGGAGTTTCAAAAACAGCGCGTCGATGAAGGCGTCGAGGGATTGCTCCTTCAGCGCGAGGGCGGTGATGCCGTGGTCGTCGCTCAATCGGGTGAGCCACACGCCGACGGTGCCGTTGCTGAGGATGGCGGGCTGGAGGATGTTCGGGTCGGTGTCGCGCTTGCTCAGCGGATCCTGGCGTGAGCCGCGCCAGCCGAAAGCGGCGAGCAGATCGGTCACGGCCTGAATTCTCGGCAGCGCGAGGCTGGGGCGGTCGCGCTCGTTGGATGTGGAGGCGAGCATCCAACTGCGGCGGGGCTTGCCGAGATGGATGGCGTTGTTGAGGTCGCGTGTGTTGTCGATGTCGAGGCACACTTCCTCCGTGCGGAAGGGCTTCCCGGTGGCGGCGAAAAGGGAATCGACGATCTGCTCGGCGGCGAGGCGACGCGGGGCGGGGGAGGTGAAGAGCGGGCTGGTTTCCTTCAATGCAGCATCGGTGGTGCGCTGGTAGGCGTCTGAATTCATGATGAGGCGGGCGAGGTGCTTCAGGTCGTAACCGCCGCGCACGAACTCGCGGCCGAGCCAGCGCAGCAGCTCAGGATGCGTGGCCCTGCCTTTCTCCCAGTCATCGACAGGCTCGACGATGCCGCGGCCCATGAGCCGTGCCCAGACGCGGTTGGCCATCACCTGCGCGAAGCGCTCGTTTTGCGGCGCGGTGATCATCGCGGCGAGGACGTCGCGCGAGTCTTTTGCATCGGCCGCGAGCGATGCCGCGTGGTCATCACAAAACTCGGCGAAGGGCCATTTCGGCCGCACCTTGGTGCCGGGCTTCAGCGTGACCTGGATGAGCGGCTTGCGACCCGCCGCGATGATCTTGTCGGTGGAGACGCTGCTGGTGACCGGCAGTTCGATGTCCTTCGCGCCGAGCATGGCGGCGAGTGAGAACAGATCTTCCTGCAACGACTTGTGCGTGGGCGAGTCATGGCAGCGCGCGCATTTCATCTCCACACCGAGGAAGGCGGTGCTGATGATGGTGCCCTTCGCCGCCATGGGCACATCGTTTTGAGATGCAGTGCCAAATCCAGCCGGCCCGCCCAGCCGCTCGCTGCCTTTCTGCCGCAGCAGTTCGGTGACAAAGAGGTCCATCGGCTTGTTGTCCCGCAGCGACTCATGGATCCACCAGCGGAACGGTCCGGTGTTGTTCAGCGTGGGGTTGAGAATGTTTGGATTCTCCGCCAGCACGTCCTGCCAGTAGCCCATCCAGTGGTCAGCCCAGCGTGGGTCGGATAGGAGCTTGTCGATGACAGCGGAGCGGGGGGCGGAAGACGCGGAGACGGTGAGACGGGGAGACGATGAGACTGCTGCGATGCCATCTTTCTCCTGGTCTCCCGGTCTCCCTGTCTCCTTGTCTGCTTTCCCTTCTGCCAGAAACTGACCGATCTCCTCCAGTGACGGTGGCACGCCGACGGTGTCGAGATACACACGGCGGAGGAAGGTGAGATCGTCGGTGACGGGCGTCATCGTCAGGTGATCGGCTTTGATCTCGGGCCAGTGGGACCCTTCGCGGATCCAAGTGGTGAGCAGTGTGATCTCATCCGACGTCAAGCGCGCGCCTTTCGGCGGCATGACCTCGTCCTCGTCCGTGGAGGCCACCCTCGCGAGGATGGCACTCGCGTCCGGCTTTCCAGGCGTGACCGCGGCACCGTCGGACTTGCCGCCTTTCAGCGCATCCGCCAGCGTGTCGAGACGCAGGCCGCCTTTCGCCTTCGCACCGCGATGGCACTCGATGCAGTTTTTTTCCAAGAGCGGCTGCACGCGCTGGAAATAATCCACGGTGCCCTTGTGCGATGCCTGGTCGGAGACGGCGGCGATCTTCGTGGCGATGAAGTGATCGATCTCATTGCCCGGCGGAGAGCCGTGCGGCAGCGGCGGCACGGGCACCTCGGCTGTCTTGGCAAGCCATTGCTTTGCGGCATCGCGCCGCTTTGCCCAATAGCCGTCGAACTGCGCGCGCATCGCGGCGCGCGCTCTCGTGTTCACCGCGTCATAATGCGCGAGGCGCTCCGCCTCATACGCCTGCCAGCCCGCGTCTGTGTAGGCCACCTCGCGCGCGCCGGGTGAGAGCAGCGTCCACGATGTTGTGCCCTCGCGCGACCACGCCACCACAGTCTCGCCCAGCTCCGGGCGGCGTTTGCTTTTCCCGGCGTAGCTGCCGACCAACGTCTCCAATACGATGAGCATCGGCTTGCCCGCGCTCTTCATCTCGCACGTCGCCTCGCGATTCCCCGGCGGGACGAAACGGAAGTCCGGACCGAGATCGAGATAGCCCTTTTGATCGCCAACGAGGTGATGTCCGTCAGAATCGGTCGGAGGGAAAGGCGTGGTCAGCACGGCCTTGCCGTCGATGTACAGGTTCGTGGCGCCGCGTGCGCGGAGCAGCAGGCGGTGCGTGCCTTTTGGCAGCGTGACGAGCGCGGCGGCGCGCATGAGGAAGGGGACGTGGCGCTCTCCGCGGACGCCGGTATCGACGTACTTTTGCGGCACATCGAGAAAGCCAAACACATCCTCCGTGTAGCTCTCCGCGACTTTCGGCGGCTCCGCGGGCCAGGCGTTCGCATCGGGGATGCCATCCTCGGCGAGCTGCACCAGCACCCGACCCGGTGGCACTTCCTTCCGCGAGACGGGCGGCGGAGGCGGGACGAAAGCGTAGCGGCCTTTCAGCGCTTCGGCGCTCACGGCGCCTCGGTGAATCGTGACCTCATCGAGCCAACCTTCGAGCGAGTGCGAGGCCGCGCGCGTGGAGCCTGAGCCGATCACCAAGGCATCCCCGTCGATGACGGGCGGGCGGTCCGTCGCACCGCCCATGTCCCACACGCCGTCGGTCTCGCGGCCGTCGATGAAGCCCTTGATGCTCTTGGGATCTCCAAACGTGTACGTGACCGCGACATGGTGCCAGCCGGCGCTCCAGCTGAATCCGTTCTTCGACCACCAGCGATGCCAGTCACTCTTCCTGCCCGAGACCTCGGCGCTGGCGAAGAGAAAGCCGATGCGCGCCTGACCTTTTTCAGCCTTTAGACGCAGCGCGTAGTTTTGATTGTGATCACCGAAGTCCTTCGTGCCGAGCCTGCCCTTGCCGATGAGGTAAGGCTGCGCGCCGTCCTTGAGGCTGGCGACCTTTACCCAAGCCTCGAGCGTGATCGTGTCATTCAGACCGAAGCGCAGATCCGCGCGGTCGGGCACCGCGAGTGAGAGCTTCGTGCCATCGCCATCGAAGCGCGCGGCCTTGTTGTCCTTTGGGAAACTCGGATACGTGGGCGCACGCGGCCCCGGCTCCTCAGTCTTCGCCTTGCCCGTCCACTGCCCTTGCGTGTCGTCGCTGCCGAAATGCCACACGGCTTCAGTTGTCTTGTCAGGCCCGGTGTCGTTTCCTGCGGAGTCATTCTGAGAATGAAGCGCGCAGGGCAGGGCGAGGAGCGGGAGGATGAGCCGTGAGAAGGTAGGTCGCATGGAACGTGAGTGTGTGACATAACGTCCTGCGGCCGGGCTTTTCACATCGCGCGGCATCCCTCTTTCGTGGGGGATGTGATGTCGTGCGGGAGTTCATCGAATCGCGTCAGCGTATGCGCGAGAAACTCGATGACGCAAGAGTCCGAAGTTGGATTCCGCGCTGGACATGATCGGAGTGACATGCCAGCATTCGCCGCCGTTCCCGTGGGAAGATGCTCATGGGATGACGCGCAGCCGCTCCCCGCGAACCGTGCCCGAACAAACCACCAGCGTCCGCAAAGAAGAGACCGCGTCCCACGAACTGCGGACGCGATGTGTGAGTGCGTTTCGTTCGATGATGCTGGCCCGGCTGCTGGAAGAAAGGCTCGCGAGCCTGTATCGCGCCGGCGGCCGCATCGTCGGCGGCGTTTACCTCGGCAAAGGCCAGGAGGCGTTCAGCGCGGGACTCGGCGTGCATTTGGAAAAGGGCAAGGATGTCTATGGGCCGCTGATCCGTGATCAGGCGGGGCGTCTAGCGTTTGGCGAGCCGTTGCTGGATTCGTTCCGCACGTACCTCGGCGCGATCACGGGGCCGATGCGCGGACGTGATGGGAACGTGCATCGCGGGCGGCCGAAGGAAGGGCTGCCGGCGATGATCAGCCATCTCGGCAGCTTGGTGCCGGTGGTAAACGGAATGCTTTTCGCGAAGCGTCTTCAAGGGCGTCTCGGTGACGGTGTGGGCGGGACGACCATGGGCGAGGGCGGCACTTCGACGGGAGCGTTTCACGAGGGGCTGAACCAAGCTGCGGTGGAAAGGCTGCCGCTCGTTGTGGCGGTGGCGAACAACCAATACGCCTACTCGACGACGAACGACCGGCAGTTCCGCTGCGAGCATCTGGTGGATCGCGCGCGGGGCTACGGCATCGAGGGCTATGCCATCGACGGGACGGATCTCGTGGCGTGTGTGCAAACTTTTGCAAAAGCGGTACAGCGCGCGCGGGCGGGCCACGGGCCGCAGATGATCGTCGGCACCCTGCTGCGCCTGACGGGCCACGGCGAGCACGATGACGCTTCCTACATCCCGGATGCGCAGAGGCAGTCGGTGCTGGGGCGGGATTGCCTGCCGCTGGCTGAAGAGCGCGTCGAGGCGGAAGGCTGGGCATCGACGGACGAGATTCAAAGCTGGCGCGAGCAATGCATCAGCGATGTCGATGCCGCGCTGACACAGGCGAGCAAGGAGCCGACGCCCGATCCATTCCGCGAGAGCTGGCGCGCGCTGTCCACGACGGAACTGGTGGAGGGACAGTTCGAAGCATGAGCATGACGTATCTCGAGGCGATCCGCGAGGCGCAGTACGAGGCGCTGCGTGCCGACCCGAACGTGTTCCTTTACGGGCAGGACATCGCGGGCTTCGGCGGCGCGTTCAAGGCGACGAAGAACCTGAGCAAGGAGTTTCCCGGCCGCGTGTTCGACGCGCCCATCAGTGAAGACGCGATGGTCGGACTGGCGATCGGTGCGGCAATCGAGGGCGCGCGGCCGATCATCGAGATGCAGTTCGCAGACTTTTCGACGTGCGGCTTCAATCAGATCGTGAACCAGGCCGCGACGTTGTTTTGGCGCACGAACACGACGTGCCCCATCACCATCCGCATGCCGTCGGGCGGCACGGCGGGCAGCGGGCCGTTTCACAGCCAGTCGATGGAGGCGCTCTACGCGCAGTATCCGGGGCTCGTCATTCTCACACCGGCCTCGGTGGAGGATGCGTACTGGATGTTCCTCGATGCCGTGGCGCTCGACGACCCGGTCATCTTCTGCGAGCACAAGTTTCTCTACTACCATCTGAAGGCGGATCACATCGGTGAGCGCGGGCTGCCGCTGGGGAAGGCGCGCATCATCAGGCCCGGACGGCACGCGACGGTGGTGACCTACAGCGCGATGGTGCATGAGTCCGTGCGCGCGGCGGAGGAGCTGCAGCGGGACGGCTATCAGATCGAGGTGGTGGACCTGCGCTCCGTGAAGCCGATGGACACGGACACGATCCTCGCATCGGTCGCACGCACCGGAAGACTGCTCTGCGTCGGTGAGGCCTTTCCGTGGGGTGGCGTCACTGCGGAGATCATCTCGCGCGTGGCCAGCGAGGCGTTTCATCTGCTGGACGCGCCGCCGATGCGTCTGAACTCAAAGGACACGCCGATCCCGTATCATCCGAATCTTTGGAAGGCGCACCGCCCGACCAGCGCGTCAATCGGTGACGCCTTGCGACGGCTGCTGCGCTATTGATTCAAAACTTCCCAGCGCGCCATGCCCACGATTCCCATCCTGATGCCGCAACTCGGCGAGTCCATCGCCGAAGCCACCGTGATCCGCATCCTGATCGAGCCCGGCGCGAAGATCGCCGCAGGGCAGGACCTCTTTGAAGTTGAGACAAACAAGGCCACGATGGCGGTGTCGTCGCCATGTGCGGGCGTGATCAACCAGATCGTCGCAGCGGCAAACAGCAGCTACGCGGTCGGCGCGAATCTCGCTTCGATGGACATCAGCGATGCGGATGCCTCTTCGCTCGGCATCGAGGAAGGGCGCGCGGTGGAGGCACCGAAGCAGCGCGCGAACGGCACGACGAAGGATGTGGTGCATTTTCAATTCAGCGAGGACGAGGCGATCCATGAGGGGCAGCCGACGGTGGAGCCTGTGCTCGGCGGCCTTCCCGTTCCTGCGGGGGCCGGAGGTGCGAGCTACATCTCCCCACGGATGCGCGCGCGGATGACCGAACTAGGCCTCAATGCCGCGGACCTCGCCGGGGTCGCGGGCACCGGTGCTGGCGGGCGCGTGACGGTGGAGGACTTCGAGCATTTCCTGCGCTCACTCGAGCAGCATCGCATGACTCCTGCCTCGCCGATGCGCATCGCCGTGGCCGACTCGATGCGCCGCGCGTGGGCGCGTCCGCTGGCGACGGTGGGCTCACCTGTCGTGATGGACGCGCTGCTCACGCATCGGCGGAAGGCCACGCCAAAACCGGGCCCCGCGCTCTATGCCATCCGCGCGCTGGCTCTCGCGCTGGCGGAGAACACGGCGATGGCCGGCCGGCTCGTCGGCAACCGCATCGTGCATCCGCGCGCGATCGACATCGGGTTTGCAGTCGAGGTGGATGACGGCGTGCTCGTGCCGGTGCTGCGCGATGTCGATAAGACGCCGCTCGTGACGCTTGTTGAGACTTACAACAAGCTGGTCGAACTCGCGCGAGCGCGCCGCCTGCCGAATGACTCTCGCGGCCCCGGCATCGCCACCGTCACGAACTTCGGCACCTTCGGCATCGTCTGGGCCACGCCCATCCCGCTGCCCGAGCAGAACCTCGTGCTGGGACTCGGCTTCGGAGAAAAGGTGCCGCACTGGAGCGAGGAGGTGAAACAATTCATCCCGGTGACCAAGGCGGAGATCACGCTCAGCTTTGATCACCGCATCCTCGACGGCGGCGGCGCGGGCAGGTTGCTGGCGCGGGTGGCGCAGCTTTTGCAGCAGCCGGAGAAGCTGTGAACGAGGAGAAACCCCGTCCGACAAGCTCACGCCTCAATAGCGCGGATCACATCGGCTCCTGGCCTGTCATCTCGATGAACTGCTGGCGCAGGCTCGCGTAAGCCTGCTGCCATTCATCCACCGACCGCTGCAGCTCGACGTTGGTTCTTTCGAGCGAAAGCAGGCGTTGCTTCAAAGCCTGGTCTCCAGTCTCCAGCCGCATGTCTTCCGGCCATTGGGTGCCGACAAAGGAGGTGTCCGCGCTACGGATGTGATGCGGGCTGGCTTTGTAAAAATCCGCGTCTGCGAGGCAGATCTCGCTGCCTTCGACGCAATTGATAACGCGCACGTTTTCATCGATCTCACCGGTGGCGAGGAATTCCTGGATGGTGCCGATGTTCGTCGGACCGTAGAGATAATTGTCCGGCATCTCGATCAGCCAGTCCATCTGCAGGTCGCCCACCATCGGCGCGCGCACCCAGGATTTCCGGTCATCGTTGGAAAGCTTGTCGAGCGGCGAGATCTTCGCCTCCGAGGCCCAGCTTCGCAGCGTTTCCAGATCCGTGGGACCGTAGATCTCCCGGTCCGCCATTTTCAAAACATGCCATTCTCCAGTCGCCATGATGAGATTCTAATCTGCAAAGACAGTGGAAGCCAAGCGCAAAGATTTCCACCAAGCGGCGCGCTCACGCAGCTTCGTGCCCGCCGTTCATTTTACGATTCGCGTCGTCTCGGACTTTGAAAAAATCCTTCCGAAAAATGACTTCTTCCTGGGCGGATCGACCTCCACTTCCGGGCCGACCGGCGACGGGGTTTGGGGGAACTTCTTCGCCGCATCCGCGCCGATGGTGGTGCGGATGTCCTCGTTGAAGCTGGCGTTCCGGACGTCGGCGGAGTCATGGACGACGACCGGCTGGATGAAGATGATCAGCTCCTTGCGGGTATTGCTGTCCTTGTGATCCTTGAACAAGTTGCCGAGCAACGGGATGCGGCTGAGGCCGGGGATGCCTGAGGTGTCCTTCTTCTTCTCGTCGGAAATCAGGCCGCCGAGCACGATGGTGTTCCCGGATGGAACGGTGACGGAGGTGACGAGTTGCTCCGTCGCGATGATGGGCACGTCGTTCGGCTCGATCCTCTGGCTGCCGATGATGCTGTCGTTCACCTGTGAGATGGTGAGGTTCACCTCGCCATCGGCATTGATGAGCGGGACGACCTCGAGCTTCAGGACGACATCGAGGTAATTCACCGTCGAGGTGACGGAGCCGTTGGTGTTGTTGCTGCCCACGTTGGTGACGGTGGTCTCAGGGTAGGGGACCTTTTGGCCGGAGGTGATGACGGCTTTCTTGTTGTTCAGCGCAAACACGGAGGGGCGCGAAAGGACCTTGAACCGGTTCGTCGTGTCGAGCGCCGACACGATGCCTTCGAAGCTCTGGCCGAGCGCGCCGTAAAAGTTGAAGCCGGTGGCGGGGCCGATGGCGGAGGTGATGAGATTGTCACGGATGTCGGAGATGTTGTTGTTCGTGACGATGTCGCTGCGGTTCGTGAGCTTGCTGCTCGTCCATGAGTTGCTGCCGTCTCGCAGGGTTTTGCTGAGGTAATCGATGCCAAACTCGAAGCCGTCGCCGATGGTGAGCTGGCCGATGACCGTGGAGAGGTAAACCTGCGCCGGCTTGCGGTCGAGCTTGTCGAGCAGCGCGTCCACCTTCGCGGACTCCTCTTTTCTGCCCATCACGAAGATCGAGTTCGACATCGGATCTGCGACGATGCGCGTCTTGTTCACGAGGACGGAAATGGGCGCGTTGTCCTCGGTGGGGCCTTGGATGGTGTCTGCGCGGCCGCCGACGCCGGTCGATGCGGCGCCAGTCGTGGTGCCGTCCGCGCCGGTGCTGTTCGCGGTGCCGGACGCGCTGGAGGCGACGGAGCCGCCGCGCGTGTTTGAAGTGGTGCGGCCGCCGAGCAACTGCGACCGGCTGGTCGAAGTCATGGCTTGACTCGCTCCGCCAGTCTGCAGTGTGCCGCCGCCGGGAAGCTGCGTGGTGCCGGTGGCGGAGTCCTTCAGGAGGTCAACGAGCGCGGAGAGCACATCGACAGCGGAGGCGTAGTTCAGCTTGCGCTCATACGGGATCTCAATCGTCAGCGCCTTGTCGAACTCGGCGATCAGGCTGCTGATGTAAGTGAAGTCTTCCGGGCTGGCGACGACGAGGATCTGGTTCAAGCGCGTGTCAGCCACCACCTGCGAGGAAGGCATTCCGCTGCCGCCGTTTCCTGATGGGGGATAAACCCACTGCCCGTTGTAAAACATGGGCTGCGCCTGCCGCGCCTGATCGGAGCCCCGGTCTCCGCCGCTGCTGCGCTGGTCGCCGGACTTATCGCCCTCCTTGCTTTTTGTCGGCTGTGCCTCGCCGCGCACCGTTTTCACGCCCTTCGTGTCACGTTCCGTCGCCTGCGCGTTCAGGGTGGACTGAACAATCTGGGCCACTGTCGCCGCGTCCGCGTAAACGAGCGGCACAAATTTCGTGACCAAGGCCGAACCCGTGCTGCTGATGTCGATGGCGGCGCGGATGGCGATGAGCTGCTTCACGATGGTGGCGCTTTCGGTGATGAGCAGGCCGGGAGGCGTGAGCACGGGGGTGATGCGTCCGTAAACATTCAGTCCCACATGATTCGCCAGGATCTCCTGCGCCTGTGTCGGATCGAGGAAATCGAGCTTCATGAAATAGGTGACCAGCGTCTCCCCGGTGGGCAGGTCTTTCTCAGATGTGTAAAACCGGACGCCGGCGGAGAACTGCATCGCGCTGACTCCTTGGCCGCGTGTGGGCAGGATGCGCGCGCTCCTTCCGTCCGGGTCGGCGACAATGGCGTAGCCGTTGGTGAGCAGGGCGGCTTCGATCAAGCGGATCGCCTCTTCCTTGAGCACTGGCTTTGGTGTCATCAAGCTGATCGTCGCGCCTTCGAAGATGTTGGTGTCCTTCACCAGCGTCTTGTTTGTGAGCCGCTCATAGATGCTGAGCATGTCCACCACGGGATTGTTCGGGAACTGGAGCGACACCTGATCGCCTTCGATGGTGAACGTCTCCGCAGTCGCGCCCGGAAGAAAGCTTCCACCCGAACCCGGCGCGCCAAGTCCGCCCGCACCACCTCCGCCAAGTCCGCCGCCGCCGGGGCCGGGGCCTGTGCCGCCGCCCGCAGTTCCCGCGCCGAATCGCCGACCCGGAGGTCCGCCGCCACCGCCGAAACCTGGACGTCCACCGCCAGGGCCGCCCCCGGCAGCACCCCCTGGGCCGCCGGGCCGGATCGGGCGTGCTTCCCCATCAGTTCCTGCCGCGCCGGGACCTCCCGCGGCACCGCCGGGCGGCGGAGTGGTGGGAGTCGTGGTCTGTGCGAGGAGACGTTGCTCTGGAGCCGCGCGTGACGCGGAGAGATCGCCGGGAGCTTCCGCTGTCGGCACAGGTGTGGCCGTTTGCACCAGCAGCCGTTCCTCAGGGTTCCGCTGCTCCGGCTGCGCGCGTGCCTGACTGGCAAATCCTGTGAGAAGCATTGACGCACCGGCGAGAATGAGAGCTTGAAGATTGCCGTGGAGGTCGCGGGGTGGAGTCAAAAAAGGTGTGGGCATTTGGAAAGGCGTGTGGGGAGGAGTGTGAGAGGAAGGGGGCGGCCTGAGGCAACAAAAACGATCTTATTTTCCTGCCTTGTCTTCTTTTTCGATTTTCTCAAAGGCACTGCGGACAAACGCGCGGCGCTCCTCGTCGGTGCCTGCGGTGCGGAGCTTGTCCATGTTCTCGCGGAAGAAATTGCGGAGCTTTTCCTTGCCACCCTCCGACAGGTTCTCAAACTTTTTGCGGTCCTCATCGGACGGTCCGCCTGAGCTGGAGCGGCGGAACCTGTCACCGTCTCCAGACGGCGGTCCGTTTGAAGGGCCTCGCTGACGGTTCTTCTTCAGGCTCTCGGGCGTCATCAGGTCCTTGTTGTAACGGATGACGACCACCTCGCCGCCGATGGCGATCTTGACCTGCGCGCGGTTGATGTCGGTCGTGGCGGTCGCCTCGGTCAGCTTCCAGCCCATTGGATTCGGATCTTCGGAAACCGAGTAGTTCTGGTTCGTCTCCGTGTTCATGATCGTGGCCACGGGCTTGCTTTCGATGTAGGCGAGCCCGGTGAGGATCAGCGAGTCAGAAAGGCTGACCGAGCGGATGAACGGCGAGTTTTGAATCAAGGGCGAGACGGACGCAGTGTCAAAAGGCTGCGGCAGATCCACGTCCCCAGCGGGCGCGTCTGCGGCGCGTCCGTGGGAAAGTGAAAGGCAGAGTGCGAGTGCTGTGGCGATGCGTTTCATCGTGTGCGGGCGTGCATGATGTCCAGTCATCAGATGCCGCTCTCGGGTTTGAACCATCTCGCGACAGTCAGGTTGCACTGCGCCTGCGGTGTTTTCTCCTTCGAGCGGTTGTCGAGTTCGAACTCGAGGGACTTCACGGCCTGGAACCTCTCCGGCGACTGCATCGTGGCCAGCCATTGGAGGATGGCGCTCTGCTCGCCGTAGAGACGGAGGCTCACCGCGATCTCGCGGTAGTCGGCGGTCGTCACTGGATCGAGCAAGGTCTGCTGCACCACTTTGATGCCCCGGTCGAGAGCGGCGTTCTGAAGTTCCTCGAGCAGCAGCCCTTGCGTGCGGCCCAGCGAGTCCGTGGTGGGCATGTGCTCGTTCAGCCAGCCCTTGCGCTTCTCCCAAAAGGCGCGGTCACCCAGCCAGACTTCATTCTCCTTTTTCTGATTCTCCAGCGCGGCGACCTTCGCCTTGAGGCCGGCGCGCTTGAGCAGAAACACGTTCGCGAGAATGATCGTGCCCATGAGCAGCAGCACGCCGAAGCAGAGCATCAGCAATTGTTTTTCCCGGCTGGTCAGCGTGCGGTTCATGGCTTGAGCTTTCCTTGTGCGCGGAAGGACGCGGTCTTCTCCTTCACGCTGGGCTGTGGCATGGACCACTCGTAGCGGCCGAGGTTCCGGTGCTTCTTGATGTCCTCGAGAAACTGAAATGCCGTCTGCGCGTCACGCGCCTCGCCGCGAATCTCGATCTCCGTGGTCTTTGCCTCGAACTTGCGGATCACGATCCCGCTCGGCGGCATGAGTGAGGTGATCTCATTGAGCTGCACGAGGAGATAACGGTTCTGCTCGATGGCCGGTGCCAGCGCCTTCCAGTGCTCCGCGGTGCGCTTCACCTCGGCGGCGGCGGGCGCGGTCTTCTCCACTTCGGTGGCGAGGCTCTCCGCCTTTTGCTCCTGGATGCGGAGGTAGCTCATGCCGATGAAGCCGAGCGCGGCGATGCCGACGCTGGCGAGCACGCCGATGCGGATGAGCTTTCGCCGCTGGCTGCCGGCGCGCTGGGACTCGCGCACCATCGGTGGCAACAGCGAAGTCCAGTCCCGCGTCTCGAGTTTGGTGTCCTTCGGAATCTGCGCGATGGCATCCACCGGCAGCCGCGTGGCCGCGCCGAGCGCCGCCGCCATGCTTTTATCCCACGAGCCGACCATCGTGACGCCGGAGATGGTGCCGAATCCCGGATTAGCCTCGAGGCTCATCCGCGCGAGCATGATCTCCTGCGCCAGCTCGTCCACACTGGCGGACTGCTGCCCGATGATGTGGCTGTGAAAAAGCTTTCCCTGATAACTGGCGGCCAGGATCGCATCTCCCTGCTCCTCCACGATGACGAGGTTCCCCGGCGGGAGCTGTGAAAGACGCAACGCTGATGTGTAATCCGCCGCGTGGGGAACGGCGAGTTGCTCTGGAAAAGGTTCCGCGAGAACGTCCACGCTCAATATCGCCAGCGGACCTGCGGCGCCGAGCTGATGCCAGCGGAAGTTTCTCGCCAGATCGGTCATGCCCTTGATGCCACGCTTCTCAAGCTGGGCGATAATCATCTGCTCCAGCACCGCATCGTCAGACTGCGGAAGGATCATCCCGATGGTGCGGCACGCGCTGGCGGGCAGGCCGATGATGAGGGGCTTCGAGGTGTCCGTGAACGAGGAAGGATGGTCAACCGCATCACCTGGTGAGGAGGCCCTCGGCTTCCATACGCGCCAGGCGCTGTCTGGAGCTGGGAGGAGTAAGGTGGCGGCGGATACGGACATTCGTTTTTGGCTGGGAGGTGAACCTCGGAGGAGCGGGTTGGTTGCAACGACTTACACCGGATCACTCACTCTTCAATCCTCGCGAGGTAGGTTAACGAGTTATCATCCTGCCGCCTTGCGATGACCGTGATCTTGCGGCGTTTCTCACCCACCCATCCGATGCTCTCCACGCGCCGCACCGTGTTGCCACCATAGGTGAGGTTTCCTTGGATCGCCTGATACTGGCTGCCGCTGATGCCGAGCAAACTCACTGCCGTGCTGATGCTCAGGTTGCCGTCGTCCTCGGTGCCGTGAATTCCGTCACCACCGTCACGCTCGCTGATGAATTTTTCCGCGTCGCCCTCAGCCGCGCTGGTGATGGCCATGATCACGTCCTTCGTCGCGTGCCGCAGGTCGATAAGGCCGTCGCTGTAAACGGAAAAATAGTCGCGCCACTCGGGTTTCGCGCGCTCCACGAGATCCATGCCGCGGGCGAGCTGCATCTCATCGACCGAGATGAAACCCTGGTTCCGCGGCACGTCGTACACGCCAAGGCCCTTGTAATGATCTTTCTCCGCGCCCTGCGCCCGCTGATCGCTGTCGGAATCCACCCAGTCTGCCAGCGATTGCGCGGCCACCGTCGCGTCCTCGGTGCTCAGGTTCCATTTCTCAAACAGATTCACCACGGCCTCGATCACGCGTGTGTCGGTGATGAAGTTGATCGGCAGACGGCCGCCTTCGCTGGTCAGCCACACCTCGAAGCCGCTGTCGTTGCCGACCTTCTGCTTCAGCACGGGGTCAGTCGAGCGGATGTCTGGATGCATGCCGAGCACGACACCGCACTCAGCGAGGTGCAGGGTCTTGAAATCTGCCGCATCGAGGATCGCCTCATCCGCGCTGAAACTCACGTACTCCACCACACCGGCGACTGTCACGGCCATCAGCATGATGGCCCACACCATGAGCATGAGGGCCGAGGCGCGTGAGCGTCGTCTGGAAATGCTGAAGCCGTGCGGTGCGGTTCTCATCTTCCTGTGGGTTGTGTGCTTCCGCCGCCCGCGCCGCCACCTGTAGGCGCGCCGCCGCCGCCAGTCGGAGCAGTGCCGCCACCCGTCGGCGCCGCACCGCCACCGGGGGCGGGCGTGGGTGCCGAGGAGGAACCGCTGCGACCACTGCCGGCTCGGATGGCGAGCACAGGCACGGAAAACACGGATCGGATCGGCAGCGTGCGCCCTTCCATCACCAGGTTCATCTCGATGAGATCAGGCCATTTCGACTCGCTCCACTCTTCGACCCATGTGTCGTCGGACAGCTTGTAAAACTTCCACGAGAGCGAGGTCACGGCGGGGAGCAGCGGCATCCAGTAACGACCTTCCGCGTCCGGCGCGGTGACGCTGTTCACGTCCTGCCGCACGGACATCTGATTGTCATCCGTCTTCGGAATCAAATCTTCGCGCGACAGGCTAAGGTTGTAGCGCGGCAGGCCGGACTCGGCTGAGGTCGTCTGCGCGGCATCGGCCTGAAGGCCGATGATGTTGTCCTTATACGAGATGGGGCTGGTGCCAAACGCGAACGAATGAGGGGCGCTGCCTATTGTAAGCTCCTGCATCACCGGATCAGTTTGCTGGGTGATCTTCAGCGTGAGCGTCCCCGTGCTCGGCATCGTCTGAAAGGTCTGGCGGAAAAGCTCGATCAGGCGGTTCACCGAGTCGTTCTCGCGCTGCACACGCTCAATGTCGGCGGCTCCGCTCACCGCTCCCTTGATGATGGCAAAGAGCGTGCCCGTGATCATCGACAGGATCGTGAGCCCGATGATGACCTCGATCAGCGTGAAGCCGGGAAGTCGTGCAAGCCGCCGGCTTGCACGTCCCGCTCCGAGCCCGCCACGTTTACCTGCCGCTCGTTTGAGGTTGGTAAACATAAACGGTCACAGGTTCAGGCTGCAGCTCCTCGCTGAGTTCGGGGATGGTCGCCTTCGCGGTCAGCTTGTAGAGATCGGCCAGATTCTTGCCATCTTTGTTCTGCAGGCCGGCATCGTCGATGGTGCTCGTGTACGTGCAGCCGAGCCGCGCGTCGTTCAGCGTCATCGCCATCTCGGCGGTGGTCTTCTTCTTCCGTGCCTCCTCGAGAAACGACCGCAGGCCGATCCGCACGGTGTTCTCCTTGTTCAAGGCGTTTGCCACGCCCAGCGCCGTGCTGAGCGAGCGCGCAAGACCTAGCACGGCGATGGCAAAGATCGTGAGCGCGATGACCAGCTCGAGCAGGATGTAACCTTGGCGTCTCATCGCATTTCAGAGCTTTCCTTGATGATGTCTGCGGTCAGCGCGCCGTACTCGATGTTCAGGATGGCGGCCTCGTTTTCGAGATGCACGGACAGCGGCTGGCAAATCCCCGAAGGCTGAAACACCCACAGCTTCACGACCTCGCCCTCGATCTGCACCGCCTCGGTTTCGTACCACATCTTCACCATGCAGTGCATGTTCGGCGGCATCTTGTAGTCGCGCGTCCACTCTTCGAATCGCTTCGTGGTCTCCGCCGTCTTTGTAAAGATGACCTGGTCGCCGGTTTGCCGGCTTTGGTTCATGTCATTGCCCGGATCCTCCTCCGGCGGCGGTTCGTTGGCCTTCAGCTCCACCTCCTCCAGAAACTCGTTGAGTCCGGCAAGCTGGAGATACGGGCTGAGATAACGTGAGGCGGTGAACCCCGTCGCGTGGAAAACCACCTGGTAGGGCCGCTTCTCCCGCATCGCGCGCAGCCGCGCCTCCTTGGCCATCCGCGTCAGCTCCTGCACCGGCTCGCGCGCCTGCTGCTCCGCGCGCAGGCCCTTGAACGTCGGAATCGCCGCCGCGGCGATGATGATGATGATCGTCATGGCGATGACGATCTCCACCAAGGTGAAGGCCGCGGCGCGGAATGACGAATGACGAATGACGAATGACGAATGACGGATTTGAAATGGGGCAGAACGGCAAAGGTTAATGCACCGGGCGGTCGTCGCTCCGGTGCATTCGTCCTTCGTCATTCTGCATTCGTCATTCATTTCGCATCAGTCTTCTTCCAGTTCCCGATGTCATCCTCATTGCCGTCCACCCCGTCCTTGCCTGCGGAGTAGAGGTCGTACGCCTTCTTTGCCTTCGTGGCGGGATAGCGGTACTTGTATTCCTGGCCCCATGGGTCCTTTGGAATTTCCTCCATCAGCGCGATCCATCGCTCCGGCAGCGGCTCGGTGGTAGGCTTCTCCACCAGAGCCTTGATGCCTTGCTCGGTCGTCGGCGGCCGCATGTTCCGCGCCTCATAAAGCTGGAGCTGGGTCGAGATGGCCTGGATGTCGCCTTCAACCTTGGTTTCCTTAGCGACATCGACGTTGCCCTTCAGCATGTAGATCGCCCCGGAGGCGAGGATGGAGATGATGGTGAGCACGATCACGATCTCGATGAGTGTGAAGCCGCGTGCCGTGAGTGCGCGTGGATGGTGGATGGTGGATTGGATTTTCATTGGAGTGTTGGATGAGATGGATCTGTGAAAAAAGCGGCGCCGCGTCACGAATGACCGCGAATGCCGGACACGGACTGGAAGATGGCTGACACAATGGAATACGCCACGAGACCGACGATGACCGCCATGAAGATGATGATCACCGGCGAGATCATCGCGGTCATGCGCTTGATCTTCTTGTCGAGTTCCTTGTCGTAGCGGATCGCGGTTTTCTCCAGCGACTTGCCGAGGTTCCCGGTCTGCTCGCCGACCGCGATCATGTCCACCAGCAGCATGGGAAAGTGGCCGACCTTGCGCAGCGCGCCGGAGAGCGTGGCGCCCTCGCTGACCATGGAGGACACCTTTGCCAGCAGGCTTTGGATGTAGGCGTTGACGGAGATCTTCGAGACGAGCCGGATGCTGTTCAGCAGCGGCACGCCGTTCGAGGTCAGGTTCCCCAGGGAGTGGGCAAACTGGGCATAGAAGCGCGACGACATCACCGGTCCGGCCAGCGGGAGCTTCAGCTTGGTCTCATGCCACCACATGCGCCCTTTCGGCGTGCCGATGTAGGATTTGAAGAGAAGACTTATCGTGACGAGCAGGGTGAGGATCGCCCACCACCACGTGCCGAGAAAGGTGTTGAACTTGATGAGGATCTGCGTCGCCATCGGCAGCTTCTGCCCGCTTTTGGAGAGCAGGTCCGTGATCTGCGGCACCATGAAGGTCATGAACACGATCATCAGCACGACGCACGCGCCGATGAGGAACGCCGGATAAATCATCGCCTGCGTCACCTTGCTTTGCAGCTCCGCCATCACCTGCAGATTCGCCGAGAGCCGGCGTAGAATCGGCGCGAGAGATCCGGTCACCTCGCCGGCGGCCGTGAGATTGCAGTACAAATCATCAAAGCTCGGCGAGGCCTTGCGCAGAGCCTTGGCAACGGTGGAGCCTTCGCGGATCTGCTCGCGCAAAATGGTGGCCACGCGTCGCACCGCGGGCGCCTCCTGCCGCTCCTGGATCACCCGCAGCGCCTGGTCGATCTGCAAACCGCCATCAAGCAGGTCGGCCAGCTCTTCGGTGAAGAGGATGAGCTGGGTGCGGTTGAGCTTCACGGGCTCCAGGCTCTCCTGCTTCTCAGCCGCCTTCGCGTTTGCCGCCGCCGACTTCAATTCCTCCGCCACCTTCACCGGCGTCAGTGACTGCGACTCGAGCTTTCGAAACACCTCCGCGCGCGAGCTGACGCTGAGCGTGCCGGTGATCTGCTGGCCCGTGGCGTTAAGGGCGGTGTAGGTGAAGGCGGGCATGATTGATGAATGACGAATGCAAAATGACGAATGCGGACTGACGAGAACAGAGGACGCTGACCGGCGGCGCGATCAACTCATTCGTCGTTCTGCATTCATCATTCGTCATTTCCAGGTTCACTCGCTTGACGATGTGACTGTGACCACTTCGTCGAGCGTTGTCCGGCCTTCCGCGGCCTTTTTGTAACCGTAGTGCCGCATCGGAGCCATGCCGTCGGCCTGGGCCTGCACGCGAAACTCCGCGATGGTGGCGCGGTTGTTGATCAGCTCCTGCAGCTTCTCGGTCATCATGCAGATCTCCATGATGGCCATGCGGCCCGTGAAGCCGGTGTTTCTGCAACTGCGGCATCCGACCGGCTTGCAGAGCCCGGCCCTCATCTCGAGCGGAAATCCGACCGAGCGCAGAAAACTGTCCTCATAAGTGGCCGGCTGCTTGCAGTGCGGGCACAGCGTGCGCACCAGGCGCTGGGCCTGGATCGCGCGCACTGACGATGAGATCATGAAGGGCTCGATTCCCATGTCGAGCAGTCGCGAGATGCCGCCGACCGCGTCGTTCGTGTGCAGCGTGGAGAAAACCAAGTGACCCGTGAGCGCGCCGCGGATGGCGATCTCGACCGTCTCGTGGTCGCGCATTTCACCGACCATGATGACATTCGGATCACCGCGCAAAATGGAACGGAGACCCGCGGCGAAGGTCAGGTCGATCTCCGGCTTCACGGCGATCTGCACGATGCCGTCGAGCTTGTTTTCCACCGGATCCTCGATCGTGACGATGCGCCGCTCCTTGGTGTTCAGCTCCTTGAGAAAAGTGTAGAGCGTCGTGCTTTTGCCGGAACCTGTCGGGCCGGTCACGAGGATGATCCCGTTCGGCGCGGCGAGCAGCTTGCGGATCTTTGCCTCCGTCTCCGCGTCGAGACCGATGCGCGACATGTCGAACTTCTGCCGCGTCAGCAAACGCAGCGCCACGCTTTCGCCATTCACCGATGGAATCGTCGCCACGCGCACGTCGATGGGTTCGCCATCAAGCTCGAGGCTGATGCGCCCGTCCTGCGGCAGCCGTCGCTCCGCGATGTCGAGGTGCGCCATGATCTTCAAGCGCGAGATCAGCGAGGATTGCAGCAGGCGCATGTTCGGCGGCACAGGCACTTCGAGCAGCTTCCCGTCCACGCGGTAGCGGATGCGCAGATCCTTCTCCAGCGGCTCGACGTGAATGTCGGTCGCGCGCTCTTTCAACGCCTCACGGAACACCTGGTTCACGAAGTTCATCACCGTGGCCTCCTCGTCGGCCTCGTCGAGGACGTTGACCTCCTGGGACAAGTCGTCGGGCTCAGTGGCGGAGTCGCGCCCCTCGAGCAGCTCCTCGAAATTTTCCGCGCCCACGCCGTAGCCTTGATGCAGCGCCTCGAGGATGCGGTGCCGGCTCGCGATCTGCCAGTGGACCTTTTTCCTCAGCTCATGGCCGACAGCCTGACGCGCGTCGAGATTGAAGGGATCGTAAGTCAGCAGCGTGATCTCCAGCCCGCTGATGTGCGCGGGATAAATGCGATGACGCAGCGCGAGCTTGGCTGGAAAGCGGTTGTGCAGCCCCTCGGTCTCCTCGCCTGCGCCGTTCGTGGCGAAGGGGATGCTAAGCCGGCCAGCCAGCGCCTCGAGGAACTTGTCCTCGTCCACCACGTTCGCGTCGAGCGCCGCGTCGATCAGCGGCTGGCGCTTGTCAGCCGCGTTCTCGAGCACTGACTTGAATCTTGGCTGGTCACGGCAGCCGGCATCTTGCGCGCTGGAGGAAAGAACATCGATCAGGGAAGGTGAGGGCATTGCAGAGGCGGGATAGAACGTGGGCGGTGTGGTGAAGTTGCGCGGGATTTGGTCCAATGCCACAGCGCGTGTGAGTCACAGACGCGTTTCATTTTCGCCCGCGCAAAAGATGTGGCGTCTCCTTGCCGTTGAGTGCCAATGATCACATCCGCACATCCGACACGCCGCCAGTTTCTCGCCACAGCAGCCGGTGCCGTCGCCGCCACCACCGCGCGAGCCCAGGACACCGGAGCCGCGCCCGTCATCGACATCCATCAGCACACGAACTACCACACGCGCACCACCGACGAGCAGCTCATCGGTCATCAGGCTGCGATGCTCGGCGCAGGCGGGCGCTCCATTCTTCTGCCGTCAGGCTCACCGCAGAACATGCCGTCCACTCACAACGGCAAATCCAACGGGCTCGCGGCCAAGACTGGCGGCAATGCGGACTGCATGAGGATGGCCAAGGCGCATCCCGATCTTTTCCTGTTCGGCGCAAACGAAGTCACCGACCTCCCGGGCGCGCGCGATGAGATCGAGAAGTACCTGAAGCTCGGCGCGTGCATCATCGCGGAGCAAAAGTTCGCCGTCGAGTGCGACTCCGTGCAAAGCCAGTCGCTCTACGAGCTGGCCGCCGCCTACAACGTGCCGATCCTCCTTCACTTCCAGCACCAGACCTACAACCTCGGCTACGAGCGCTTTCACAAGATGCTGGAGAAGTTCCCGCGCACGAACTTCATCGGCCACGCGCAGTGCTTCTGGGGAAACATCGACAAGAACCACGACCAGACGCAGAACTACCCGAAAGGCCCGGTCACAGCCGGTGGCATCACCGACAAATATCTCTCCGATTACCCGAACATGTTCGCCGACATGTCCGCCGGCTCCGGCCTCAACGCACTGGAGCGCGATGAAGAACACACAAAAGGATTCCTCGCGCGGCACCAAGACAAGATCCTCTACGGCAGCGACTGCGCCGACCTCCTCGGCCGCGGCCCCGGCTGCCAGGGCGCCGGCACCCTCGCCGCCATCCGCCGCCTCGCGTCGGACAAGGCCGTCGAGCGCAAGATTCTCTTCGAGAACTCGAAGAAGCTCTTCCGGCTTTGATCCATCCCGGGTTCATCGACGCGAACGGTGATGCAAGAATGACCCGATGCTTCGTCGTTTCACGCGCCCATGAAACGCCTCTGTCTCGCCATCTCGATTCTCGCCGCTGCTGCTTC
>JANOBO010000081.1:0-36761 GCA_031411695.1 Verrucomicrobiaceae bacterium
GGCAACGCCATCCCTGCGAGCGGAAAACGCCCCGTCGTCATCCAATCCGCGATCCCGAATCCGCAATCCCCAGTTCCCAAGCACGATCTCCCCGACGGATACACGCTGAGCATCGCCGCCGCGTCACCGCTGGTGACGCACCCGATCATGGGCTGCCTCGACGACAAGGGCCGCCTCTTCGTCGGCGATGGCGTGGGTGTGAACTGGAACAAGAAACAGCTCGAAGCCAATCCGCCGAACCGCGTACTCATGTTGGAGGACACGAATCAAGACGGCACCTTCGACAAGAGCACGATCTTCGCTGACAAGATGACCTTTCCGCAGGGCGCGTGCTGGCTTGATGGCTCGCTCTACGTTTGCTCGCCGCCGGGGCTGTGGAAGCTCACCGACACTGATGACGACGGCATCGCTGACCAGCGGGAGATGATCGTGAGCGGCTTTGAGTACACGGGAAACGCCGCCGACATCCACGGGCCGTTTCTTCATCCAAACGGCCGTCTCTACTGGTGCCACGGTCGCAAAGGGCACAAGGCCATCGGCAAGGAAGGCGATGTGGTGCATGAGGGAATGGCCTGCGGCATCTGGAGCTGCAAGCCCGACGGCAGCGATGTCGCGTGGCACTCGCTCGGCTGTGGGGACAATCCGGTGGAGGTGGATTTCACACCGGACGGAGATGTGATCGGCGTGCAGAATCTCTATTACTCGCAGCCCCGCGGGGACACGCTCATCCATTGGCTCTACGGCGGCGTGTATGAGCGCGGCGATCAAATGAAGGCCATCGAAGGTTTGCAGCGCACGCTCGAGCACATGCCGGTGATGTACAATTTCGGCCATGTCGCTGTGAGCGGCTGCTGTTTCTGGCGCGGCTACAGCAGCCCCGCGAGCAAGGTCGTGGTCAGTGGTTCCTCGAATGACCACGCTCTTGCGGGCACGGCTACATCGCTGCAGTTCATGGTCACGCACTTCAATACCCAGCGCGTCGTGCGCATGGAACTCACGCCGGATGGCGGCACCTACAAGGCGTCGGAGAACGAGTTCCTGAGGCTCTCCAATCCCGATGTTCACTTCACCGATGTGATGGAAGATCCGCGCGATGGGTCCCTGCTCGTCATCGACACCGGAGGCTGGTTTCGCATCGGCTGTCCCAGCTCGCTGATGGCAAAGTCGGATCTTCTCGGCGCGATCTATCGCGTGAAACCCGCGCGGCCATCACTGCGTGCCACATCGAGAACAGCGACGAATTTTTCCCCGCAGCTCAAGGATCAAATCAAGAACCTCACGACCACGGATGCGCAGCAGCGCCGTCGCACGCTGGAGTGGATCGACATGAACGTGAAGGAAGATCATGAGAATCAGGACGAGCTCAACGCCATCAACGAGGCGCTGTCGCAACTGATGAGCGCCAGGCTCGATCCGGTGACGGAGCATTCGCTCGCATCGCTCTGCAAGAAGCTTTACACGATCAGCTACCAGGATGTGAAGGCGGCCGCGGACGACACCACGCTCCGGCACGCGCTCTTGTGTTTCACGCCAGATGACTCCGCGTCAGCGAACATGACGACGGGCATTGCCGCGCAGTATCTCGACTCATCTGACGCGGATCTCGCCCGCGTTTCGCTCAGCATGGTCATGGATCATCCGGATGCGGACGAGTTCTTCATGCCCGACCTCGCCTCGTGGTTGTCGGAGCCCCTTTCTCCAGTCCGCCGCACCGCGCTGACCGCGCTTTGCGCCGCGCTCATTTCAAAGCCCGAGACGCAGAAACTCATCACCACGATGCTCAGCCACGCGGACGCGGGTGTCCGTGAGACGGCGCTGGGCATTCTCGCGACGCAGACAGGTGCCGTGGCGATCGACTCGTGGATCCCCGCGCTCGACAAGCTTCTCTCGGTCTCGCCAACGCCTCTCGTCTTCGATGCCATCAAGAAGCTCAAGTCGGATCACTTCGACGCCGCGCTCCAATCCATCGCAGCAGATGCAAAATGGCCGCTCTCGATCCGCCTCAAGGCGCTCGACTCGGCCAAAGGCGTGAAGCTCACAGGCGACACGTTTGCGATGGTGAAGGGCGTGCTCGGTGACGGCGCATCATCGGCGGCTGCGCGCATCCAGGCCGCGACGATGCTCGCCAGCGCACCGCTGGACAAGGAGCAGCAGGCGGGCGTGGCACCGCTCCTTGCGAGTGTGGGGCCGGTGGAGTTGGAGAAGCTGCTGCCGCTCTTGCGGAAGGTGAAGAATGCGGCCGTCGCGCGCACCTTTGCCGCCGAGATCGCAAAGAATCCCGCTATCGCCAGCCAGCAGGAAAGCATTTATCGAACGACATTCAGCGCGCATCCGCCGGAGACCTTCGAGACCGTGATTCTTCCCGCGCTGGAGAAGGCCAACGCGGCCAGCGAGACGAAGAAGCGCGCTTTGCCATCGCTGGCGGAGAAGGCGGCGGCAATGGGCCGCGCCGACGAAGGGCGCAAGGTTTTTGAGAGCGGGAAGGGGACCTGCATCGCCTGTCACAAGGTCGGCGTGGTTGGCCGGCCTATCGGTCCCGACCTCTCGCACATCGGCGGGATCCGCACCGAGCGCGATCTTTTGGAAAGCATCTTGTTTCCCAGCAACACACTCGCGCGCGATTACGAGGCGCACATCATCGAGACGAGCGATGGCCAGAGCACGATGGGCGTGATCAAGAGTCACACGGCCGAAGGCCTGCTCGTGCTCGACATCGCCGGCCAAGAGAAAACCATCCCGCACTCCGGTATCACCGGAAACACCACGCTCACCACCAGCCTGATGCCGATGGGCCTGGATCAAACGCTACCCGAGCAGGACATGCTGGATCTCGTCGCTTGGTTGCGGAGTTTGAAGTGACCACGGCGGGCGACTGAGGAGTTGTCATTTCCGGGGGACTCGCTAATCTCGGTGCCAGTGGCCTGACGGCGGGGGTAAGAGTGCGACCCGATGTCAACGGCAGGCCGGTAACGATAGAGAGTCTCGATTTGGTGATTGCAACGCTCCCGGTGGTCAAGATAGGCGAGGTGTCGATGGACGGCAGCCAGCCCGTGTTCATGCTGGGCCCATGCGTCATCGAGAGTGAGGGCTTCCTGCGCGATGTGGCGGCGCGGATCAAACGAATCGCAGACGAGGTGGGCGTGTGCTGGGTTCTCAAGGCGTCCTATGACAAGGCCAACCGCAGCGCGATCAGTTCCTACCGCGGCTTGGGCTGCAAGGATGGCTGTGCGCTGCTGGCGGATGTGGGCCGCAGTCTCGGCGTGCCGGTGACGACGGATGTACACTCGCCGGAGGAGGCGCTGATTGCGGCGGAGCATGTGGATCTGCTGCAGATTCCGGCGTTTCTTTGCAGGCAGACGGACCTGATCCTGGCTGCGGGCGGGACGGGGCGCGCGGTAAATGTGAAGAAGGGCCAGTTTCTCGCGCCATGGGATGTGGGTAACATCGCCGACAAGCTGGTGGCAGCAGGGTGCGAGAACTTCATGTTCACGGAGCGGGGTACGACCTTCGGCTATAACAATCTGGTGGCGGACATGCGGTCGCTCTACTGGATGCGGGAGCTGGGGCACCGAGTGATCTTTGATGCGACGCATTCCGTGCAGCGGCCGGGTGGCATGGGCGCTACGACGGGCGGCGATGGAAAGCTGGCGCCGGTCCTGGCACGCGCTGCGGTCGCGGCAGGGTGCGACGGCGTTTTCATGGAAACGCATCCGGAGCCAGATAAAGCGTTGTCGGACGGTCCGAATCAGATACCGTTGGACAAGCTGGCCGGCGTGCTACGGCAGTTGAAAAAGATTCATGAAATCACGCGGACATCCCTCTGAGAAGCTGACCTGCCGTGTCTGCTGCCGCGTCGGGGTGCTCCTGGTTGCGCTGGCGTTGTGTGCGTTTTCTGGAGCGCGCAGTGCAGATGAGGCGCGTATGGAAAAGACGAAGGGCGGCAAGCCCAAGGCCGGCGCTGGCGATTCAAAGGGCGCGGGTGTGGACACAAAGGCGGCCGGAAAGACTGGTGGTGCGGCGGGGACGAACACGGGGCTGAAGGCCTTCGGCCACATGATCCCGCTGGGCAGCAGGAGCCTTGGTGTGCGCATCCCGGCTTTCGCGGACGGCAGGCCCAGTTCGCTGATCGTGGCGGATGCAATGACGCGGCTGGATGATGACCGCCTTTTTTCGGAGAAGATGGTGATCCAGGTGTTTGCGGAGAAGAAGGAGGAGGACATGCGCATCGACCTGAAGACGGGCACATATAACATGGACCACCAGATCCTCAGCAGCACGGAGCGCAGCCGCGTGAGCCGTGCCGACTTTCAGATCGAGGGGGACGGGATGGTGTATGACACAAAGACCTCGCAGGGCAAAATGGTGGGGAACGTGGAAATGATCATTTACGATGCCGGCGCCGCGTCCCAGAAGATGAACATTCAGACCGGCGGCAAACCTGCCGCAGGTGAAGAGAAGAAGCCGGCGGAAATCAAGCCGGGCAACCCAGTGGAGAAGAAGTGAGATGAAGAGAGTTTCAATTGTGATCGTGGCGCTGCTGGCCATTCAAGGGCAGGCGCAGGTGAGACAGACGCAGGGAAAGGGCCCCACGTCCGAGCAGCTCAAGAGGGATTCAGCCGAGGCCGCCGGCAAGCTGAAGGCCGCGCGCGAGAGCGGTGTGGTGGAGCAGGACCGCCTCTCGGAAAGCCGCGAGAGGGAAGGCGTGCTGGCTGACAAGGCCAAGAGGGCCGCCACCGATCTGCTGCGTGATCCCGACCCCGTGGAGGCGGCGACCGCCCGGCGTGCGGATGCATCCATGGCCGCCGCGATGAAGAATGTGACCGCGCAGGGAAAGGCGATTCTGGCACAAAGTGCCGCACGCGGCCCGACCTCCGCGCCGCCGCGGCCCGATGTAGTCGATGATGGGAGGGATGCGAGCGCCGCGCCGAAGCCCACGCCGATCAAATCAGTGCCAGTCGAGAATCCAGCCGTCCCGGGAAGCAAGGTGCTCATCACCTGCACGGGCGCGGCGTTTTTCGATTCGGAGACATCGATCGCCCTTTTCACGGACAATGTCGAGGTGCGCCACCCGCAGTTCTTTGTGCAATGTGACGAGTTCGAGGTTCACATGGTGAAGGAGGAGAAGACAAAGGAGCCGGAGAGCGGAAAGAAGGTCGATCCCATCAAGGATCCGCTCAAGGATACGGTGAAGCCCGCTCCTGCCGCAGCATCGGGTGGTGCGGGAGACACGGCGCCCGGAGCGGATAGCAGCATCAAGTTTGCGATCGCGCGCGGCCGCATGGTCACCATCGAGAAACGCACGGAGACGGGAGAGATCCAGATCGGCCACGCGAAGCACGCCACTTACGATGGCGCGACTGGGAACATCCTCCTCCGCGACTTTCCGCAGGTGCAGCGCGGCCAAAATTTGCAGATCGCCACGGATCCCTCGACGACGATGTTGTTGAAGCAAAACGGCGCGCTCGAAACCAAGGGGCCAAGCCGCACGGAGATCATTCAGGACGCCAAACCGAAAAGCCCCACGCGCCTGAACACGCCGGCGCCCGAACTGAAGATCTCGCCCAATCCCACCAGCAGCCCCAGACAACCCACGCAGTGACCACTCAACAAGCTCCAGACAAATCACAGGTTTATTGGGAGAACGCCCCCGAGGCGGCGGCCCCTGACGATGGACAGGACGCGCTGCTCTACACGCGCAAGCTCGTGAAGGAGTACGATGGCCGCGCGGTGGTCAATGGCGTGGACATCGACGTGAAGAGCGGCGAGATCGTCGGACTGCTCGGTCCGAACGGGGCGGGGAAGACGACCACATTCTACATGATCGTCGGCCTCGTGCGCCCGACCTCGGGTGAGGTGATCTTTGACGGGAACAACGCCACGCACCAGCCTATGTTCAAGCGCGCGCGGCTCGGCATGGGCTACCTGCCGCAGGAGGAATCTATCTTCCGCAAGCTTTCCGTGCGCGACAACATCCTCGCGGTCATGGAGACGCAGAACTTCACGCGCAAGGAGCGCCTGGAGCAATGCGACTCGCTGATGGAAAAATTCGGCATCTCCCATGTGGCTGACAATCTGGCCCTCACGCTGAGCGGCGGTGAGAAGCGCCGCCTGACCATCGCGCGCTCATTGGTCACGGAGCCAAAGCTGCTGATGCTCGACGAGCCGTTCAGCGGCGTGGACCCCATCGCCGTCGCGGAGATCCAGGAGATCATCCGCATGTTACGCCGCGCGGGCCTGGCCATCCTCATCACCGACCACAACGTGCGCGAGACATTGAACATCGTGGATCGCGCGTACCTCATTTTCGAAGGGCAGGTCAAACGTCACGGCCCGAAGGATTTCCTTGTGAATGACCCCGTCGCCAGAAAGCTCTATCTAGGCAAAGACTTTTCGATGTAGCCCGCACTGATCTCAAACAAACGAAACCCAGAAGAAACAAGCCATGCAAACGCACAATGTGAACCTGCCGATCACCGTGACCGGACGACATGTGGAAGTAACAGCCGCCATGCGCGACTACGCGCAGAAGAAGGTCGAGGGCCTGCACCTCGACTACCCGCGGATCATCGAGGCAAAGGTCATCCTCGACGTGCAGAACCACCGGCAGCAGTCGGCGGAGATCATCCTCTTCTGCGCGAACCACATCGTGATCGAGGTGGACACCACGACTGAGGACATCTATGCCGCCATCGACGAGTCGATCTCGAAGATCGCCCGCCGTATGAGGAAGTACAAGACGCGGATGCTGAAGTCACACCGGCCGCGCAAGGGGTCGGTGAAGCTCCTCCAGGAGCATGTGTATCACGAGTCGGCGCTGGAAACTGAGCACGAGCACATCGAGCCCGCGTACGTCCACAAGGAGCAATACAAGATCCGCCCGCTTTACACCGACGAGGCCATGATGGACCTCGGCATGAGCGGCCGCACCTTTGTCATCTTCCACAATCAAAAGACCCACAAGCTCGCGGTGCTCTTCCGCCGTGCGGACGGCGAGTTCGGCCTCATCGAGCCCGAAGTCAATGCCACGAACGGCAGCGGCGCGTGAGCGCTGCGGCCTGGCCGAGGTCCGGTCCGCCGCGATAGTGCAGAGCGCGTGATCTTCGCGCGCCACATGACTCGCGGCGGCGGACGATGGAGCTTCGCGGGATTAAAAGCCATCCAGCGACTTGCCCGTCTTGCGCTCTTTCACGGTGCCGAGAGCTTGCACCAGCTTGATGGAGTAGGCGGCGTAGTTTGCGGCACCGTAATCGCGCGAGGCCACCTCGAGCGAGGAGACTTCCTTGGACGCCTTGGTCGGTGTGTAAATGGAGATCCTGCGGCGGTCGGCCGAGAGGCGGAAATCCTGCCCGTTGAATTTCAAAGCGGGTCCCCAGCCGCCATCGGGGAGATTTGCCTTCAGAAGCGTCTCCGCCTCGGTGGGGGACATGCCAGGCATGCGGAAGACGATCCGCCAGGCGACGCCGTTTCGAAACTCCACATACGCAGTGATGCCGCTCTTGCTGAAGATGCACGCCTGCGGATCACTCTCTGCCACCGAGGCCGGCCTTCTTTCGATCACGGCGCCGTAGCGCTCTTGGCATTGCGCGACGTTTTCGCCCAGTCGCGCCTCCGCTGGAATCACGCCGAGAACCATGCCAACCACCGTCGATAGGAGAATGCGCTTCATGTTTTTCATCTTGGCGGCGTCGCATGATTCGGTCAAGCGGGTGATTGAGTTTTGCCTGCGGACCGCAGGAACAATGGCATCAGCCGCGGTCGAAATGTGATGAGCCTGACGAGCGGTGCGACCACGGTGCAATCGGTCAATCGTCGCGTCCGCGAGCCCATCGTGCGCAATGAACGTGCGCGGCAACTCATGCGTAGCTTGCGCCCCTAGCGTGTCTCGCTAAGGCTTCGCGCTTCTCAAATCCAACCATGAGCCAATATCCAGAACGCGCCGTCGCCGTGCTATTCAGCGGCGGAGACTCACCCGGCATGAATGCCCTCCTCCGCGCCATCGCGCGTCTTGGCCTCAACCGACACGGCGTGCCCGTCTTCGGCATTCGTGAAGGCTACCGGGGCTTGCTGCGTGCAGCACGCCGTGCGAACAAATCAGAGAAGGATTTGTTCGTGATGAAGCAGGAGATCGCCAGCCGCAAAGGACGCTGGGGCTTGATCCATCCCGAGCAGGACATCGTGATGCTCGATCATGCCTCCGTCAGCGGCATCGTCGGCGTGGGCGGGACGATGCTGGGATCAGCGCGCTGTCTTGAATTTAAAAAGCCGGAGGTGCGTGCGGAGGCGCTGAAGCTGCTGCAGGATCTGAACGTGCGTGCGCTCGTCGTGTGCGGTGGTGATGGCTCGCTGGCAGGCGCGGAGTGCATCACGAGGGAGGCAGGCATCCGCGTGATCGGCGTGCCGTGCACGATCGACAATGATTTGTTCTTCACTGAGATGGCCATCGGCGTGGATACGGCGGTGGGCACGCTGGTGTGGGCGGTGGATCATTTCAAAGACACGGCGCGCAGCCACAAGCGCATCATGGTGCTGGAGACCATGGGGGCGAAGCGCGGTGAGTTGGCGCGCCTTTCGGCCATCGCCTCCGGTGCGGAGATGGTGATCACGCCGGAGGCAGGTCCGGTGTCGATGGATCAGGTGCGCAAGCTGGCGGAGTCCATCAAGCAGGGCATGGATGGCGGCCGCAGCCACACCATCGTGCTGGTGGCGGAGGGCGTGCAGTTTGAGCCCGAGCAGTTCATCCAGGCGGCGTGCGCGGATCTGCCGCCCACGCGGAGAAATCGGGCCTACGTCCTGGCTGATCATTTCCAGGCGTACTTTCACGAGCAGGAGGGGGAGCTGAAGGACCTGGAGGTGCGCCCGTCCGTGCTCGGTCATCTGCAGCGCGGCGGCCATGCGACGCCGCAGGATTGCATCCTGGCCGCACGGTTTGCCGAGCAGGCCTGGCACTCGATCATGGATCCCCACGAGGGCAACGGCATCACCGCGCTGCGCAGCGGCCGCGTGGAGCTCGTGCCCTTCGGCGCGCCGGACATGCCGGAGCGCGCGGAGATGTCCGCCGAGCTCAGCCGCCTGCACGCCAGTCTCAGCACGTGGTGAGCGACTCTTCATTTGCACACCGCAGCTCTCCGACGTAATCGAAAAGAGCCCTCGCATCCGCCATGTCGAAAGCACCTCTTTCCAAAAGCGCACGCCCCACCACCGTCCCCGCCCACGCGCCGGTGGCCGTGATCGAAAACCTGCATCCCTGCCTCGAAGGCGGACGCCACCCCGTGAAGCGCATCGTGGGCGAGCCGCTCGACGTCTTCGCCGACATCTTCAAGGACGGCCACGACGTCATGAGCGCCGTGCTCAAGTGGCGCATGACTGGCCATCAGCGCTGGTCCGAGGCACCGATGCATCTGCTGGACAATGATCGCTGGAAAGGTACCTGCCGCTTCGATGGCGCTGGCCGTTGGGAATATGAAATCGAGGCGTGGGGCGACACCTATCGCTCCTGGAAAAAATCATTCGCCGCGCGCTGCCAGGCGCAGGACCCCGACGTGCCAGTCGAGGCACTGGATGGCGCCCGCCTGCTCCGTGAGGCTGCGCAACGCGCGACCGCCGCTGGCTCCGCCGACGTGAGCGCGCAGCTAGATGACATCTCCGACCTCCTCTCCCGCCTGCCCGCCGATCCGCTGCTCGATGTGCTTTTGTCCGACGAACTGCAGTCGCTCATCGACCGATACCCAGACCGGGCGCTTTCGAGCACCTCGGCACTCCTGCGCGTGATCGTCGAGCGCCCGCTTGCACGCTTCTCCTCGTGGTATGAGTTTTTCCCGCGCAACGCCGAAGGCATCGCGGACAAGCACTCCACCTTCCGCGATTGTCTGCCCCGTCTCGATGACGCGCGTGAGATGGGGTTCAATGTCATCTACTTCCCGCCGATCCACCCGATCGGCGTGTCGCATCGCAAAGGGAAAAACAACACGCTCACCGCGCAGCCCGGTGATGTCGGCTCGCCTTGGGCCATCGGCGGCCCGCGCGGCGGACACTACGATGTCGAGCCCGCGCTCGGCACGATTGATGACTTCATCTGGCTCGTCGGCGAGGCAAACAAACGCGGCCTGGAGATCGCGCTCGACTTTGCCCTGAACTGCTCGCCCGATCATCCGTACGTCTCTTCGCATCCCGATTGGTTTTATCAGCGGCCCGACGGCTCCATCCGCTATGCTGAGAATCCGCCGAAAAAGTATCAGGACATTTACCCGCTGAACTTCCACTGCGCGGACTGGCGGAACCTCTGGCGCGAGCTGATCGACGTCGTCCTCTTCTGGGTGGATAAGGGCGTGAAGATCTTCCGCGTGGATAATCCGCACACAAAGCCCGTCGCCTTCTGGGAGCTGCTCATCGCCGACGTGCAGCAGAAAGACGCCGATGTGATCTTCCTCTCCGAGGCTTTCACAAAGCCGCGCATGATGGAGGCGCTGGGGAAGGTGGGATTCACACAGAGCTACACGTATTTCACTTGGCGGGAGACGAAGCACGAGTTGGAGGACTACTGCACCCAGCTCACGCGCACCGACATGCGCTGGTATTACCGTGCGAATTTCTGGCCAAACACGCCTGACATTCTCCCCGGCCATCTGCAAAACGCCGGGCCGCAGATGTTCCGCATCCGCGCCGCGCTGGCCGCCACGCTCTCGTCGTGCTGGGGCATGTATTCGGGCTACGAGCACTGCGAAAACGATCCGTATCCCGGCAAGGAGGAGTACAACCACTCCGAGAAATACGAGATCAAGCAACGCGACTGGGACGGGCCGGGGAACATCAAGGCCTTCATCCGCGAGCTGAACCGCATCCGCAACGAGCAGCCCGCGATGCAGCTCTACGACAACCTCACCTTCCACGCCGCCGACCACCAGAAGGTCATGTGCTACAGCCGCTCCACGGAAGGCTTCACCAACCGCATGCTTTGCGTGGTGAACCTGGACCCGAAGGACACGGTGTCGTGCAATGTGCATCTCGATCTCGGCGCGCTCGGCATCGATCCCGGCAGGCCGTTCAAGGTTCACGATCTCCTGCACGGCGCTGTTTATGAATGGCACGGCGCCACGAATTTTGTCTCGTTGAACCCGAACGGCGTGTCCATGCATCTGTTCCGCGCGGAGCAATGAGGCGCGCCGCGTGATGGGTTACGGGCCGTGCAATTTGCCACCATGATCCTCCGCACCGTCATCCTGCTGGTCATCCTCGGCGCGCTGGGATTTCAGCTCGACCGCGAGCAGCGTGACGGCCGCTTTCAGCAGGCGGATGATCTGTTCCTCGATTTCCTCCTCGCCAATGCGCGTGACCGCTTCGTCGTCGATCCCGCGCAGCATACCGATCAGGTGGTGCTCGTGCGGATGCGCGAGGAGGACAAGGCGGAATACGGCGCGTGGCCGCCGCCGCCCATCGACTGGCAGATGATCTTGAAAGGTCTGGTGCCATTCGAGCCCGCCGTCATCGTCATCGCCACGCCGCTCACCTGGGGCCAGCCTCCTCCTGATTTCGTCGCTGATGTCGGTGGCGCGCTGCTGCCCTTCACCAGCGTCGTTCTGGGTGTGGAAGCGCGCGTTGAAATGGGCGCAACGAGAATGGCAAGCGCTGTCGAGCCGGACGCCATTGCCCTCGATGGCGCATTCCCGAACATCACGCGCATTGAGGGTGATCCCGCGCTGCTGCCACGCATCAGCCGCATCACCGCGCAGCCTGACGAAATCATCCGGCGTCAGATGGAACTCGGCTTCACCACGCCACCAACCACTTCTGCAAACGAACCCTTCGCCATGCCGCTCGCCTTTAGGCATGGCGGCATCATCGCGCCCTCCCTCATGCTTCAGGCGCTGTCCCATTACGTCCGCGCGCCGTATTCCGCGCAGCGGCTGCGCATCGGCCCCGGCGCGGGCGCGCATCTTGGCCGCGGCATTTATCTCCCGCTCTCGGACAGCGGACAGCTCGTCTTCAAAGCACAGCCCGACCTCAAGGCCGTGAATGCCCTGAACTTCATGACGGGCGATCTCGCCGACGGTCTCAGTGCCGCCGACAAGGAGAACCTGGGCAGAGACAAGATCATCGTCGTGGGCATCGACCACGACACGGCGCAGCCCACCTCCGCCAGGGTACACGCCGCCGCGCTCGCCCATGCCTTGTCCCTTCCGCGCGTCCACGCCATCGGCCTCGTCCCGCGCTGGCTTATCTGCGGCATCGCGGCGGTGGGCGGCTGTCTTCTCCTGCGGCATCGTGGCGGCAAGGCGATGCGCGCCGGACTGATTCTCATCTTCGCCGCGCTGGTGATCTCTTACCTCACCTTTCAATCGCAGCTCGTCTGGTTCCCGCCGACCGTTCCTGCGGCGATCCTGGCCGCCAGCACGCTCTTCGCGATGGTTTTTGGAGTGAAGCGCGCCGCAGGGGACCGGACTGCGGCGAGCGTAGGCCGCATTGGGTGATGCGGGGTTGCCCGGCCTTGCGAAACGGCACGGCTGCCTGAGAGCAAGTTCTCCTCGCCCGCATTCCTCACACTCCGGTTGAAAGCGCATGGACCGGCTTTTGCTTCCCCATCTCAGAAGTGCTCAGTGCTCAGTCCTGACCGCACCTGTTTTTTTTTGAAACTGAGTACTTTCATCATCTGCGGTGTGAGAAATGCAGGCTGACGCGAGAAATGACGTGGGCCTGGTGACGGGTTCGGTTTGAACCGCCGGTAATGGTGGCGCGGCTACGAATGCCATCGCCTGCCGTGCCAAATACCCCAGGGTATCCCTGGGGGTAAAGCTGGGTTCAGAACCCCGGCTACCTCTGCGACGGGGGCTATTCCTCGCCGCTGCCGTCGCCGTCTTCGGCCTTGTCGCTGGTCTCGGTGGCGGAGACGACGTTGATCTTGAGGAAGCACTCGACGCCGCCGTGCAGCTTGACGGGGACTTCGATTGGGCCCGTGCTTTTGATGGGGCGCTCGAGGATGATCTGATGGCGGTCAAGCTCGATCTTGGCGACGCTTTCGAGCACGGCCTTGGCGATGTCGATGGTGGTGATGGAGCCAAATGCCTTGCCGCCCTGACCGGTGGCCAGGGTCATCTTGAGCTTCAGCTTGCGCAGCTTCGAGGCGATTTTCTCGGACTCGGCGATCTCCTTGGCCTCGCGCTCGGCGCGGAGGGCCTTGAGATTCTCGACATGGCGGAGGTTGCCCTTGCTGGCCTCGTAGGCCTTACCTTGTGGGAGGAGGTAATTGCGGGCGAAGCCTCGCTTCACACCGACGACATCTGCCTCGGCGCCGAGACCTTTGATTTGCTCTTTGAGAATGACTTGGACGTTTGCCATATGCTGTGTCTCCCTGCGGAAAGGGCGCGCATAGTAACGGGCGCGTCGGGCTTGTCAATCGCGCAGCGGGATATCTTCAGATGCTGCGGAGCCGCGCGGCGCGTGGAGCTGGGCCGGTGGCGATGACTGTGGGTCGGCTATGCGCGGGGGTGGGGTCACGCGCTGCTTTTGCCGCCCGGCTGCTGGAGAGTGCAGCCGAGGCGGAGCAAGCCGGCGACACTCATGGCATCGTGGATGGTGCCGTCGAGGGCCATGCGGATGGCGTCGGGCAGGGGGAGGCGTTTGACGGAGAGTTTCTCCGTGTCCTCGGGGCTTGCTTCGGTGAAGCTGAGTCCGCGCGCGGTGAAGACCCAGGCCTTCTCATCGCTGACGGAGTTCGAGAGCTGGAGGCCGCTGATGATCAAGTCGAAGTCGCGGGCGAGGATGCCGGTTTCTTCGAGCAGCTCGCGTCGGGCGGCGGCGATGAGTGACTCGCCTGCGGGGCATCCGCCTTCGGGAATCTCCCATTCGTAAAGGTCGTGGGTGTAACGGTATTGGCCCACGAGCCAAGTGTAGCCTTCGTCGTCGATGGGGATGACGCCGACGGCGCGGTTTTTATACTCGACGACGCCGTAGATGCCTGGACTGCCGGAGGGGTTGATGACCTGATCCTCGCGCACGCGAATCCAAGGATTGGAATACACTTCGCGAGTGGAGAGGGTCTGCCAGGGATTCGTCATGGGCGCGGAGGTGCAGCGGTGCTGGGCGGGAGGGGGATCTCTTGGGTGGAAAGGAGCAGTCCGTTGGCGGTGACGGTGGCCTTGCGGATGCCTTTGAGGGTGGCGCCCAACGGCTCCTGCTTCCGGTAGGGTGCGACCCAGGGCCAAAGCCCGAGGTTTCCGACAAAACCGTCGGGCACGACTTTGCCTGGGACGCGCACGCCCACAAGCTTGGCGTCCACTCCGTCCGCGCTGGCATCAATCTGAAAAACGCCCTCGCCCACGAGGTAGCGGAATTTGCCCTCCCAAAACTTCGCCTTTTTCAAGGGCATGCACAGGTCGGCAATGAGGCGGTTGCTGGCGGGATCGGTCTTTGTGAAGCGGACGATGTCGCGGTACGTGCCGTAGCCGGTGTCGGGGGCTAGGCGAACGATCTGGTTCAGGTCGGCGAGGGTGAGCTGGATTTCTGCCGGTGCGCCGGTGCGCGCGGACTCGCCAAATTGCGTGAGCCTGTCCAGGAGGACCTTTTCGTCCTCCGCGGATAGCTGGATTTCAGCGAGGGAAACCTTTTCATCCTGCGTCATTCCGGAGAGCGCACGGTCTTGGCTGAAAAAAGACCACGCCGTCCACCCGATCATCCCCAGAAACAGCAGTGCTGCCATCGCGATGATGTAGCAGCCGTAGTAGGGGCTGTATTTGCCGGTGGGGACCTTCTGAACTCGAGGCATAAAGAAGGGCGCTCGATAGCCGATGCCCGGCCAGTGAGCAACCCGATGATCAACAGCGCCTTGGGAAACGGTGCATTCATCCTCAAACCCAACAGGGAAGGCGGGTGGCTTGTAGGCGAAGAGGAAGTTCGGGTAGGAAAAACGAAGTTGACGAGTGCACAGAGAACCTGAATATTATGGTTTGTATATTAAATTCACTAATTTATGGAATTACATGCCAATCTCCCCGGCTTCTCCCCGACTCGGTGTGCCCGCATCTGTCGCCGCTGGTTCTCGCTTCCCAAGCTCATCGTTGCTTTGCTGGCCGCAGTCGCGCGCGCGGATGCGGCAAATATCATTCACGAATTTTATGTGCCGCTGCCGGAGGCACAGGTGAAAACGGCATTAGTGTCGATCGAGCCTGCTGCCGGCGTGGTGGGCAGCACGATCGAGTCCGTCATCTCGATCGTAGTGACCGGCGCGGGGACGGTCGTCCACTATGACGAGTGGGAAGACGGGTATGAGATCGATCTCAACAAACCCACCCAATCGACCACCAAGATTTGGGGCGATGGAAACAACGCGAATGGAGTGCCGCCCGGCTATGCCAATGACCCGGTTTCCTTCACACCGGGGTCTGTGATCATCCTGCGCAATCTGGTGCCCCTGCCGCGCAATCCGGCCAATTTCCTGTATGACGGACGCGACCGTTTCGGCGGCACGAAGGCGCTCGTCGTTTCCCGCGCCAGTTGGGCGACGACTCCAGGCACGGTGCTGGCCGGAGCGAATGAAGTGCTGGCGACGATGGACTACGGCACTAATTACATCGCCCCTGTCGGCGATGACGTCAGCGCGGCGTCGATGTTTGAATGGGTCGGTCTGGCTGTCATGGCGCGTGATGACGCGACCTCGGTGTCGATTGATGCCGATGGTCCCGGCGCGGGCGCGGCGATCACGGTCACTTTGAATCGGGGCGAATCTTATCTCGTAAACGGCGGCATCAAAAAAGGCGCGACCGTCGTGGCCTCGAAGCCGGTGCAGGTCGATCTCATCACCGGCGACATCGGCGCGCGGTATGAAAGCCGGCGCTTCACGTTGTATCCCCGCGATCAGTGGAGCAACACAACCTATTCTCCCGTCGGCACAGCGGCGAACTCGGACGCCAGCTTCGCCTTCATCTACAATCCGAATCCAGGCTCGATCACAGTCAATGCCACGACTTGTCTTGGCACCACGCCTCTCACCGTCCCGGCCAACGGCGTCGTGCAGTGGCAGCTCGCGAAGAGCTGCGGCGCAAAATTTGCGACGGCTGGCGGCGAGGACTTCTTCGGCATCGTTTGCGTCGGCGCGAATCCAACGGCGAACAACGTGCATGACTGGGGCTTCTCGATGGTCCCGTCCGACAATCTCACCTCGCAGGCCGTCGTCGGCTGGGGCCCTGGCAGCAGCGATGGCACGCAGAACGGCAGCCCGGTGTGGGTCACCCCGACCAAGGCCACGCGCGTCTATGTCGATCTCAACGGCGACGGCGTCGGCTCGCTCACCGATCCGCTCGGCGGCAAATACGATGCGCATTACGACATCGGCGCGCTCGAGACGCGCACCGTTTATGATCCCGATAAAGACGGCACCGCGATGAAGCTCTACACGCTTGACGGCACCACCATCGCCGTCGCGTGGGGCCAGGATCCTGCGGTCGCCGGACCCGCGCTGCCTTACCTTGACTGCGGTACCACGGTGCTGCCCTTCCCCGTGCCCGTGTTGAAAAAAACCGCCATGCTTTTCACCGACACCGCCCCCACCGGACTGAGCATCGGCGACACCATCGAGTACACCGTCACCGTCGATAACAAAGGCCTCCTCCCGCTGGGCAATCTCATCGTGCTTGATCCGCTCAACGCCTCGCTCTCCTACGTGGCCGGCAGCACCACGCGCGACACCGTCGCCATTCCCGATGGCGTCAGCGGCACGCCGTTTCCACTCGATGAATCCGGCTACAACATCCCCATCATCCTGCGCGGCGGCAGCACGATCTTAAAATACCGTGCCACCATCACTGCGGCGGGCACGATCACCAACACGGTCAACAACATCACTTACAATCTCAACTCCGACGCCACGCTCACCGTGCCACCGGGCGGCGGCTCCACGCCCTGCACCGTCGCCTTCACGAATTCATCCGGCACCGTGCAGGCCAGCTACACCGCAGGCACCAGCGTCTATGCCACCGTCACCGATCCTGATTCCAATCAAAGCAGCACGACCATCGAGACGATGATGGCCGTCGTCACCAACGCCGCCACCGGCGACGCCGAAACCATCACGCTCACTGAGACCGGAGTGAACACCGGCATCTTCCGCAATCTCACCGGACTGCCCACTTCCACCTCCACCGGATCGAGCACGAGCGACGGCACCCTTTATGTCGTCGCAGGCAATACGATCACCGTGTCGCATCTCGACACTTTGTTTGGCGAGACCTGCACCAGCACAGCGACGATCACGCTCGCAGCTCAAACCAAAATTCTCTACCTCAACGACACCCTAGCGCTGGATCGCGTTGATCCCGCCGCCGTGCCCGTGGACAACACCGTTGCGAACACGGCCGTTCTCACGACCGGCACCGCAGGGACCATCACTCAGGATGCCTCCAGCACGAACAGCAGCGCTGGCACCACCAGTCTTGCGATCCCTCATACCACCGGTTCATCCGCGAACCGCCTCATGATTGTCACCGTCGCACTTGGCAATTCAGGTGGTGGCGTGCCGACTGTGAGCGGCATCACCTATAACGGTCAGGCGCTCAGCCTTGTGCAAGGTCAGACTAATGGCACCACGGTGCGCGCCGAAATGTGGAAGCTTGTCAATCCGCCCTCGGGTGCAGCGACCGTTACGATCAGCACCTCACTCACAGCTCCGGTGGCAGCGAACGTCATCACTTATTCGGGAGTCGATCAGACAACCCCGTTAGGCACACCCGTGGCTGGCGGCTCCGGCAAAGGGAACTCGCTTAGCCTGACGGTCGCTTCATCATCTGGTGATGTCGTCGTTGATAGCTTTGCTGTTGATGGGGACACCAGCAACACTGCACCCACGCCGACGGCGGGCTCCGGTCAGAACGTGCTCATGAACCTGAAGCCATCGATCTATCTTGATGGTGCATCCAGTTGGAAGAGCGGCCCCGCCGGTACCATGTCGTGGTCCTGGACGGGGCCGAAGCAACAGCCTGCTGGCATAGCCGTTGCGATCAAGGCTGCGATCTCCGCAGCCAACCTGACCGCCACCTTTGTCCACGCTCCAACATTCGCATCCACATTCACGATCCCTGCTGCTTCCACGCCGAGCGTCACCGCTTACTACACCGTCAGCAGCGGCAGCATGCCTGCGTCACCGAGCATAACCGCTGTGTTGAAAAATGGAGCGACCACACTCGCCACGAGCAGCAGCACGACAGCATCAGCAGCGACGGGCAGCGGCTTGTTCACCTTCAATTTCGCCGCCCTCGGCAGTGCGATCAATTTCGCCTCCACCGAAGCCCTCACCCTCGACATCACCACCGCGCAGAGCGGCGTCACCTTCGCAGTGGATTACGACGCCAGCACCAAGGCCTCCAAGATCACGCTCCCCACCACTACCGTCATCACCGTCGGCACGCCCGGTGTTTATGATGCACCGTATCCTGGCGGAGCGCTCATTACCGCGCCGATCAGCGGCAGCACGGTTTATGTGCGCGCCAGTGGCACCGATCCATTCGGCGCTTATGACATCACCAGCATGGGCCTCACCATCGATGGCCCCGGCACCGCAGGGGATGTATCCACCACGCTCACCGCGCCGAACGTCGTGAACACAACGACCGGCGGCAAGACCTACGAGTATGTGTGGAACGTCGGCGCGACCACCGGCACCTACAACATCAGCGTGCAGGCCAACGAAGGCACCGAAGGCATCAACGCACGTTCCGCCACCACCGTCGGCGTCACCCAGCTCGACCTCGGCACGCCGAGCACCACCGAGTTCACCACCGGCCTCGGTGGCGCTGGCACGCCGACATACATCGGCGGCGAGCAAGTCTGCGTCCGCATCACCGACATCGATCAAAACACCAACGCCTCCGCGATTGAAACCATCACCGCAGTCATCACAGCGACCAGCGGCGACAGCGAGTTGATCACCCTCACCGAGACCGGCATCAACACCGGCGTCTTCACCTTCTGCATTCCCGCCAGCATCAGCGGCGGCGTGGGCAACAACAACGGTACGCTGCACGCCATCCTCGGCGATGTGCTCCATGTTGTTTACGTCGATCCAACAGATTCCACCGACACCTCCGACGACACCGCCGCCATCCCGAACACCGCGCCCGCCGTCAGTGTGGCCAAGTCGCTCGTCTCACCGTCCGATGGCGTTTGCGTCATCGGCGATCCCGTCAGCTTCACCTTGCAGATCACCAACACCGGCAACACCACGCTCAACTCCGTCGGCGCCGTCGATACTTACAACAACACCAAGCTCACTTACGTCAGCGCCAGCCTCACGCCGAACGTCATCTCATCCAATCATGTGGACTGGACCAATGTCGGCCCGCTCGCGCCAGGACAAAGCGTGACCATCACCGTGAACTTCACCGCGATCGCCGCCGACGCGCCCACCACCAACAGCATCGCCATCACCGCCACCGGAGGCGTCACTGCAAATCACACCGCGAACGTCACCATCAACAATCCGCGCATCACCCTCGCCAAAACGCGCCTCAGCAGCAGCCCGGCCAACATCGGCAGCAATGTCGTCTTCCGCATCGTCGCCACCAATGACGGCACCAGCGCCATCGCCTCGCTGCCCATTGAAGACACCTTCAGCGGCGCGAACTTTGAATTCGTCTCCGCCACGGTTCCGCCTGATGCCAGCGGCAATGGCAGCCTGCTCTGGCTCGATGTCACCGGCGCGGGCAATCTCGCGCCTGCCGGTGTCATCACCATTGATGTCACGCTCAAAGTCAAAGGCGCCGCCGCTCCCGCCACGAATCTCGCCGCAGCAAATTACACCACCGACGTGAACGGCGACTCCGCTCCGCCCGTGAGCAGCAGCGCCACTTGCACCCTCATCGCCGCCACCATCAGCGGCCACGTCTATGATGACAACGTCGTCACCAACGGCATCTTCGACACTGGCGAGCCTGGACTCGAAGGCATCACCGTCAGCCTCTACACCGATCCGAACGGCGACGGCAATCCAGCCGATGGCGTCCTCGTCGCCACCACGCCGACCGATGCCAATGGCGTCTTCGATTTCCCCAACCTCGCGCTTGGCAACTACGTCATCGTCGAGTCGCAGCCCTCCGGCTACGCCAGCAGCGGCGACTACTCCGCGCCGAACGACAATCGCATCCCAGTCGTCATCGGCACGCTCACCACATTCCCCGGGCGTGACTTCTTCGACTTCCTCACGCCTCCGGTGAGCTACGCCAGCATCGCCGGCAAGGTTTGGAATGACGCAAACGCCAGCGCCACCGTGAACGGCGGCGAGGTCGGCATCGCAAACGTCGCCGTCGATCTCGTCGAGGACACCAACAACAACGGCATCGCTGACTCAGGCGAGCCAGTCGTGAACTCCACGCTCACCGCCGCTGACGGCACTTATTCCTTCGGCTTCCTCAGCGCCGGGAACTACGTCGTCGTCGAGCACGATCTCTTCAATTGGTACTCCACTGCCGACTCCGCCGCGCCGAACAACAACATGATCCCCGTCGTGCTCACCTCTGGCTTGAATGTCACCGGCAAAGATTTCCTCGATGTGCTCACCGGCAGCACTGGTGGAAAAGTTTTCCGTGATGCGAACGGAAATGGTGCTTTCGATGCGGGCGATGTCGCGCTGGCAAACATCGACGTGCTCATCACCGACAGCCGTGGCGTCACGCAGACCGTCGTCACCGATGCGAGCGGAAATTGGACCGCCACATTGCCGCCCGGCCTCACCACCATCGACGTTCAGCAGGCTGACCCGCAGTTCACCGCTGTCTTCACCTCCGGCTTCACGCAGACCGCCGGCACCGACTCCAGCACCGTCACCGTCGTCAGCGGCGTGAATACCAGCGCGGGCGATGACGGCTTTCGCCAGGTCGGCACCATCACCGGTCATCTCTATGTCGATACCAATGGCAACGGCACACAGGACATCGGCGAGCCTAACCTCGCAAACGTCGATGTCATCATCACCAAGGTCGATCTCACGACGATGACCGTGACCACCGACGCGAGCGGCAACTGGACCGCCAGCGTGCCGCCCGGTTTGACGACAGTGGACATCGACAACACCGATCCGCAATTCACCGCGCTCGTCCTCGCTGGCAGTGTGCAAACACAAGGCACCGACCCGAGCACCGTCACCGCCGTGGCAAACGCCAGCACCAATGCAGGCACCGACGGCTTCTTCAATCCAGGCGTCATCAGCGGCGTCGTTTCCAAAGACACCAACAACGACGACATCGCCGACGCGACCCTGAGCGGCGTGCCGATGAAACTCTTCACCGATCCGAATGGCGACGGCGATCCCGCCGACGGCGTGCAATACGGCGCATCGCAAAACACGAATGGCAGCGGCGCCTACAGCTTCACGGGATTGCCACCCGGCAGCTACGTCGTCGTAATGACCACGCCTTCCGGTTACGCCGCGATCATCGATGGCGACACCACCGCGCCAGGCGATGACGTGGCAAACGCCAGCCTCACCGACGCGCGCATCCCAGTCACCGTCATCGGCGGCGAGACGGACAATGGAAATCACTTCCTGACCGAGCAATACGGCACCATCAGCGGCACCGTCCTCACCGACATCAACAACGACGACACGGGTGATGATCCTGTCGCAAATGTCACGCTCACACTCGTGGACAGCGCGGGCAATCTTGTCGATGGCGATCTCGTCACACCCGGCGTGCAGCTCATCACCACGACCACCGACATCAACGGCGACTACACCTTTGCCAACGTGCCGCCCGGAACCTATGGCGTGAAGGAGACCCAGCCCGGGGGTTACCTCAATGTGACGGACACCGACGGCGGCAATCCCAATGAAGTGCGACCGCTGGTCGTCACCGCAGGCGGCACACTCGCCGCCAGCTTTATCGAGGAGGCCATCGCCACGATCAACGGCACCGTATTGGCTGACACCGACAACGATGACGTCGGCGACACTGGCATCTCCGGCGTGGTGCTGACGTTGCTGGACGGCAGCGGCGCGGTGATCGATGGAGATCCGCTCACGGGCGGCGTGCAGCCCATCACGGCCACGACCAATGGCAGCGGCGCCTACTCGTTCACGAACCTCGTGCCCGGCACCTACCGCATCTCGCAGGCGCAGCCATCCGGCTATGCCAGCCTCGAAGACCGCGATGGCGGTGATCTCGATGTCATCGGAGATGTCGTCGCGCGTGTGCTCGACGCCGGCGAGACGGATTCCAACAACAACTTCGTCGAGGAGCAATACGGCTCCATCACCGGCACCGTGATGAAGGACACCGACAACAACAACAGTGGTGACGCCGCGTTCCCCGGCGTGGTGCTCACGCTGCTGGATCTCAGCGGTGCCGTTATTGATGGCGATCCTCTCACGGCGGGCGTGCAGCCTGTCACAGCGACAACAAACGGCAGCGGCGTTTACACCTTCTCGAACGTGCCGCCAGGCCAGTATCGCGTCGGCGAGGCGCAGCCATCCGGTTATCAAAGCGTGAGCGATGCGGATGGCGGCAATCTCGACCAGATCGGCGACGTGACCCTCATCGATGTCAGCCCCGGCGGCACTGCGGCGGATCGCAATTTTGTCGAGGAACAACTCGGCACGATCAGCGGCACCGTGGTCGTTGGAGCGACGCCGTTGCAGAACGTCGTGCTCGCGCTCTTCACCGATCCAAACGGCGATGGCGATCCAAGCGATGGCGCGCAGCTCGGCGGCACGGTCCTGTCCAATGGCAGCGGCGTTTATACCTTCACGGATGTTGAGCCCGGCACTTATGTCGTCGTTCAGACGCAGCCAGGCGGCTATGTCAGCGTGGGTGATGGCGACACCACGATCCCGAACGACGACTTGGCGAACGCGAGCCAGACGGACAACCGCATCCCGGTCAGCATCACCGCGGGTGAAACGGATGACGGCAACACTTTTACCGAAGGCTGCCCGACGATCACCGTGAATCCCGCCACGCTTGCCAACGGCGTCGTGGGGTCGTCCTACAATCAGACGCTCTCCGCGACTGGTGGCACGGCGGCATACTCATACTCGGTGGCCACCGGCTCACTGCCTGCCGGTCTCTCGCTTACTGGCGCGACGATCAGCGGCACGCCGACTTCAAGCACAGCCGCGACGTTCACCATCACCGCGACGGACTCACTCGGCTGCACCGGCACGCGCAGCTACACCATCACGCCTGTGTGCCCGTCGATCACCGTGAATCCCGCCTCACTCCCCGGCGCGACAGTCGGCACTTCATACTCGCAGACGCTCTCCGCATCCGGCGGCACAGCGGCTTACACTTTCGCAGTCACTACCGGCTCATTGCCGAACGGGCTCACCCTGAGCGGCGCGACGATCAGTGGAACTTCAACAGCCGCAGGCACCGCGAACTTCACGATCACCGGCACCGATGTGAATGGCTGCACCGGAACTCGCGCGCTGTCGATCACCTCGACCTGCCCGACCATTACCGTGAATCCTGCGTCGCTCCCCGACGCGACGGTTGGCTCGTCTTACTCTCAGACGCTCTCTGCGACGGGCGGCACGGCGGCTTACACATTCGCAGTCACCACTGGCTCACTGCCAGCAGGACTCGCGCTTACTGGTGACACGATTAGCGGCACATCGACAACAGCAGGCACCGTGAACTTCACGATCACCGGCACCGATGCCAACGGCTGCACCGGCACTCGCGCACTCGCTATTACGTCCACGTGCCCGACCATCACGGTGAGTCCGTCCTCATTGCCAGCCGCAGTCGTCGGCACGTCTTACAGTCAGCAGCTCTCCGCGAGCGGCGGCACTTCGGCTTACACCTATGCGGTGACGACTGGCTCGCTGCCCGCCGGCCTCACACTCACCGGCGACACGATCATTGGCACGCCAACCTCGACCTCGAGCCAGACTTTCACGATCACCGCGACGGACGCGAATAGCTGCACCGGCGCGCGCACCTTCACGCTTGCTCCGACCTGCCCGACCATCTCGCTCTCATCGACTCCAGCCGTGCTGCCATCAGGCACCGTCGGCGCTTCCTACAGTGGCACCATCAATGCGACCGGCGGCACTGCGGCCTATACGTTCGCAGTGAAAGTCGGCAGCGCGCTCCCTCCAGGCCTGGTCATCAGCAGTGCCGGTGCGATCAGCGGCACGCCGACGACGAATGGCACCGCGAACACGATCATCGTCGCCACCGACGCGAACGGTTGCAATGGCGAGGCCACCTTCACGATCAACATCGGCTGCAACACGCTCGCCGTCGCGCCATCGTCAGTCGGAGATGGCGTCGTCGGCACGGCATACACGCCGGTAGTCTTCACGCAGACCGGCGGCACAGGCGTCATCACTTGGTCGCAAAGCGGCACGTTGCCTGCGGGAATGAGCTTCAACACCGGCACGCAGACACTCGGTGGCGCGCCGACTGAGGCCGGCAACTGGACGATCACGATCACCGCCACGGATGCAAACACCTGCGCCGGAAGTGTGAACCTCACCTTCTCCACGAGCTGCCCGACCATCACCGTGACTCCCGCGTCACTCGCCGCCGCAGTCGTCGGCACTTCTTACAGCGCGACGCTCACCGGCAACGGCGGCGCTGCGCCATACACATTCGCAGTCACGACCGGCATTCTGCCAGCGGGCCTGTCGCTCAGCGGCGACACCATCACCGGCACGCCGACCTCGACCGCGAGCCAGACCTTCATCATCACCGCGACCGATGACAATGGCTGCACCGGCACACGCAGCTTCACGCTCGCGCCGACTTGTCCGACGATCATCGTGAATCCCGCGTCGTTGCCAAACGGCGTCGTCGGCACCGCTTACAATCAAACGCTCAGCGGCAGCGACGGGACCGCGCCGTATTCGTTCGCCGTCACCAGCGGCGCATTGCCTGCGGGCCTCTCGCTCAGCGGCACTGACATCAGCGGCACGCCGACGGCGACGACAAGCGCGACCTTCACGATCACAGCCACCGATGACTTTGGCTGCACCGGCACGCGCAGCTTCACGCTCACGCCAGTGTGTCCGACGATCGCGGTGAGTCCATCCACGCTGCCAGACGGCGTGGTAGGAACTTCGTACAATCAAACACTCACCGGCAGCGGCGGCACGTCGCCTTACACATTTGCGGTGACGACGGGATCATTGCCAAATGGACTTTCGCTCGCATCCGGCGTCATCAGCGGCACGCCGACCGAGACGACGAGCGAAACCTTCATCATCACCGCGACCGATGCGCACGGCTGCACCGGCACGCGCAGCTTCACGCTCACGCCGGCTTGTCCGACGATCACCGTGAATCCCGCAACGCTGCCAGACGCATCCGTCGGCTCCGCATACAGTGCCACGCTTTCCGCCACAGGCGGCACCGCGCCGTATTCATTCGCCGTCACAAACGGCGCGCTGCCCGCAGGCCTCGTGCTCATCGGTGATGCGATCACCGGCACGGCCACGGCTGCGGAATCGACGTCGTTCACGATCACCGTCACCGATGACAATGGCTGCGAAGGCACGCGCACGCTGACGCTGGATGCCGTGTGCCCGACAGTCACGGTGAGTCCGGCATCACTGCCTGATGGAACCGTCGGCACCGCATACAGCCAGACGCTCAGCGGCAGTGGTGGCACAGGGCCGTACACCTTTGCGGTCACCAGCGGCACGCTTCCGGCCGGCCTAACCCTGACGGGCGCTACAATCACTGGCACGCCGACCTCGACTGTCAGCGCGGCCTTCACGATCACGGCCACCGACATGCATGACTGCGAGGGCACGCGCAGTTTCACGCTCATGCCGGCCTGCCCCACGATCATGGTCAGTCCGGTGACGTTGCCGGACGCGGTGCTCGGCGTCCCCTACAGCGAGACGCTCTCTGCCTCCGGCGGCACTGCGGCATACTCATTTGCGGTCACCACCGGCGTCCTGCCTGCGGGGCTGACGCTCGTCGGCGACACGATCAGCGGCACGCCGACATCGACGGCTGGCGAGACATTCACGATCACCGCGACGGATGCGAACGGCTGCGAGGGGACGCGGTCTCTCACGATCAATGGCGTGGGTGCCATCGTGATGGGGCATCTCTACTTCGACAGGAATGGCAATGGCACGCAGGACGGCGCTGAGCCTGACCTTGCCGACGTGACGGTCATCGTGACGGACTCGGCCAACGTGCAGCACGCGGTGCTGACGGACGGCAACGGCGATTGGTCGCTCGCTGTCGCTCCTGGCACCACCAGCGTCGATGTCGAGGAGGCGGACCCGGATTTCCTCGCGGTGATCGATCATGCGTTCACGCTGACGGAGGGCACGAGTCCGACAGTCGTCATCGCAGTGGCAGGCCAGAGCGAAGATGCTGGGAACGACGGCTACTTCATGCCCGCCTCGCTCACCGGCTTCGTCCTGGCGGACACGGACAACGATGACATCGGCGACATGGGCATCAGCGGCGTGGTCCTCACGCTGCTGGACGTGGACGAGATGGTCATTGATGGCGATCCAAACACCATCGGCGTGCAGCCGATCACCGTCACGACGGACAGCGACGGCTTCTATGCCTTCACCAATCTGCCGCCCGGAATTTATGAGATCGCGCAGGCGCAGCCGGCAGGTTACGCAAGCTTGGGAGACCGTGATGGGAACGATCTCGACATCATCGGTGATTCCGTGGCCCGCGTGCTCGATCCAGGCGATGTGGATGAAGACAACACATTCGTCGAGGAGCAATACGGCTCGATCAGCGGCTACGTTTTTGCCGACACGGACAATGATGACAACGGCGACTCCGGCCTCGCGAATGTGGTGCTCACGCTGCTGGATCTCAGCGGCGCGGTGATTGATGGAGATCCAGGCTCGAACGGGGTGCAGCCCATCACGGCCACCACGGATGGCACCGGCTTCTACATCTTCAATGATGTGCCGCCCGGCGAGTACCGCATCGGCGAGGCGCAGCCATCCGGCTATCAAAGCGTGAGCGATGCAGATGGCGGCAATCTCGACCAGATCGGGGACACCGTGCTCGTCAACGTCAGCGCCGGCGTCGAGAACGAGGACAACAATTTCGTGGAAGAGCAGCTCGGCTCCATCAGCGGCAGCGTGTTTGCAGACGCGGACAATGACAACGTGGGCGACACGCCGATGGAAAACGTCGCGCTGGCGTTGTTCAGCGATCCAAACGGCGACGGCGATCCGTCGGACGGCGTGCAGATCGGCGGACAAGTTCTAACCGACGTGGACGGCGGCTACTCCTTCGGCAGCATCGCGCCGGGAAGCTACGTGCTCGTGCAGACGCAGCCGCCCGGATATCTCACCGCCATCGATGGAGACACGACCACCGCAGGTGATGATGCTGTGAACGCCAGCACCACGGACAATCGAATCCCTGTGACCATCACCGCGGGTGAGACCGATGATGGAAACAACTTCGTCGAAGAACTGCCCGCCACCGTGAGCGGCCACCTTTACCTCGACACGAATGGCAACGGCACGCAAAACAGCGGCGAGCCAAATCTTGCGAATGTCGATGTGTTGATCACGGACTCCGCCGGCGGCACGCAGACGGTGAGCACCAATGGGGCAGGGGATTGGTCGGCGAGCGTGGCTCCGGGATCGACCAGCGCAAACGTGCAGGAAGGCGATCCGCAATTTCCGACGGGCAGCACACAGACGCAGGGCACGGACCCGACCACCGTGATCGCAGCTGCGGGTGGCAGCAGCGACGCAGGCATCGACGGTTACTTCATCGAGGCCACAGTGACCGGGCATCTTTACAGGGATACCAATGGCAACGGCGTCCAGGGCGTGGGCGAGCCCCATCTGGCGAACGTGGATGTGGTGATCACCGACGCGAACGGTGTGATGCAAACCGTGACGACGAACGCGAGCGGGAACTGGACTGCGACCGTGCCGCCCGGCAGCACCACCGCCAATGTGGACGAGAGCGATCCGCAGTATCCGGCCGGAGCCGCACAAACGCAGGGCAATGACCCGACTACGTTCACCGCAGTCGCCGGCACCAGCACCAGCGGCGGGATCGATGGCTACTTCGTTTTTGGCACGGCCGTGGGACATCTCTACCTCGACACGAATGGAGACGGAGATCAGGACATCGGCGAGCCCGATCTCGCGGGTGTGGACTTGATCATCACCGATGTGCTCGGCCGCTCGCTGCCGGTCACGACGGACGCAAACGGAAACTGGACCATCGATGTGCCGCCTGGCAGCACCACGGCGAACGTGCAGGAGTTTGACCCGCAGTATCCCGCCGGCTCCACGCAGACGCAGGGCACGGAGCCCACGACCTTCAACGTCGTCGCCAATGTGACGATCGATGGCGGCACCGACGGCTACTTCGTCCCCGCCACCGTCACCGGACATCTTTACGTGGATGCGAATGGCGATGGGGACCAGGACATCGGGGAGCCCGACCTCGCGGGCGTCGATGTCGTGATCACCGCGTCAGACACCAGCACGCAGACCGTGACGACAAACAGCAGCGGCAACTGGAGCGCGACTGTGGTCCCCGGCAGCACCAGCGCGAACGTCGATGAGAGCGATCCGCAGTATCCTGCCGGTGCGACGCAGACGCAGGGCAATGATCCGACGACGTTCGCCGCCGTGGCGGGCAGCAGCACGAGCGGTGGCATTGACGGCTACTTCATTCCTGGGACAATCAGAGGTGTTGTTTTTGACGACACGAACAGAGACTACATCGGCGATCTGCCCATTCCGAATGTCGCTCTCGCTCTTTTCAGCGATCCAAATGCCGACGGCGACCCAAGCGACGGCGTTCAGATAGGGGGCAGTGTCCAGACCAGCCTGCTCGGCATTTACGCCTTCACGAACATGCCGCCTGGGAGCTACGTCGTCGTGGAGACTCAGCCTGCAGGGTATTACAACGCTGTCGAACGTGACACCACAGATCCTGACGATGACGTGGACAACGATTGGAACGACAATCGCATCCCCGTAACAATCACCCCGGGAGAAACCGACGACGGAAACGCCTTCATCGAGCATCGTCCTGGAGAAATCCGCGGACGGGTTTCAGCGGATCAAAACAACGACGACGTGGGGGACGTGGGGATAAGTGGCGTCATGATCACACTTGTAGGAGACAACCCAAATCTCCCTGGCTACCAGATTTATACCGTGACGACTGATGCAGATGGCTATTACGCCTTCACAAACCTTCAGAGCAACCTTGGAGGGTATGCCGTCATCGAAACTCAGCCCTCGGGCTATTTCAGCGTCACCCCAGATTCTTTCTTGAGTGTGTGGTTTGCCCCTGGCGGCGTAGCGACGGCCGATTTCGTTGAGGAGCAGCCGGGACAAATCATGGGTCGTGTTCTCGCTGACACCAACAACGACAACGCGGGGGACACCCCCATTAGCGGAGTGACACTCACGCTCTTGGACGCCAACGGCAATGTTATGGACGGCGATTCAAATGCCTTCGGCGTGCAGCCGATCGTCGCCGGAACGGGCAACGATGGCTTTTACTACTTCGTTCCTGTGTCGCCAGGAAACTATCGAGTGAAAGAAACGCAGCCGGCGCTCTACTACAGTGTAAGCGACACAGATGGCGGCGATCTCGATGTGATTGGTGACCAAACTCTGATCGTGGTCGGTGCGGGCGGGTCTTCTTCCGGCAATAACTTTGTCGAAGAGCAGACCGGCACCATCGGCAACCTCGTGTGGGTCGATGCGAACAACAACGGCCGGAAGGACGGCGGCGAGTCGGGCCTCGACGGTGTCGTGGTTGAACTCCTCGACGCGGGCGGCAACGCGATCGACAGCGATTTGAACACGGCCGGCGTGCAGCCGACGACGAGCACGACATCCGGCGGCGGACTCTACTCCTTCGGCGGCATCCCGACGGGCAGCTACAAGATGCGCATCGCCACGCCGCCTGCGGCATATCCGATGTCATCCATCGCGACGAGCACGGCGGACGATCAGGTGGACAATGACGACAACGGCGCGCAGTCGATGCCGACGGCACCGGTGACCAGTCCGGTGATCGCGCTGACAAGTGGCGAGACGGACAACACGGTGGACTTTGGCTTCACAGCGGTGAACGGCCTCCGCTCGATCTCCGGCCAGGTGCGGGATGACTACGATTCCGACGGCAACTTCAGCGACAACGACGGGCCGGTGGCCGGCGTGACGGTGAAGCTCTACGCCGACAGCAATGGCAACGGCGTCTTTGATCCTGGAACGGATGCTCTCATCGCCACGACGACGACGGATGGATTTGGCGCCTACCTGTTCGCAGCGCTGCCGGACGGCACCTATTTTGTGCAGGAGGAGGACCCGCGCGCATCGACGAGCACGGCGGACACGCAGGGATTGCTCAATGACAATCTCGTGAAGGTCGTGATCTCCGGTGCAAGCAGCAGCGGCAATGATTTCCTCGATGCCGTGGATCCGCTCGGCTACTTCTTCGATGTGGAGACTGGCGAGATCGTGCAGGGCGGCAGCATCAGCGTGACGGGCCCGGGTGTGGCCACGCTCTTGATGGATGGCTCGGGCGGCCAGTACAGCTTCATCACCGACGGCACGCCGGGCATCTATGTCATGTCCATCACGCCGCCTCCGGGTTACACGCGCGATCCGAGCCGCGTGGAGATCCCCGGCACTTTCGATCCGACCGGCGGACCGAACCCGACTATCATGGGATCGAGCGAGGACCCGCTTAATCCGGGCTCGCTCGTGGACTTTAGCGCTGCGGCGAATCCGTATTACCTCTGCTTCACGCTCACGCCGGGTGATCCGATGGTCATCAACAACAACATCCCCGTCCTGCGCAACAAGCCCATCACCTTCGGCGGATGGCAGAGCCGCAATCCGCTCGGCGGACAGAACGGCACGACGCAGAATCCGGATGGCGACCGCTTCAACAACCTGCAGGAGTATGCCTTCTGCTACGCGGCAAACACCGGCGTCTCCATCGGCTGTCCGCTGAGGATCATCGTCAATGCAAATGGCCGCATCGATGCGCAGGTGCGCAGGGCCTCGGCCCTGAGTGATGTCATCTACACGCTCGAGTTCATCGCAGATCTCGCCAGCAGCGGCGCAAATGGCGCGGGCTGGACGCCTGTGACGACGATCCTGCCTGCAATCCTGAACAACGGCGACGGCACCGACACCCTGACGTATCAAGACCTCGCCACGCTTCCCGGCTTGATCCCCGGCAAAGGCTTCGTCCGCATCCGCGTCGATCTCGACACAAATGGCGACACCGTGCCGGAGCAGACCACGCGCACGCTCGTCTCCGGGTGGGACACGCGCTCACTCGCTGTGCAGTGCCAGACCTGCTCGATGCCGTTCTTCCCGTGCGACATTTTCAGCGGTGTGGTGGACTCGGTGGGCGGCGCGCTGAATGTCGCCACCTCCGTCGGCGCGGGCAGCGTGTCCGGCGCGTTCGTCAACGGCAGGCAGTATTACATCGAGGTGCTGAGCGGTGACAACGCGGGCCACCGCTTCGACGTGAACAAGGCGGCAAGCACCGCCACCACCATCGCCATCTCCACGGCGCCGGGGAATCAGAACACGCTCGCCTTCGTGCCCGCGAATCTCGCCGGCGATGTCATCGCGGTGCGCCAGCATCTCACGCTCGACGATCTCTTCGTGAAATCGAAATTCACCGCGACGAACAACCAGACCACCGCCGACCGCCTGTTGTTCTTCAACGCGGCCACCGGTGTCTTCGATGAAATTTACTGGCTCTTCTTCAATGGCGGCGCGCCGAAGTGGGTGCTCTCCACCGATGCCATGCTCAATGACCGTGGCACCCGCGCGGTCGATCCAGCGGGCGCGCTGTACGTCCACTGCCGCACCAGCGCGGTCAGCCTCACCTTCAGCGGCCATGTGCGTGAGAACAGCTTCGCGTGCCCCTTGAAGCCCGGCAGCAATCTCATCGGCTCGGGCTTCCCGATGGATCAGTCACCAGCGCTCCGCCAGATGAGCGCGGCGAATGGATTCACGGGCGGCCGCGATCCGCGCCTGAGTGATCAGATCCGCTTTTGGGCCGGGGACACCTCGACGGGCACGGAGGCCTACATTAGCCACTTCCTCCTCGAGTACCAGACGTACCATCAGTGGTCGCCGCAGGCGAATGCATCGCTGCCGAATGAAAATAATCTGATGCTCTTCAAGTCGCTGCACGGCGCGTTCATCAAGTCCATCAACGGCAAAAGCAACTGGGTGCTGCCCGCGCCATGGACACCTTGATCAGAAACCACAAGGCCGCCCTCCTCAAAACTTCACGTCTCATCTTCCTCAGCCATGAAACTTCCCCGCATCATCCTCGTCCTGGCGCTCCTCGCAATCTCACCGCCCACGCTACCCGCGCGGACCATCGAATGGGGCAACGCCGTCGGCGACACCCTCGTCAACAGCACCGGGGTCGCCTTGGACAATTCATACATCTTCGAGCTCGGCACCTTCGGCTCCTTCTTGCCGAGCGAGTTCAATCTCAGCCTCTGGCAAACAAACTGGAAGGTCTTTGATCGTGCCGCGGCGCCCGCCTCCAGTGGCTGGAATTCCGCGCTCGGCTTCTTCTCCGGCACCGCCACGCTCCAGACGGACGGAACCTCGAGCCAAGCACCCCCGCTGCCGACGTACACATTTGCGCAGGGTGAGCAGGCTTACATCTGGGTTTACAACGGCCTCACCATCGACGCGCTCACCGAATGGGCGCTCGTCACGAACAACGGTCTCGACGGAAATCCGCTCGACGACTGGACGATGCCCTCGCACTCCGACCAGACGTTGCAGCCGCTCGAGTGGCGCCTATCGAGCGCCACTCAGGTGCCCTTTGGCGGACTGAACGGTGTCGAGGGCCCTGGCGACTATTCCGTCACGCCGCCCGCATTTGAGCTTCAGACGCACGCCGTCCCTGAGCCAGCCTCAGCGCTGCTCGTCGGTCTAGCCGGTCTCCTGTTTCAGTTCCGCCGCCGCGCGCGCCGCTGACGTGGGTGCATTCGGCCCGATTGCATTCGACGCGGGTGTTTGCGGTCCGCGCCACTTTGCCAATGCGTCAGCGCACCCACATCACTGGCGTGTTCGGATTGTGCGGCACCACTTCTCGTTTCGCGCAATCCACCAGCAAGTCCGTGGATTCCAGCGCAGTCTGTCCAAGGAGGACTTCGTCTCCGAGCACCAGCAATCCTTCGGTCACGCGACGGTCAAGAATCTCCATGCTCACCGGTTCCGAAACGATCACGCTGGCCGTGCGGCCATCCGCAAACTTTGCCTCGGTGTAGCTGTCGGGCAGGAGCCCGAGCTTGAGCATCAAGTGATGTGGGATGAAGGTCCGGATCGCCCCGGTGTCCACAATCGCTTCAGCCAGCACCGAGCGTATTTTTTTCTTCGCCAGTTTCTTGCGCCGGTTTAGCGCTTCGTCGGTGGCATTGATCAGCCTGATTTTAATTCGGACTTCTCCCATGGCGGTGATCGTACCGGCTATCGCAGAGGACGTCAATCGTCCGGGCCGTCATGGGGCATCACGCGCTTGCGAGTGTTTGATCAGACACCATTGCCTCGCGCCGCATCACCGCTATTCATCCGGCATGGCAAAAATTCTCGCCGCGATGTCCGGGGGCGTGGACAGCAGCGTGGCCGCCGCGTTGCTCGTCCGCGAGGGGCATCACGTCGTCGGTGCTTACATGAAGAACTGGATCAACGAGGAGAACATCGTCGGGCACTGCCCGTGGATGGAGGACATCGATGACGCCCGCGCCGTCGCCGACCAGCTCGGGATCGAGTTCCACGTCGTGAACCTGATGCGCGATTACCGCGAGAAGGTCGTGAAGTATCTGCTCGAGGGCTACCAGTCTGGCATCACGCCCAACCCCGACGTCATGTGCAACCGCGAGATGAAGTTCGGCGTGCTGTGGGAGTGGGCCCGCGATCACAGCTTTGATGCGATTGCGACAGGGCACTATGCGAGACGAGTTGAAGGGAAACGGCATTCAAGTGCTCTGTGCTCAGTGCGCAGTGAAGGCGGTGGACCCGTGGTCGGCGAAACTCCGCACCCCGCACTGAGCACCGAGCACTCCATGATCCTTCGCGGCGCGGACCCGAACAAAGATCAAACCTACTTCCTCGCCATGATGCGGCCGTCGCAGGTGGAGATCGCGCGTTTTCCCATCGGCCACCTGCTGAAGCCGGAGCTGCGCGCCATCGCGCGGGAGCTGAATTTGAAGACCGCAGACAAGAAGGACAGCCAAGGCATCTGCTTCATCGGTGAGGTGAAGATGGAGGATTTCCTCCGCACCTTTGTCGCGGACCAGCCCGGCTCCATCGTCGATGTCGCGGGCAAAGTGCTTGGTGAGCATCGCGGCCTGCATCTCTACACACTCGGCCAGCGCAAAGGTCTCCGTGTCGCATCACCGCTCTACAAGCAGGCCTACGTCGTCGTGGCCAAGCGTCACGCTTCCAACGAACTCGTCGTCGCCATCGAGAATGCCGACACGCCCCTGCTGTGGTCGCGGCATTGCACTCTGTCCGGCATCTCCACCACCGGGGCTGATCTCACGCAGCCGATGAGTCTGCAGGCCATGCCGCGCTACCGCTCGCCCGCCGCCGCCGCCACCTACCGCCCCTTCCAGCGAGATGACAGCCTCGCCGCCGAGATCACCTTCGACGCCCCCCAACGCGCCCTCACCCCCGGCCAAATCTGCGCGCTCTACGACGGTGATCGCCTGCTCGGCGGGGGGGTGTTTGAGACTATCCGGCATGGGTGATGGCATGTCGCGGTGCTCGTTGGTGATCCCCGGAAGCCCCTAGGGCTCAGCAAAACCGATTTGAGCATGGACCAATGCCCCGGCTTTGGCCGGTAAATGACCAAGCAGCTCGGGCATAAGAAGGCATGATCATGATGACCCGGCTGGGTCGTGGAGCGGAGAAAGGAATGGCTTCAGACTGGGTCGAGCTAACGATTTGACAGGCCACCCGATTAAGACAGTCTTTCGATTGGAAGCAGATGGCTGAGGCAAATCCCGCGCAGCTGACGCAGTCTGCCTTGTATAGTAAGGAACGGCTAACGGCATTGTGCTCATGATTTTGCGGATCAATCACAGCTTCATTTTGCTGATTCTGTTGCAGTCCAGTGCGCTACCGCAGGATAGTCCGGCGGCATGGCTCATTTCCAGTCAGGACAGCCGGCGCATGCCGCGTGAGGCGGCGGAAACCGCCGCGGCGCAGCCGCAGGCGAAACTGGCCACGTTCCCAGACGTGTTTTCAGGGTCAGTGGATGCCCAGAGGATGGCGATATCCGGCGTGGTGCATGCTGCGACGCGCGCGCCGGGAGCGGGTGCCCAGAGCGCGCCGTGGTGGACGGTGCAGCGGTTGAGGCTGGCCCTTAGCCTTGCGGCCCTCGTCTTTGTGGCGGCGATATTTTGGATATGGGCCCTGCGGGTGCTCCTGCGCCGACAACGAGCGAAACTCCACGATGCATTGCTCGCGCACCGGAACTCGGAGATGGAGTTCACGTGCACGCAGCGTGAGCGCATAAGGCTGGCGCATGATTTGCACGATGGCTTCCAGCAATTGCTGGCCAGCGCCTCGTATCGGCTGGACGCGGCCCTGCGACACATGCCGGACTCACCCGGAAAAGCAGTCGAGGAGATGCGCGGAGCGCAGAGCGCTCTGATGCATACGCAGAGCCAACTGCGTGACGCGATGTGGGGCCTGACGCAAGTGGCTGAGGGATCTCCAGGCTTTACCGCGCTGCTGCGGCAGGCCGCTCAGCACATGGCTCACTGGCGGGACTGCGTGGTGCTCAGCAGCGAAGGCTCGGAGCGCGAGATGACGGATCATCTGATGGGCAGCCTGCTCATGATTGTCCAAGAGGCTGTGGGGAACGCCATCAAGCACGGGAACGCCGTGCGTGTGGAGGTAGAGGCACGCTTCGATGAGCACGGCATCACACTCACCATTCACGACAACGGCAACGGCTTTGATCCCGCCAACGCCGCCACCGTGAATGATGGACACTTCGGCATCCGTGGCATGAAGGAGCGCATGCGCTGGCTCGGCGGCACGCTTGATGTGACCAGCGGTGAAGGGCAGGGCACCACCGTGAAAGCCTTCATCACTTGGGCCAAAGCCAACGCGTCCGACAAAGACAACCCCGCGCGGCGCACCCGCACTGCACACATAGCCTAGAGACGAGGACGTTGGACATGTCTCATCCCAGTCACACAACATTGAAGTCCGTCCTCATCATCGATGACCATCCCGTGCTACGTGGCGGCCTCGAGGCCATGCTGCGGGCGGAAGGCGGCTTCCGCGTGGTGGCAAGCGTCGCAGACTGCACTGCAGCCTTGGCCGCGTGCGCGGCGCACGGCATGCCCGATGTCGTGCTGCTCGATGTTCGCATTCCGGAGTGTGACGGATTCGAGGTTCTCGCCCGCCTCCGCAGCATCCATCCCAGAATACGCGTGCTGATGCTGGCAGGCATGCCCTTGAAGCATGAGGCGGAGCGCGCGCGTGAGAACGGCGCCTGCGGCTATCTGTCCAAAAGCACCGACGCCCTCGTGATCCTCAATGCCATCCACAACATCTGCATCGGTGGCGAAGTGTTCATCAGTCAATCCGCGCGCGCCGTGAAATCAGAGCACAATCTCAGCCCGCGGGAGGTCGAAGTGCTCGAGTTCCTCGCCCGCGGCCTCTCGCGCGGCGACATTGCCGGAGCTCTGGGAATCAGCAGCGAGACGGTGAAATCACACGTCAAGTCCATCCTCGGCAAACTCCACGCCGCAGACCGCGCCGAAGCCGTCTCACGCGGTTACGCGCT
>JANOBO010000082.1:0-18459 GCA_031411695.1 Verrucomicrobiaceae bacterium
CGCGCAGCCGTTGATACAAGGCAGCAACGGGCGCGTGGTCGTGATTCGCATAGGCAGCGAGGCTCAGCGGACGATACGACTCCGGCGGGCGGAGAGTCCTGTCCGCATTTCGCTCTAGCTGTGGGAACGTCAGGCTCGGAATGCGCAAGTCGTCGATGACGCTGCTCATGTATTCGGGCAGTTGACCCATGATCTCCGCGAAGAGTGACATCTCTCCAGCCGCATCGCACATCACACTGATCAGCTCGCGTCCCTGCGCGCCGTTGGCGCGGGCGCTTGCAGCATCCTCACCAGAACCAGGGAGAAAGCGGGGCCAACGTCCTCCCGTGCGCTCGCGGATCTGCTCCTCGGTGAGCTTGCTGAACTCCGCATGCACCGACCCGCCGTGCCAGGGAAACATGTAGGCCCGGAAGTAGCCGCGCAGATGATCGAGGCGGCAGACGTGGAAAAACTGCGCCTCTCCGCGCAGGCGTTCGCGCAGCCACTCGAAGCCGGAGGCACGATGGTTCTCCCATCGATAAGGTGGAAATCCCCAGTTTTGCCCGAAGCGTTCCGAGTCCTTGTTCGTGTCAAAATAGACAATGGGCGGCGTGCCCATGTTCCACTCGAGATCGAACAATTCCGGGCGCGCCCACACATCGACACTGCTGCGCGAGACACCGAACGACACCTCACCCATCAGCCTCACTCCGCGCGCGTCCGCATGAGCGCGCACGCTCTTCCATTGCTTCCAGGCCACCCACTGGATGAATGCAAATCCCTCCCGCACCCGCGCGAGGAAGTGCTGATCCGGGTCGGCGGCAAGCCATCGTTCAGCGCTCGCAGGAGACTGGTGTTCGGGCCGCCACTCCTGCCAGCGCGGATTGCCCTCATACTCGCGGACCAGCAGACGATAAAGAGTGTATGCCGGAAGCCAGCCAGCGTTCGCGTCTTGAAACGCTTCAAACTCCGCGTGCAGTTCCTCTGCGATCTCACGGCTGGCCTGAAAGCCGCGATGGGCCGCGAGCAGCACCTGAACTTTTAGCGAGTGAATGGTCCCGTGCTTCACCTTTCCCTCACGAAGTTGCACGAGCCAGTCCGCAGGCGCGAAGGCTTCCAGCATCTGCGTGGTGAGCCCCGGCACTTCCTGCGGCGTGAGCGAGAGCAAGGCGGGGGAGAGCCCGCGTGAGGAAATCGGATTGTACGGGCTGTGGTCGCCGATCGTCTCGTGAATGGGGAGTGTTTGAAGAACGGCGAAGCCGTGATCGCGGCAGAAATCGATCGCGCGGCGGACCGCTGTGGTGTCGCCGATTCCGAAATCATCCACGTGCCGGAGCGCGAAGACTGGCACGAGCAGACCCGCCGTTTTGGAGTCGTCAAAAGGATGATTCATGAGCAAGCCGAGAGGTTCGCGTGGGAGGCGACGCTCGCGCGTCGGAATCCATCGCCTCAACGCCGACGCGCGCAACTTTGCCCCGGGGATCGATGATCAAGGATGAACTGGACACCCTTTTCTTGTCGTGCATCTCGCGGGAGCCAACTCAGGAGATGGATCGTATCCGCAATCATGTTGATGCACATGGAGAGTACGCTTGCGGCGGCCACTGCGGTGGAGCGCACGCTTGAGCAATTCAAGAGCGGTGGCAGGAGCATCCGCATGGAGACTTTCGGCGGGAGCAAGACGGCTCCGTCCATCCTTGTGCTGCACGGCGCGACCGGTGTTGAGTTTGCGAACCGGTTCATCGCCGAACTGGCGCAGGCTTTTGCGGCGCAGGGATTCGTGGTGCATCTGGTGCATTACTTTGATCGCACGGGTTCCGTGTATGCGGATGATGCGACGATCAAGGCCTCGTCCGATCAGTGGCTGGAGACCGTGCATGACGCGGTGAGTCATGTCCGCCAGAAGCGCCCGCAGGCTCGAGTGGGCATGTTTGGATTTTCCCTCGGCGGCTATCTCGCCGCGGCTGAGGCGGTGCACAACGAGGCCGTTGCCTGTGCGGTCATCCTTTCAGGCGGGCTCGATGAGGCGTCAGTCCGGCGGCTGCGTCATGCGCCGCCAATGCTGATTCTTCACGGGGATGCAGACTCGCGCGTGCCGATCCAGGAAGCGAGGCGTCTGGAGGTGGCGCTGAAAAAGGCGGGCCGTGCGCCCGAGTTTCACGTGTATCCCGGCGAGGGGCACATCATGAACATGATGCAATACGCGGACGTGGTGAAACGCGGGGCGGCCTTTTTCCTGGCGAAATTGACCGGCCCGCCTCCTTGATGCGCTTCCCCGGCGCTCAATATCACGCGCGCACGATGCGGTCCACGGCCTGCTTGGTGACGATGTTGCCCATCGATTCACGGCCTTTGACGACCATCGAATTGAAGGGGAACGGGATGCTGAGGTTTCGCAGGTAAAGCGCGGGCTTGAGATGGACCACGAGATTCTGCGCGTCGCTGTCCTCCTCCTTCTCGTGCCGGTAAAAGTAATGCACGATGCTGCCCGGCGTTCCCCGCGTCAGCGGGTATTGCTTGTCACGCGTCACGCCGCCGATCCGGAACCGCTTGGCCAGCACGTTGCCCTGCTTGCCATCCCGGTAAATGAGGCTGTAAACGGCGTTCTCATCCTTCTTGAAGATGCCGAGGTAGAGCGGGTTCTTGCCGACGAAAAACTTTTCCGAGACCTTCGTCACCGTCATCACGCCATCGCGCGTGATGAAGAGGATGTCGTCGAGCGTGGAGCACTTGAACTGCGGCTCGCCCTCGCGCTTGAGGCCGGTGCCGGCAAAGCCGTCCTTCGCGTTCAAATAGAGTGTCTCATTGGCGGCGATGACCTCCGAGGCGGCGACGCGGCTGAAGCTGGCGATCTCCGTGCGGCGCTCGCGTCCCTTGCCGTAGTCATCCTTGAGGCGCTCGAAGTGCTTGATCGTGAAGCGCGTGAGCTGTTTGAGATCTTTGGACACCTCGGAGATGTCGTCCTCCAGCGCGGCGATCTTCTCATCGGCCTCGAACGAGTTGAACTTCGAGATGCGCTTGATCCTGATCTCGGTGAGACGGGCGACGTCGTCGTCGGTGACCTCACGTTTCAAGATGGAGAGGTAAGGCTTCAGGCCTTTCCAAATCGCGGCCATCACGGCCTCCCAGGTCGTGGCCTCCTCGATGTTCCGGTAGATCCGCTTCTCAATGAAGATTTTTTCCAGCGACGAGAAGTGCCAGCGCTCCTGCAGCTCGCCGAGCCAGATTTCCAGTTCCTTGCGCAGGATCTCGCGGGTGAACTTCGCACTGTGCCTGAGCAGCTCGTTCACGTTCAGAAACTGTGGCTTGTCGTCCTTGATGACCACCGCGTTTGGGGAGATGGACACCTCGCAATCCGTGAAGGCGTATAGCGCGCCCATCATCTGCTCCACATCGGTGCCCGCAGGCAGGTGCACGAGGATTTCAACAAACTCCGCCGTGTTGTCCTCGACCTTCTGCACCTTGATTTTTCCTTTGTCATTCGCGGCGACAATGGAGTCCATCAGTCCGCCGGTCGTGGTGCCGAAGGGGATCTCGGTGATCTTCAGGATGTTTTTCTTCGGCACCTGCTCCATCCGGGCACGCACGCGGATGCGGCCGCCGCGCAGGCCTTGATTGTACTCCGCAGCGTCCATGATGCCGCCTTGGATGAAGTCAGGCAGGATGTTCACGTCCTCATCGCGCAGCGCGGCGATGCTTGCGTCGCACAGCTCGTTGAAATTATGCGGCAGGATGCGGCACGACAGGCCGACCGCGATGCCTTCCACACCCTGCGCGAGGAGCAGCGGAAACTTGGCAGGCATCGTGACGGGCTCCTTGTTGCGTCCGTCATACGACGCGGCCCACTCCGTCACCTTCGGACTGAAGACAACGTCGAGCGCGAACTTGGAAAGCCGCGCCTCGATGTATCGCGGCGCTGCGGCGTTGTCGCCGGTGAGGACGTTGCCCCAGTTTCCCTGCGGATCGATGAGCAGGTCCTTCTGGCCGATCTGCACCATCGCATCGCCGATGGAGGCGTCGCCATGCGGATGGTACTGCATGCAGTGGCCCACGATGTTGGCGACCTTGTTGTAGCGGCCGTCGTTCTTCTCCCACAGCGAGTGCATGATGCGGCGCTGCACGGGCTTGAAGCCGTCATTGATGTGCGGCACGGCGCGCTCAAGGATGACATAGGACGCGTAATCGAGAAACCACCCGCTGTAGAGATCATCCACCGGCCTGACCTCAACTGGATGTGCCGGCGGCAGGACAGGCGAGTGGGCCTCGGCTTCGGGATTAGACTTTGGTTTGCGTGGCACGGATTTTTTGGGGAGATGAGAAATGGCAAGACTGCGCGTCGTCGCAACCTCAATTTGGATTCACCGGCCTTTCAGTTCCGCAGCCTCGGCCGGCAGTTTTTCCGTGCTTTTGGTTTCGCCGTGCCTATCATCGCCGCCCTCAATCCATTCATCATCCCAGACACCATGAGCAATTCAGCACTTAAACTTCACAATGCGATGTGGCCCGGACTCGTCGGCAAAGGCGACGGCGAAGGTCAGGAACCAGCGATCAGCCTGGAACGAATGCTCGACCTCACGGCAGGAGCCAATGTGGGGGGCGAGAAGTTTGCGGGTATCGATTACTTTCTCTTCCTCCCGCATACCAATCCTCAGGCGGGCGATGAGGAACTGAGGAAGATCGCCGACCTCATCGCGGGAAAAGGTTTTTCGGTCGGCTCGCTGGTGGCGCCCGTGTGGCCGGGTACGGTGGGTGATTCAGCGATGGGCGATGACGCCGCGCAGGAAAAGTTTCTCAGTGCGGTGACGATGGCGTGCCGCGTGGCGGGTGTCTTCAACAAGCACGGCGTGCGCAAGTACGGCGTGATTCGCATCGACTCGGCGGAGTTTGGCGTGGCCAAGTGGCGCGAGAACCCGAAGGCGAACACGGCGCGCATCGTGGACACGTTCAAGAAGGCGGCGAAGATCGCGGCGGATCATGGGGAGCGTCTCGCGGCCGAGGGGGAGATCTGCTGGGCGGGGATGCACTCGTGGAAGGACATGCTCGATGTGCTCGAAGGCGTGGGCATGCCGGAGGCTCTGGGGTTTCAGGCAGATCTGGCGCACACCTATCTTTACACGCTGGGCTACAATGCGCCGGAGCACGCGCTGCTGAAGGAGGGCTACAATGACGCCGCTTTCTGGTCAGCCTACGAGCAGATGACGGATAAGCTGCGTCCATGGACGATCGACTTCCACGTCGCGCAAAATGACGGCACCGTGCATGGAGCGGGCGCGCACGACAAGACGGGCAAACATTGCCAGGCGGACGATCCGAATGGCAAGCTGGACATCGTGAAGTGCGCCGGCTACTGGCTGAAGGATGCGGAGAAGCGCGGCATCAAGCACATCTGCTGGGACGGCTGCATGTTCCCGAACGCGGTGCTCGAGACGCAGCAGACTTGGAACACGATTCTGGCGAAGATGATCGAGGTGCGCGATGCGCACGGACGGTAAGAGGGGCGTTGGAGGTTTTACGTTTTCGGTTTTGTGCGCGGCGGAATCGGCCGTGGAGGCGAATGGGGATTTCCCATCGCCCGTGCATCAAACCGAAACTTGTAAAACCCTCCCCTCCGTTTGACTTTCCATCTCGTCGCACAACAATGGCGGCCCATGCCGAAAAACATTCTCTCCAAGGACGAAGTCAAAACGATGCTGCTGCTGGTCTGTGAGCGGATCATCGCCGCAGAACCGCAGCTCTCGGAAGCGGACCGCAATCTCGGTGACGGCGACCACGGGCTCGGCATGGAACGTGGGATGAACGCCGCGAAGGAAAAGCTGAACTCCGGCGAGCCTGAGTCGGTGGAGAAGGTGTTTTCCTCGGTAGGCATGGCGATGATGAGCAGCATGGGCGGCGCGAGCGGCGCGATTTTTGGAACGTTCTTCCGCAATGGCGGGAAGGCGCTTGCGGGGCTGGAATCATTCGATGCCGCTGGGCTTTCGGCTTTCCTGAGGGCCGGGGTGGATGGCGTGAAGCAGCGCGGCGGCGCGGCAGTCGGTGACAAGACCGTCGTGGATGCGATGGAGCCCGCCGCAGTGAAGGCTGCGGAGGTGGCGGATCAAGATCTGCCCGTGGCGCTGACCGCCGTGGCTACCGCAGGCGAGGGCGGGATGGAGGCGAGCAAGGCTCTCGTGGCAAAGTTTGGCCGCGCCAAGACTCTTGGCGAAGCGTGCATTGGATTTCCCGATGCCGGCGCGATGTCTGTGACGGTGATCCTGAATGCGATGCGGGATTACGTTATCGTTTGAATCAAAACGGCGGCGGATTTGCCGCCAAAGGGTGCGGAGTGCGCGGAGAAGATTTGGAGAGATGAAAAAGGCCGGAGAGCTTTCGCACTCCGGCCTTTTCTGTCCTTCGACCGTGGGAGACGGTCGTGTGGCGCGAGTCTCCTAGTGCTCGTAGCCAGCCTCGCCGTGATCGGCGAGGTCGAGACCGACGGACTCGTCTTCCTGTGATGGGCGCAGACCGACGACGGCCTTGACGATGACCGTGATGACCACCGTGGCGACGACTGCCAGACCGATGGTGATGACGCAGGCGATGAGCTGGTTCATGAGCAGGCCGGAGCTGTCGAGTGTGAGCGTGCCGTCCACCATTTTGGCGAGTCCATTTTTCTCGGCGTAGCCCGCGCTGATGAGGTTGCTGTTCACGTCGCTGGTGGCGAGGAGGCCCGTCATGATGGCGCCGAGCGTGCCGCCCACGCCATGGATGCCGAAGGTGTCGAGCGCGTCATCGTAGCCGAGCTTGCCCTTGAGAAAGACGACCGCGAAGTAGGGGATGACGGCGGCGACGACGCCGATGATCATCGCTCCCTTGGCATTCACGAAGCCTGCGGCTGGGGTGATGACGACCAAGCCGGCGACCACACCCGAGCAGAAGCCGAGGATGGATGGCTTGCCTTTGTGGAGCTTTTCAACCAGCGCCCAGACGAAGCTGGCGGTGGCGGCGGCGAGCGTGGTGGTCATGAACGCATTCGCCGCGACGCCGTCGGCCGCGAGGGCCGAGCCGGCGTTGAAGCCATACCATCCGACCCACAGCATTCCGGTGCCGACCATGCAAAGCACCATCGAGTGCGGTGCCATCTTCTCTTTGCCGAAGCCTGAGCGCTTGCCGAGCATGATGCAAAGGACAAGCGCGCTCCAGCCGGAGGACATGTGGACCACGGTACCGCCCGCGAAGTCGATGGCGGGGAATTTTGCGCCGCCGTTCCAGACGCCGTTGAGCAGACCGTCAAAGCCCCACACCATGTGAGCGAGAGGGAAGTAAACCACGAACATCCAGATCGCGCAGAAGAGCATGATGGCGGAAAACTTCATGCGCTCGGCAATGGCGCCGACGATGAGGCCCGGGGTGATGATGGCAAACATGAGCTGATACATGGAGAACACGTTCTGTGACGGCCATGCGGAGTAGTTTGTGTTTGGCGCGGCATTGACTCCCTCGAGAAACGCATACTTCAAGTCACCGAGATAGGGCGCCCACCAAGGCGCGCCTTCCGCCGGGTGCTCCCCGAAGATCAGGGAGTAGCCGCAGAGAAACCAAAGGATGGTGACCATGCCTGCGAGGCCGAGGCATTGCGCGAGGACGCTCAGGACGTTCTTCGAACGGACGAGGCCGCCATAGAAGAGAGCGAGGCCTGGCAGCGTCATGAACAAGACGAGCGCGGCACAGATCATCATGAACCCGTTGTGTCCGGGGCCGGCGAGTCCGCCAAGCTTCGACTTGTAGGGGTCCGCAGCGTCAGCGGCCGGGCCGGGCGCGAGATTGTTGAAGTACTGTTCGAGATCACCGATGCGTTCTTCGATGGAAGCCGCGCGGGGCTCACCTGCGGGTGCCGCAGGTGCTGCGACTGCGGCTGCGGGTGGAGCGGCTGGTGGCGCGTCGGCTGGAGTTTGAGCGACGGCGGACGCTGCCGTCAGCGCGCCTGCGATCAACCAGGAGAGGGTGAGTGTTTTTATCGGGTGGGTGGTTCTCATCTTGTACTTGGATTGTTGGTGGACTGCTGATGTGTGTTCACAGACTGAACGGTGAACGACAATAGCAGCCGCCGTGCCAAGTTTTCCGCCGCGCCTGTTGGAGTTACGGCACTCCCGCGAAAGGTCGCCGTTTTGCGTCACGGCCGGTTGTCGTGGAGATGCGGCGAGGCGTGGCAGAGCAACAGAATATCAACCCAGCCCCGCAGACTCAAGGGAGCACCAGCCAGCGGTCGGAGATGAACTGCCGGATCCACACGCAGTGGTCCGACTCGGACTTCTCGGGGAACGCGAGTCTCACGACGATGCCGGACATTGAGTTCGAGCGCGAGAGAGAGTGGGAGAGGCTGACGCCCATGGGCGAATCGCGCTCACAAAATCCGTGCAGTGAAACGAGGCCGTCCGGGGAGAGCAGATTTACCGAGAGAAATTTTTGGCGGTCGTTGAACTCGTAGTTGTAGTAGTCGCTCGTGGTGCCGAAGGCGCGGACCAAGGTCGCCGTCGTTGTGCGCTCTTTTTTAAAGGCGTCCCAACCCATCTGGCTGAAGCCGACGAACGACGTCCAGTCGAGGACGAACTTGCCGTCACTGTTCCGCCGCATGGCGAGCTCCAGGACATCGCCCGGACGATTGCACGAATAGGTGTAGTGAAGGATCTCAGTGCCGTCGAGGCGGTAGCGACCGCGGTTCAAGAGCGCGCCGGAAACCGGATCGCTGCCTTTTTGCACGTCGTAAAATTGTTCCATCAGCACGCGCGTGCGGTCGGGTTGATAGACGTAAGGCAGCTTTTCCTGCCATTTCGCGACCTTTGCATAGCTCGCCAGCAACTCATCGGCCTGCTGCACATCGGGCGAGCTGGCATCCAAGGGGAGCGTGATCGTCACGGTCTCACTAGGGACCGAGGAGCTGTCTGTGTTCTGGCGGCTTTCTTTGGCCATGTCCCCGAGCGACACACGCGGGCCGCCGCCGGAGGTCTCGACTGCAACGGATGCCGCAGCTTCGCGGAGCTCGACGGCTGATGCAGCGTCTGCCCGGACCTTTGCCTGGGCTTCCTTTCTGGCGGCAAACTCGGCCATCGCGGTGCGCCGGTTCAAATGATCGAAGTACCACTGCCATCCAATCACGAGTCCAAAAACCACGAGCCCTCCGGTGACGAGGAGGAGGACCATCAATGCGCGATGAGGATTGAGCGATGCGGGATGCAGTGGTTGTTCCGTCGGCATGAGGAGCGGCTACAATGCGGCACAAGGGCGCTCCATCAAGTCTTTGTATAGGAGCTCCAGCTTGAGAATTTGTCCCTTCCGATCAAACCTAGTCTCGATGCTGCGGCGTCCGCCCTGAGCCACCCGTAGCCGGAGCGCTTCGTCGCCCAAAACAGACAGCATCGCCTGCGCGAGGGCAGCGGGGTCATTCTCAGGCACGAGCAAGCCGCTCTCGCCAGCGGTGATGGCTTCCGGGATGCCGCCGTGCATCGTAGCCACCACTGGCAGGCCCGTGGCCATGGCCTCAAGCATCGCGTTGGGCACGCCCTCACGATCGCCCTCTCCCGTGGTGCGGCTCGGATGAACAAAGAGATGAGCGGCGGCAATCTCCCGCTTCACCGCGTCTTCAAAAATGAATCCCGTGAAGCGGACGCGTGCTCCGATTCCCAGGGCGTTGATCTGGCGATCCAGTGCATCTTTCAAAGGACCGTCTCCGATCAAAGTGAGAGTGGCACCTGGATGACTCTTCAAGATCTCGGCGAAGGCGGCGATGGTCAGATCAATGCCCTTTTTGGCGATGAACCGGCAGCTTTGGACAATTTGCCATGCGCCATGGGCCGGGGCTGAGCGAGGCTGAAACGCCCAGTCTTCAAGGGGTATGCCGGTGCGCTGGACCACCACCTTCCCAGCGGGACAGCCGAGGCGGATCACATCTGCCGCGAGGCTCTCGGAGCGGCACAGGACCCGCGCGGCCAGCCCCAGGACCTCGCGCAGCTTTGCCGCGTGGCGTGGTTTCTGTGTGTCGATCCCAGCGTCCGCGCCATGGAAGGAGACGACGACAGGATGCGGCCACGCCTTCATCAGGGGAATGAACTGCGGGGCCACATGCCCGAAGTACACGTGCAGGACCTGCGCTTCGACCCTCGTGAGCTCGAGGATCCAGCGTCGCAGCTCCCAGCCGTACATTTCCCACGGCTCATCCAGGACCTGGCGGTGGATGAGACGCCGCAGCCAGCGGGTGCGCGGCTTTGGCAAAACGGTGATCCGCCGGAAGTGAAACGGGAAGTAGGTTGGGTTCTCCCGCTTGTGGGTAAAGACCTGCGCCGTCACCGCCTTCAATCCCATGATCTGCCGGTAAACATGCAGTTGATCCTTTTTCAGGAAGTCCGCGATGTAACTGGCTACGACGGGGTTTTTCGGCATTGATCGGGTGAAAGTGGCTGGCTACTGTGCCCGCCCGCCGGGCGGAAACTCCGGGCCGGTATTCTGCTGGATTCCCCGCACCTGTCACATGAATTATCCCGAAAAAGCCCGCCGCGTCATCGACATCGAGATTCACGAGTTGCAGCGGTTGCGCGATCGGATTGACGTTGGATTCACGGCTGCGATCGAGCTCATCCTCACGGGCCTGCAAGCCAGACGAAAGCTTATCATCTGCGGGGTCGGCAAGAGTGGCAACATCGGGCGAAAGCTGGCCGCGACCCTGAACAGCACGGGCGCCACGGCCGTGAACCTCAACGTCGGCGACGCGCTGCATGGCGACTTGGGAGTCATTGACGAGGGCGATCTCATCGTGGTGCTCAGCTACAGCGGGGAAACCAGCGAGATCATCGACCTCCTCCCCCATTTCAAGCGGCTGGCCGTCTCCATCATCGCCATCACGGGCGGCGGGGGCTCCACGCTCGCGAAGCATTCCGATGTGGTGCTCGACGTCGCCGTCAGCCAGGAGGCCTGCCCGCTGAATCTCGCCCCCACGTCCAGCACCACCACGATGCTCGTGCTCTGTGACGCTCTCGCGATGGTGCTGCTTGAGGCGCGCGGTTTCAAATCCGACGACTTCGCACGGCTGCACCCTGGCGGATCGCTGGGCCGGGCCCTGCTCACGCGCGCCGGTGACGTCATGCGCAGCGGTGCCCAGGTGGCCATGGTCACACCGGAAACCAGCATCCGCGAGGCCCTCGAAACCATGACGGCGGCTCGCAGCGGAGCGGCCATCGTCCGCAGCCCGGACGGGAAGCTGGCGGGCGTCTTCACCCACGGCGACTTTGTGCGCGCGTTTCAGAAAGACGCCGCCATCGCGGCCAACAACGTGGAAGGCTACATGACGCGCAGCCCCATCAGCATCCGCGCTGACAAGCTGGCCGCAGAGGTGCTGGCCACCTTGGAGCAGCACCGGGTGGACGACATCGTCGTGGTGAACGAATCTGGCGAGCCGGTCGGCATGGTGGACACGCAGGACCTGAGCCGGTTGAAACTGGTTTGATCCGTGGGCATCGGATCGGGCGAGCGAGAGCGGGTAAAAGTAATTGCGGACTCAAACAAACCCTTCCCAAGGTTATTCACATATGTTAATTAAAGGCGCTCTGATCCGCAGTCGCCGAGCCTCATGCCAAAGTACAACCACCGTCTCAGTTACAAAAAGCGTCGCGACAAAGCCGTGGAGCGGAGCAAGCCCCCGGTCCGCCGCCGCTCCGATGTGATGAGGGAGGAGACTCTGAAGACTGCGAAGACATGGTTTGCGTCCCTCATCCTGTTTCCTGTGGCAGTGATCTCGCTGTTCACCGGTGTGGAAATGTTTTTCCGGGCGAACCAGAAATCACACTTTTGGCGCACGGACGAGTTCTTGTTCTTCCTGCTCGGCGGAGGGACATGGGCGGCTTTCTACTGGCTCGGGTGGCGGCCGATCCGGTCCTACGTTTTCGCCCACGAGTTCACGCATCTCGTCATCGCCAAGCTGTTCGGCGGGAAGATCTATGACTGGCGTGTGTCAGCAGAGGGCGGCTACGTCGAGACAAACAAGTCGAACACCTGGATCACGTTGGGACCCTACCTTGTGCCCTTTTACACTCTGCTCGTGCTCGTCGGATTCGGCGCGGTCGGGTTGTTTGTGGACATGTCAAAAGCCCAGCCGCTGCAGGTGGCGGACTGGACTGTGCATTTCAGATGGATGTGGCTTCTTTATTGGCTGGTCGGGTTCACATGGAGCTATCATCTCACGTTCACGGTTCAGACGATTCATGTGGAGCAAGGCGACCTCACGCGGAACGGCGAGTTCTTCTCCCTCATGCTCATTTTCATCGTCAACCTGGCCCTCATCGGCGCGCTCTTTGTCGCGGCACTGCCCGGTGAAAACGTGGCCGAGGCAGGCAGTGTGTGGCTGGAGGTGGCGAAAAGCGGCTGGCACTTTGTCACGAGACTTTTCGCATCCAGCGCGATGTAGCGCGGGGACGGCTTCGCGTGTGCATGGACATCGGGAGGGTTCTTGATTTTGCCTCCTGTGATCGACGCATGGTGGCCGGCCGGGAAAACTCAGCCATCGCGGAGATCCACTTTCGAAGTTCTTGTCCTGAAAGTGGAGCGGGTGACGCGATTTGAACGCGCGACATCAACCTTGGCAAGGTTGCGCTCTACCACTGAGCTACACCCGCGATAACGAGGGCCTATGGTGGCGCGATTCAGAAATTGATCAAGCTGAAATTCAAGATCGTGTTGTTGAATCCATGACCGGAGCGCTTCGCATCATTAAGACACGAGCGCGCCGTTCAGGCCGATCAATCGCCTCCACCGCCTGCGCTCGCTTCCTTCTCGGCCACCGATGACCACAGGTAGTCACGGTTTAGCTTGCCGATCCAATCGACGCTGATCTCCTTCGGGCATGCCGCCTCGCACTCGTATTGGTTCGTGCAACCGCCAAAGCCCTCGGCATCCATGGCACGCACCATGCCAAGCGTGCGGCGGGTCTTCTCAGGCTTGCCTTGCGGCAGAAGATTGAGCTGGCCTGCCTTTGCCGCGACGAAGAGCATCGCGCTCGCGTTCTTGCACGCGGCCACGCAAGCACCGCAGCCGATGCACTCGGCGGCATCCATCGCGGCGTCGGCGGTTTCCTTGCCGATGGGCAGCGCGTTCGCGTCGATGGCGGAGCCGGTGCGCACGGTGACGAAGCCGCCCGCGCGCTGGATGCGGTCAAACGCGCCGCGATCCACCACGAGATCCTTCACGACGGGAAATGCCTTCGCGCGAAACGGCTCGACATAGATCGTGTCCCCGTCCTTGAACTTGCGCATGTGGAGCTGGCAGGTCGTCGTGGCCTTCTGCGATCCGTGCGGGCGCCCGTTTATGACCATCGAGCACATGCCGCAGATGCCCTCGCGGCAATCGTGATCGAAGGCGACAGGGTCCTCGCCCTTCGTGATGAGGCGCGCGTTCACGATGTCCATCATCTCGAGGAACGAGGCGTGATCTGGAATTTGCGTGGCGTCGATGTCCTGAAAGCGACCGGCCGCGTTCGCGCTGTTCTGACGCCAGACTTTGAGTTTGAGATTGAGGAGGGACATGATCTGATTTTTAAGGCGGAGGTTTGGAATCTAAAAGTTATCAGCTCCTGGCGGCCCGTTCGGAGTGAAGCAGCTCAATGGTGCAGCGGACCCAGCTGGTATTGCCAACGGAGTAGTCGAGGGCGTGACTGCGGGCCGGTCTGCCACAGCAAGCAGTCCGGCGTCGTGGCCATACCAGTCTTGAGTGGCGAGGAACAAGCACGCGGCGGCCAGCTCATCCTTGTCAGGGTGATCGTACCGCAGCCAGTCTGCCGCGCTGAACGCATCTTTCTGATGTGCGCAGAACTCCAGCAGATTGGATTCGCTCTCCCAGTTCATGGCTTGCTTTATTTGTAGCTTCGCACCGCGAGATGCACCTCTTCAAACTTCAGCTCCTCCTTGTTGAGCTGCGGCTTCGAGAGATCGCCAGTGTGGCCCCATGCGGCGGCGTAAGTGAAGTTGGCGTCATCGCGCCTGGCCTCGCCGTCTTCGTATTGATGTTCGACGCGGAAATGGCCGCCGCAGCTCTCCTCCCTCTCGCGCGCGTCCAGACACAGCAGCTCGGCAAACTCAAGGAAATCGGCCACGCGGCCTGCCTTCTCCAGCTCTTGATTCAATCCCGCGCCGCTGCCGGGAACGATGACGTTGTTCCAAAACTCCTCGCGCAGCTCGGGTATGCGTTGCAGCGCCTCAGTCAATCCTTCGCGCGTCCGGGCCATGCCGCACTTGTCCCACACCAGCAGTCCGAGTTCGCGGTGAAAGCTGTCCACCGTGCGCTTGCCTTTGATGTTCAGCAGGCGCGTCGTGCGCGCGTTCACATCCTCGAGCGCCTTGGCAAACTCAGGATCGGCTGTTGTGACGCTGCCGGGTTTCTCACCGACAAGGTAATTGGCGATGGTCGTCGGGATGACGAAGTAGCCATCCGCGAGTCCCTGCATCAGCGCGCTGGCGCCGAGGCGGTTCGCGCCGTGATCGGAGAAGTTCGCCTCACCGAGCACATGCAGGCCGGGCAGGTTGCTCATCAAATTGTAGTCCACCCACAGGCCGCCCATCGTGTAATGGACGGCGGGATAAATGCGCATCGGCTGGCCGTAGGCGTTCTCGCCGGTGATGCGCTCGTACATGTCGAACAGATTCCCGTTGCGCTCGGCGATGGTCTTCTGACCGAATTGCTTGATGGACTCCGCGAAGTCGAGATACACGCCGCGGCCGCCGGGGCCGACGCCGCGACCCTCATCGCATGCTTCCTTGGCGGCGCGGCTGGAGATGTCGCGCGGAGCGAGATTGCCGAAGCTCGGATACTTGCGCTCGAGGTAGTAGTCGCGCTCGTCCTCCGGGATGGAGGAGGCGGGTCGGGAGTCGCCTTGCTTCTTGGGTGCCCACACACGGCCGTCGTTGCGCAGCGACTCCGACATCAGGGTGAGTTTGCTTTGGTAATCACCGCTGACCGGGATGCAGGTCGGATGAATCTGTGTGTAGCACGGGTTTGCAAAGAACGCGCCTTTCTTATGCGCGCGCCACGTTGCCGTGACGTTGCACCCCATCGCATTCGTCGAGAGATAGAACACGGGTCCGTAGCCGCCCGTGCAAAGCAGCACTGCATCTGCGGCGTGCGCCTCGATCTTCCCGGTCACCAGATCGCGCGTGATGATGCCCTTGGCGTGGCCGTTCACGACGACGACATCGAGCATCTCGCAGCGCGAGTGCATCTGCACGCCGCCAGCGGCGATTTGCTTGTTCAACGCCGAGTACGCACCGAGCAATAGCTGCTGTCCCGTCTGCCCGCGTGCGTAAAACGTGCGCGATACCTGCGCGCCGCCGAAAGACCGGTTTGCCAGCGCGCCGCCGTACTCGCGTGCGAATGGCACGCCCTGCGCCACACATTGGTTGATGATGTTCACGCTCTCCTCAGCGAGCCGATGCACGTTCCCCTCGCGCGCGCGGAAGTCGCCGCCTTTGATCGTGTCGTAAAAGAGGCGATAGACCGAGTCGCCGTCGTTTTGATAATTCTTCGCCGCATTGATGCCGCCCTGCGCCGCGATGGAGTGCGCGCGGCGCGGGCTGTCTTGAAAGCAAAAGCTCTTCACCTTGTAGCCCAGCTCGGAGAGCGATGCCGCAGCCGACGAACCTGCCAGTCCGGTGCCGACGACGATGACAGTGTACTTCCGTTTGTTCTTCGGATTGATCAGCTTCGAGTCGCGCTTGTGCTTGGACCACTTGTCAGCGAGCGGGCCGGAGGGTGTGTGAGAGTCGAGCATGAGGAATGACGAATGACGAATTTAGAATGACGAATGCCTGAGTGCTGCGCGGTTGAGGTTCCGGGTTGTCGGTTAAGCCGTTTCTGTCCTTACCTCACCAAGTGAAAATAGACCGCGATCGGGATCGAGCAGTTGCCGATCAGGATGAGCGCGGCATAACCCCGGGCGATCCCTTGGAAGAGCGGTCGTGTCTTCTCCGTGCTGAGGCCGAGTGTCTGGAACATGCTCGCCACGCCGTGGCTAAGATGGCTGGAGAGCAGCAGCATGGCGATGATGTAAAACAACGTGGCAGGCCACCACGAAAAACCGGCGATGACCATCTTGTAAACATCGTGCACCTGCTCGCCGTGCAGCAGGTACTTGTAGGTGTCGTAGTCGTTAAAGCTGCGGGCCGTGAAATGCAGGATGTGATAGATGAAAAAGGCCAGGATGGTCAGCCCGCTGAGAATCATCATGCGTGAGGAACGGGTGGCCACCTGCGTGTGGTCCACACCATACCGTTTCTCGCGCGAGGCTCTGTTTTGCCGGGTCACCTGCACGGTGAGGATGGCGTGCAGGAAAATGCTGCCGAAAATCACGATGCGCGCCACCCAGACGCCCGCCCCATGGCCGACGGTTTGGAGGAAGTGTCCGTACTCGTTGATGGCCTCCGGTCCGGCGAAGATCAGCAGGTTTCCAATCATGTGCCCCAAGACAAACCCGACCAGAACGATGCCCGTGAGGGCGATGAGGATCTTCTTCCCGATGGAAGACTCGTAGAAACTTGAGGTCGAGGCGGTGACAGCGGTCATGAGGAGAAAAAGAGAGCGGCTATCATTGCGATACGCGCGGGGATGGCAAGAGGCTAAGGGCAGTTTTTGCCAAGCTGCATGGATGTTTGCGCGGGACCGTGTCGCCTAGCCTGCGAAGCGCATTTCCCTCCACGGAGAAAGTCACTGGAGCACTGCGGAAAACCCTATTTTCAGCACAGCTTCCATCTGCTGGCGGCCCACGCTGACCATCGGCGCGCGGGCGAGGCTTTCGGTGTTCCAACTGATGATGAGGTCGAGGCTGGGCACGATCATCAGCACTTTTTCGCCGCCGTAGCCGATGGCCGCGAGCGCATCCTCAGGTGCGGAGGGGAACAGCAGCGCGCCAGTTTTGTCGCGGCGGTTCAGCCACCACATGTGGCTGTAGCAGCCGAGGTGGTCGTCCTGATTTTTACCGCCGCCGTAGGTGGGGGCGTCGGGCAGCATCTCGACGTGGACGCCCTTGGAGCGTGGCAGTGTGACGGGAAGGGGATTCTGCCGGACGAGGCGGACGTGCTCGGCGCTGAGAATCTGGCGGTCCTTCCATTTTCCATCGTGAAGGAACAGCAGGCCAAACCGCGCCATGTCGAGGGGCGAGATGACGAGGCGTGCCAAGGTGGCGTTCGACTTCATCGCGCGGAAGGTGGGCTTGTTGGCGACGCCGATGGGATCGAAGATCTGCGACCTCAACGCGAGGATGCCGTCTTGTCCGGAGACGCCATGGACTTTTTGAAAGATGAGCGTCCAGAGCAGGCCGGTCTGATAGTCATTGTAGTCGAATGCGGTGCCGGGCTCTTCGGAGACGCCGTAGCACGAGGTTTGGTTCAAGAGATGCCGCCAGGTGATGCGCGCGTCCTTGTGGCCGAGCGCGGGGTTGAGCTTGGCTAGCTCGGGCATCCATTCCACGACGGGCTGGTCGAGGCTGGGGATCCGGCCGCTCTCGATGGACTTGAACACGAGCGCTGAATAGATGGCCTTGCTGGCGGAGGCGATGTCGAGCGGTTTGTCGGGCTCGCCCCATTGGTAGGCGATAGCGTCGTGGCGGATGATCACGCCGTTGCCCCGCACGGCTGCGGAGAAGTCACGGAGCTTGGATCCATCCAAGCCCGCGTCCTCAAGGCTGATGGTGGGCCAGCGCTCGCGTTTCACGGCGGTGCGTGGGGGATCGCGGCCGTTGTCTTTGCGGCAGCCGCCCGCCAGAAACGGCAGCAGGCAGCAGAGCAGGCGGAGGGAGAGCTGGAGGACTTGCGCGCGGGGAGACATTCGGCAGGTGCGGGTGCCGCGTAGCTGACATGGAAACCGCCAACGTTCAAGTCAATCGAGCCGGCGCTTGAATGCGTTCCACAAGTTTGGCAACACGAGGAAGATCAAGGCGATGCCGATGTGTGAGTCGAAGTTCAAGTCCATCACCTTGCTGATGGAGAGATGGAGGGCGACGATGGCAAGCCCGGCCCCCAGCGCGCACCTGCGATTGATCAGCATGACAAATCCGCAGAGTTCAATGACCAGACCACTCCCAAAAATGAGGCGGGCGATGTTGGGGTGATCCACGATGGCCTGCGTCATCCGAGGCAGCCAGGTGGGCACCGGGACCAGCGTGTCGTAGTGGGCGGACCAGTTTGTTTTCAGCAGTTGCACGCTGAGAAGAGGAATCTTCTGGACCCACTGGAAGTCGGAGTTCACCAGCTTCACGATGCCGCACACGACATAGGTGGCCGCAAAGACGACGGTGCTGGCATACGTGGCCAGCCGGTGGACATCCACATCGGGCCGTACCCATCGCGAGGGGGACTTGGGCCATGCATAAACGAGGAACTGCGCGAGGGCGACGAGCGTGATGGCCTGCCACGAATGATGCATGGCCTTTGAGGTCACCAGGGTGCCGATCATGACCGCAAAGGTGCAGGCCGG
>JANOBO010000083.1:0-10362 GCA_031411695.1 Verrucomicrobiaceae bacterium
CGATCAAGATGCCGCCGCTCAGCAAGAACGTGGTGGATGCGACGGCGGTCGCAGTGATCGCGCAATGGATCGCATCCTTGGGAACTGCCAACCTGCCTCCAGTGCTCGCGCAACCCGCTGACCAGAACACGCCGCGCGGAACCAGCGCGCAGCTTCAGCTTGCTGCGAGTGATCCGAATGGCGATGCCCTGAATTACTCAGCGGCTGGTTTGCCCGCAGGTCTTTCGATCAACGCGGGCAGCGGACTCATCTCAGGCACGGTCAGCGCGAGCGCGGCGGCGACGAACAGCGTGACTGTGACCGTTTCCGACGGCACGCTCAGCAACAGCAAGTCATTCCTGTGGACGACCACCGAAGGCTCATCGCTGCCAGCTTTGACCGGAGCGGATGTGGGGACGGTTGGCGTGGCAGGCAGCACCGCGCTCGCTGGCGGCGTTTACACCGTGAGGGGATCAGGCACTGACATCTATGGCACGACGGACAGTTTTCATTTCACTTACACGAGCATCAGCGGTGATGGTGAGATCAAAGCGCGCGTCACCAGCCAGACGAACACCGCGTCATGGGCCAAGGCAGGCGTGATGATGCGCGAGACGCTCGCCATCGGCAGCCGGCACGGAACGATGTACATCACGCCGTATGAAACCGGCAACGGCTTCGAGATGCTCAAGCGCACCACGACGAACGGCTCCACCACCGACATCGGCGGCCCTGCGAACAATCCGACGCCTAACAATTGGGTGCGCCTCGTGCGCGCGGGGAACACCATCACCGGTTACGCGTCCGCAAATGGCACGATCTGGACGCAGGTTCACGCCGCGAGTTACACCAGCCTGCCGGCCACATTGTATTTTGGACTCTGCGTCACCAGCGTGGACAACAGCGTGCTGGGCACCGCGACCTTTGACAATGTGCAGATCACGGGCGGCAGTCCGCCACCACCGACCGCCCCAGCCGTGCCAACAGGGCTGGCAGCGACAGCGCAGAGCAGCGCGTCCATCGGCTTGGCATGGACTGACGCGGCGACCAATGAAACAGGCTATCGCATTGAGCGCGCCACCGGCACTGGCGCGTATGCCATCATCGCCACGATCGCTGCCGACAGCGTGAGCTACATCGACAGCGGGCTCACCGCCTCCACGCTCTACCATTACAAAGTCTCCGCCATCAACACCATCGGCACGGGAACCGCCGGGCCGGTGAGCGCAACCACGCTCGCAGCGGGCGGTGGCGGAACGACGCTCGCTGGTGCGGACATCGGAGCAGTCGGCGTGTCTGGCAGCACCGCGCTGGCTGGCGGGGTTTACACCGTGAAGGGATCAGGCTCCGACATCTATGGCGCCACCGACAGTTTTCATTTCGCCCACACCACCATCACGGGCGACGGCGAAATCAAGGCGCGCGTCACCAGCCAGACCAACACCGCCGCGTGGGCCAAGGCGGGAGTGATGATCCGCGAGACATTGACCGGCGGCAGCCGCCACGCGACGACATACATCACACCTTACGAAACGCTCAACGGCTTCGAGGTCCTCAAGCGCACCACGACCAACGGCTCCACAACTGACATCGGCGGCCCGGCGAACAACGCTCCACCGAACAACTGGGTCCGCCTCGTGCGCGCGGGAAATATCATCACCGGCTATGCATCGGCCAATGGCACGACGTGGACGCAAATTCATGCCGCCAGCTTCACCAGCCTGCCGTCGTCTCTCTACATCGGCCTTTGTGTCACCAGCGCGAGCAACAGCACCCTCGGCACCGCGACCTTCGACAACGTTCAGGTCACCGGCAGCAGTGTTCCACCGACCGCACCCCCAGCACCGACGGACCTCGCAGCCAGCGCACTTAGCAGTTCATCGATCCGCGTGGCATGGACGGACGCGGCGACAAACGAGACAGGCTATCGAATCGAGCGCGCCACCGGAACGGGAGCGTATGCAGTCGTCGCCACGCTCGCAGCCGACAGCGTGAGCCACACCGACAGCGGCCTCGCAGCATCGACTCTCTACAATTACAAAGTCTCCGCTTACAACACCGCCGGCAGCGGAACCGCCGGACCGGTGAGCGCCACCACGCTTGCTGCCGGTGGTGGCGGCACAACACTCGTCGGCGGAGACATCGGCCCCGTGGGCGTGGCTGGCAGTACCTCGCTGTCCGGCGGAGTTTACACCGTGCGCGGCTCGGGCGCGGACATCTATTACACGTCAGACAGTTTTCATTTCGCCCGCATCACCGTCACCGGAGACGGCGAGATCAAGGCGCGCATCACCAGCCAGACCAACACCGCATCCTGGGCGAAGGCTGGCGTGATGATGCGCGAGAGCACCGCCACCGGCTCCCGCCACGCGACGATGTATATCACGCCGTATGAGACGCGGAACGGATTCGAGTGCCTCTCGCGCTCCACGACGAACGGCTCCACGACGGATGTCGGCGGCCCCGTGAACAACGCGCCGCCGAACAACTGGGTGCGCCTGGTGCGCTCAGGCAACACCATCACCGGCTACGCCTCCGCAAATGGCACGACGTGGACACAAGTGCGCGCCGTGACCTTCGCGAGCCTGCCCGCGAATCTCCTCTTCGGCCTTTGCGTCACCAGCGCGAGCAACAGCACGCTCGGCACCGCAACGTTCGATAACGTGCAGATCACTGGCACGGCGACGGCGGCTGCCAGTGCGTCAGTCTCTCCGTTTTCCAACTGGGCCCAGACCAATGGTCTCGTCGGAGCCGCGCTCGATCCGCTCGCAGATCCCGCCAAGGACGGTGTCGTCAATCTCTTGAAGTACGCCTTCAACATGAACCCGGCCACCGCCGTCGCGAGCACCCTCACACCCGGCCTCAGCACCTCCGGCCTGCCCGTTTACGACATCGCACAAAACGGGACAGCCTCCATATTCCGCGTCGAGTTCCTCCGTCGCGCCGGCAGCGATCTGATCTACACGCCGAAAAAATCTACCGACCTCGTCAACTGGGAGCCGCTCACATCCGCGCCGTTCATCTCGCCCATCGACGAGACTTGGGAGCGGGCCGTATATGAGGAGCCGTTCGACGCGACAGCAGTCCCCGCGATGTTCGGCACAGTCGAGGTCACGCTGCCGTAGCGGATCTAGCCGGACTGCCGACGAAGCTCTCACACGTTGACGAGCCGACTCATCGCGCCTCTCATCCTGCCGCCATGCCACCGAACACCATCACCGCCACCGCCGCCGTTCTTTACCAAGCAGGCAAGCCGCTCTCCATCGAGGAGGTGCAAGTGCAGATGCCGCAGAAGGGCGAGGTGCTCGTGCGCATGAAAGCGGCGGGCGTGTGCCACAGCGATCTGCATGTGATGAAGGGGGATCTCCACATGCCGATGCCGATCATCCCAGGCCATGAGGGATCGGGCGTGATCGAAGCAGTCGGTGATGGCGTGACTACGGTGGCCGTCGGCGATCACGTCATCCCGATCTGGCGCGCTTCGTGCGGGCAATGCGAGTACTGCATGGCCGGGCGGCCCGCGCTTTGCGACATGGGCACGCGGATGCGCTTCGAGGGCGTGATGCCCGACGGCACGATGCGCTTTCGCAACAAAGCGGGCGATCCGATTCGCCATTACGCGGGCGTCTCGACGTTCTCCCCGATGTCCACCATGCCCGAGGCCGCCGTGGTGAAGATACCAAAGGATTGCAGCTTCGAGCACGCCGCGCTGCTCGGCTGCGGCGTCATCACCGGAGTGGGCGCAGTGACGAATGCCGCGCGCATCCATCCCGGCTGCACCGTCGCCGTCTTCGGCGTCGGCGGCATCGGGCTGAACATCGTGCAGGGCGCGCGGCTGATGAGCGCCCGACAGATCATCGCCGTGGACATCCACGCTTCCAAGGAAGCCAAGGCGCGCGAGATGGGCGCCACGCATTTCATCAATGCCGCCGATGGCGATCCCGTGCAGGCCGTGAAGGATCTCACTGGAGGGAAGGGGGTGGATTTCTCCTTTGAATCCATCGGCCTCACGCGGCCCATCGAGCAGGCCTACGACTCGCTAAAAAAAGGCGGCATCTGCGTCGTTGCCGGCATCAACCGCGCCGACGCCCGCGCGCACATCAATGTCAACCAGCTCGTCTATGCCGAGAAGACTCTCAAGGGCACCCTCTACGGCTCCATGCGCCCCCGCGTCGATCTGCTCTCGCTCATCGAGCTGCATCGCGCCGGGCGGCTCATGCTCGATGAGCTGCTCACCCGCACCTACCCGCTCGAAGAGATTAACGAAGCCTACGCCGCCCTCGAGCGCGGCGAGGTGGCCCGCAGCCTCATCGTGTTTTGAAAAGTGGCGCCAGCTTCCAGCTTGCGCGAAATGCAACCGGGCCGGTTGCACCACCATTCATGCTCATGCCCCGCCTCCTGAACCTAGATTCAGGAATGGGACCGGTTGCAAAGAAACGCAAAAAACAAAAAATTAGGGACGCTGCCAGTCCACCGCATCCTCACTCACGGCGCGCGATACACCCCGGTGATCAGTTCATTCAACCGGTCCAGAATCGCCTGCACCTCGTACGCCGTGGGCGGTTCTGAGATCGCAACGTACAGCGGCTGCACGTTGAGCGGATTGCGCGCCGTGCTCTGGATGGCGGAGTAGATCTGCACATCCACCTGCGCCAGCGTCATGCGCGCATTGATCTCCCCATTCATCTGCGCCACCTCCGCATCGAATGCCGGCTGGGTCACCCGCGTCTGCGTGTCCTCATTCAGCGCATTGAACTGATCCCGCAGCACATCCGCCACGATCAGCGAGCCATCGAGAGGCAGAGCGGGATTGAAGGCGGTGAGGGTGCGGGAGCGGAGGTTTGCGGTTGTTGCGGGGCGCGGTGCGCCGTTGACGAAGGTCGAGCCTGATTCGGCGGAAGCAGCCGTGAGTTGGCGATGGATCGGTGTTGATTTGGTTTTCATGGATGGAGTTGGGTTGGAGGATTGGAATGACGAATGACGAATGACGAATGACGGAAGATTGGAAGTCGGAGATTGGAGGTCGGAGGTCGGAGCGGGAGTAGGCGAGTCCGTCTCGGCTCGCAACACGCCGCCAAATCGAAAAAACACCGGCAATACCCGACGGGTCCCGAGGATTGGCCGAAAGCGGAGCGGAAGACATTGAGCATGCTTGAGAGCAAGAGGAAACCGGCAGCAGGGTTGCCGAAAAGCGCCGAAGGAACCGCAATCCACGTTGTCCCCGCACGTTGTTCACGCTACGCGTGTCCGGCGAATCGGCGCGCCCGAACGGCGAATCGGCGCATCGGAGCGCGAGCCGAAACACAGGAACGGCGAATCGGTGCATCGGAACGGCGACCGGGCGCACCGAAACGGCGATTCGACACAACGGAACGGCGAATCGGTGCATCGAAACGGCGACCCGGCGCACCGGATTGGCGAGTCGATGCACAGGAAAGGCAAAGGGGTACACGGAACTGCCGTATCCTGCCATCGGCACACCGTTGCGCTGCGATGGCACGGCTGGGCGAGGCATTTAGCGATTACGATGGCTTGGCTATTGACCGACGCGAAAACTCAGGAGGTGGTTCATTACCCGGGTGTGCTGGAGTCTCGTTAGACATGATCACCCCACTTGACCGGACACTCTTGGTAGCAGGGCTCACGCATCGAACGACCACTTTATTCTGGAATGCATATTCGCAAAAATTGGTCAGCACAAATTGCCGTAACGATTTCTTAGGCTATGGATCTGTCCGCCTGATTCGACCTCCCCATCCCATCCTCGTCCCATGTCCTCGTCGCGCTTTGCGATCCGTCTTCCAAGCCCGAGGAGGCTGCCGTCGAGGTTTTGATCTCTCAGTTCTCCGCCATCGATAACTCCCGCATGGCCGGGAGCATCGAGCATCCGCTCCCCGATGTGCTGCTCTGCGCCCTCTTTGCCGTCATCTCCGACTGCGGATATTTCACTGCGATGGAGGTCTTTGCCGAGACTCAGCTCGGGTGGCTGCGCCGCCATGTCCCGCTGCGCAACGGTGCACCCTCGCACGATACCTTTCGCAATGGCACGGAGTGTGGCGGGCGCTGCTGTGTGCGCCGGGCCTTTTCTTCTCGGAGGGCGTCTGTCTCAAATGGGCGGCGCTGGCGAGGGTGCCGCTACGGCGCGCCCACGCTGTACAGCTTATCCTGCGTGCGGATGAAGAGATGGCCGCCGGCGGCTGCGATGGAGCTGCGGCAGCTACGCGCGTCGCCGTTGGGCTTGGTGCCGTCGCCCATTTCATTCACGCTGAGAAGCTCGAAGGTGGTGCCGCCAGCTTTGACCACATACACGTCGCCCCAGAAGTTGGTCATGTACACTTTCCCGTCGGCGACGGTGGGGCTGGACTCAAATTTGGATTTGCTGCCGGTGTCGCCGCTCCAGATGACCTTGCCGGTTTTCGGCTCGACGCAACTGAGCGCGCGCTTGTCGCTGTCGAGGATGTAGAACTTGCCTTCGTAAAATGCCGGGGTGCTGACGTCGCTGGTGAATTGCTTGGGATCGCTGGTCCAGGCGAGGGCGCTGTCATCCTGCCTGCCGCTGAGGCCGAGCTTCACGCCGAATACAGGGCGCTTCTTCGGCGAGCAGGCGAGCGCGATGCCATCGCCGACGACCACGGATGGGACGAGGCGGAGGTTTTTGTTTTGATCGGGATTCCAATTGCCCCAACGCCACAGCTCCTTGCCGGAAGAGGCATCGTGGCCGGTGATGCAATCTCCGCCGACGATGAACAACTGGCGCTGGCCTTCGAAGGTGAAGCACACGGGCGAGGCAAAGCTCTCGAGCGTCTCGCTCATGGCGTCGGATGGACGGATGACCTTCCACAAATCTTTTCCGGTCGCCGGGTCCATGGCGAGGATGTAGCTGGACATGTCCTTGCCGGGTGTGCCTTTCGGGAAGCCCTGAAACTCGAAGACCTCATTGCGCTGAAGGACCTGGATGTAAAGCTTGCCGCCGTCGAGGAGCGGGCTGCTGCCATAGGTCCACTGCGTGCCGAAGGCGCCGTGGGTCTCCTTGATGTCGCGCTTCCACTCTTGTTTCCCATCGAGATCAAAGCTGGCGATGATGGCGTTGGCGAAGAGGAAGACGACGCGCTTGCCGTCGGTGGTGGCGCTGGGTGAGGCGAGGTTGCTCTTGTTATCCCATTGCAGATCGCCTTCGGAGATGACGCTTCGCCAGAGTTCCTTGCCGGTCTTCGCGTCGTAGCACAGGCCGACGAGCTTTTTCTCGGCTTCGATGGGCGCGGTGAGGAACACCTTGTCCCCCCACACGACGGGAACGCTGGCTGAGAGGCCAGGGAGGGCGGCGGACCACTTCACGCCTTCGGTCTTGGAGAATTTTGCGGGCAGGCCCTTCTCGGGGCTGGAGCCATCCTGGTTCGGGCCGCGCCAGTTGGGCCAGTTTTCCGCGCGCGCGGCTGAGGAGACGAGGGTGGCGGCGAGAAGGAAGGAATGCAGCGGGAACTTCATGATGAGATGGAAATGAATTGGCGGAAGGGGAGCGGATACGCGAACGAATGGCAACTTGTTTCCTGAATGACGCCCAATGAGATGCCGCTGTGGCTCCGCCCGACGCTGTGCATCGCCGGTGTGGCGGTTGCCGTGGGTGTGCTGCTCACGGTGCACCCGCTGCGGCGGCACTTTTCAGATGCGTACGATTTCATGCGCACGCGGCGTCTGCCGCTCGGGATCACACTTGCAGCGCTGGCGTTGCAGGGGGGCGGAGCGGATGGCGGGTGGGAGCGCGCTGCGGATTTTTTCGACTGGACGGGGATGTGGGTGCCGCTGCTGAAGGCCTCGACTCTGGACGCGGCCGTGCTGCTGCATCAAGCGATCCCGAGCCTGCCGCTCGCGGTGTTTCTGCCTGTATGGTTCATCACGCTGACGGTGCGTGTCATGCGGTTCCCGTATCGCTACCAAAAGGAGAAGCTGCAGCCTGAGCAACGAGCGGTGCTGCTGACGATGTGCGCGCTCACACTGGTCTGGGCGGTGGTGTTTTGCCTCACGCACGGGAGGCAGGGGAGGAGCGAGGTGGCGGTGGTGATGGCACCCGCGACGTTGCTTTTCGGGGCGCTGGCCACCGCTGTGTATCAGACATGGCTGGCGCGTCTGGTGATCCAATGGGCGCAACCGAATGGCGAGGAGACGAGCGCGCGGGATGCGTGTTTCGCGCGCTGGCAGAATGTGCTGTGGCTCGGTGCCTTCAATGCAGGGTGGTCCGCGCTCCGGCTGTGGGTCGAGGAGGACGCGCGGTGGCTGCCGTGGAGCCTGCTGGTGGAGGCGCTCTTTATTTTCGCGCCATTGCCGGTCGCGGTCGCTGCGGAGAGAGGTGCGCTAGGGCAGATCGGCGCCAGCGCGTCACGAATGCTGTGGCGCGGAGCTTTGCCGCTGGCTGCGTGGGCGGTGACGGCTGTGGCCCTGCTTGCTTTGGGGCGGTACGCGGTGGCGATGAGCGGGTCGTTCGGAGGAAACGTCGCGTTTGTGGTCAGGCCGTTGGTGATGGGCATGCTGCACGCCTGGCTTTTGCCTGCGGCGATGCTGCTGCTTTACCGGCGCGGGTTTCCGTCCCAAGATCAGCCCGCGCCGTAACACCATGCCTGCCGCCACCTCTGCGACCGACTCACGACAAATCACGCGGAACAGCCGGTCGAATCTGGCTTTCGCCCTCGCGTGTCTGCCTGCGGATCGGAAGAGGGACATGATTTCTTTTTATGCCTTCTGCCGTCTGGTCGATGACATCGCCGATGACGCGGCCGCGACGGTGGCAGCGCGGCGTGAAGAGCTAGGCAGATGGAAGGAGGCGATCCTCGCGCGCGACGGCTCCTTGCATCCCGTGCTAGCCGAAGTGATCGCGCTGCCGGGGAAGCATGGCTTCAGCCCGGAATTGCTTTTGGAGATCATCGACGGCGTGGCGAGCGATCTGGACACGAACCGCTACGAGACACTGGATGCGCTGCTGGCTTATTGCTACAAGGTGGCGTCGGTGGTGGGTCTGGTCAGCATCGAGATCTTCGGCTGCAAGAGTCCGGCCAGCAAAGATTACGCGGTGAACCTCGGCTACGCTCTTCAGCTGACAAACATCTTGCGCGATGTGGGGCAGGACGCGCGCGATACCGGGCGCATTTACCTGCCGCTGGCTGAACTGCACAGCCATGGCGTGACCGAGCGGCAGATTCTTGAAGGGAGGCGTGACGAGCGTTCCGCGGCGCTGATGCGCTCGATGCACGACCACGCGCGTCGATATTTTGACACAGCCGCATCCCAAATGCCGAAGGAAGACAAGGGCAAACTGATCGCCGCGCGGATGATGGGACAGATCTACAGCGAGATTTTGGAGAAAATCAGGCGGCTGGATTTTCCGGTGCTGACGCAACGCGTGCGACTTCATCCGCTCCGCAAGAGCCTCGTCCTCGCCAGTTTTCTCATGCGCGGATTGTGGCATCGGCTCTGATCAGCGCGGGCGCAGGGTTGCCCAGATGACACGCGCTGCCACCGCCCTGGACGAGCGTGTGGGAGATTTATTGAATGATGTAGGAAAGAAAGCCGTCGATGTGCTCCGTCTCGCGCGCCGTGAGTCGGGATACTCTTCGCGCATGAAATGTTGGGGCCGGGAGAAAACCGAAATAGCGCTTGAGTTGACCCGAAACTTAACAAATCTTAATAAAATTCAATCTCCCCATGAAACGCATCCATCTGCCATCACCAACCGTCAGGCTGACCCTCTGCCTCTCGATCATCCTCGCTCACGAAAGCATCGGACACGGGCAGGGAGCGTTTGATTCCCGCAGGCCGCAGTATGCCGCAACCTATCACCCGACGCGGCCGCCATCGCCATTGGAACGCATCCGGAACACCGGCCTGCATGTGGGTGACTTCATTCGACGCAGATTCTACGGTGAGCCTGCGCCTTCGGAATATCAAACGCCCTATTATTACCAGCCCGCTGGCGACGCTACGTCGCAGACTTACAGCCTCGATGCGCCGCCACGCTCCCCTGAGCGTGTGGTGCCATCCAGCGGGCATGCGCCGGTGTATGTGACGCCGCCCAAGGATGCGGCTGACGAAGCACCCAAATCGCCTCCGCCTTCTGCGAAAGCCGAGCCGAAGGTAAAGTCCGCGAAGACAAAGGCAAAAGCGCCAGCGACTTTCGCATCAGTTGCTTCTACCCGAACGACGACTGCGTCGAAGAAGCGCTACGCCCCGGCAAGACCCTCGACATTCGCGAAAGCGAAGACGGAACCCGAAGTGAAGCGTGTTCAGGATGAGCCGCCCGCTGAGCGGACTCCGACAGTGAGCCCGTCTAGAAGCGAAATGCAAGACGCCTCCACTGCCGCAACCACGACGGAGGCAAAGGCGGAGACGGAAATC